>JAAERE010000194.1 GCA_024230675.1 bacterium | reverse complement strand
TACGACGTGGTCTTCACGCTCCAGTCCGGTCTGGGCTACATCAAGGACACTTACGACATTACCGACAAGGTCCTGGAACAGCTCGAAAAACTGGATCTGTAGCTATTCCATGACTCTTGGCGAATTAGCGAAAAGAGTGGGCGCCACCGTCGAGGGCGATGCCCAGACGGTCATTGAGGCGGTGGGCCCAATTGAAACGGCCGGACCGGGAGCCATCAGCTTCATCGCCAACTCACGGTACTCCCGTTTCGTCGAAACCACGAGAGCCTCGGCGCTCATCCTCGACCCGGACACCCCCTGCACCCACATACCGGTTATTCGACACCCCAATCCCTACTTTGCCTACGCGCAGATTGTCGCTCTCCTGTACCCCGACCAGCCCCAGACGGCGCCCGGCGTTCACGCCGACAGCGTCATCGAATGGGATGTGAACATCGATGAATCATCGCGCATCGGCCCCCTCTGCCATCTGCGCCACGGTACGGTGATAGGCCGCAACTGCCAGTTGGTGTCGTCGGTTTACGTGGGTGAGGACGTTCAGATAGGTGACAACTGCCTGTTTTACCCGGGGGTTCGTATTCTCAACGGCAGTAAGATCGGCAACAACGTCATCTTGCACTCAGGAGTGGTTATCGGATCTGACGGTTTTGGTTTCGCCCCATCAGAAAAGGGTCTTAAGAAGATCAAGCAGGTTGGCTGGGTGGAGATTGCCGACGACGTGGAGATCGGCTCAAACACGACGGTTGACCGGGGCGCCATCGGCCCGACCAAAATTGGTCGTGGGACCAAGATCGACAACCTGGTGCAGATAGCTCACAATGTGGAGATCGGCGAAAACGCCATTATCGTAGCCCAGGTCGGCATTTCCGGATCGACCAAGGTGGGAAACCGGGCCATCCTCGCCGGTCAGGTGGGGCTGGTGGGGCACATCGAAATCGGCGATGACGTCCAGGTCGGCGCCCAGTCCGGTGTAGCCAAATCCCTTGCAGCCGGAAAAACCGTTCTTGGTTCCCCCGCCCGCGACATCATGCAGGCAAAACGAATAGAAGCCGCCCTTTCGCGCCTTCCCGATCTCTTCAAGCGAGTCAGGAAACTCGAGTCGGACGAACCCAAGAAATCAGGCGATTAGACGCTGCTCGATCTCGGCAATACGATCCCAGTTCTGTTCCATCTCGGCAACAAAGCGCAACGCCTGTTCCTCATCTTTTTCCTCAACAGCCTGGCGAATACGACAGAGTACTCCCCACTGTTGCCGGTTGACGATCTTCCAGTGAGCCACCTGATCCGCCAGCGATGACATGGCCCCGTTGAAAGCGTTGCCGACGTCTTTGAGGGGATCCTCACCGTCCATTCGTACCCTGGCCGTGAGGTCACCATCGCCGATCTCTTTCAGCCGGGCGACTATCTGATGCACGGGGGCCGCCATGCGAGCCGTTGGAAGGATGTTCATGACACCAATGGCGGTGATCGCCGAAATCACGGCCGAGATCATGTAGGGCATGAGCGCTAACAGGGTCAACTGGATGCGGTCAGAGATGCCGCTACTTACGACGCCCAGGACGTTGTCGTTGTAGTACCAGATAATGGCCGCTGAGGCCATCACCGCCGAAAGCCCCATGAAAGTCGCCGTCCGATAGAGACGCGCGTTATCCAGAACGGATTCGGCTCTTAGAAGTCGTGCGAACATAAGACAATCTCCTATTATTCTTGACGCGGACCCGGCCCCCTATTGGGCAGATTTCGCCCGCATAGTCAAATTTCGGTGAAATCGGCCGCCGTTCTTAGCCCTAAAAAAGACATTCTGTTGTGGAAGTATCGGACATGCAAAAGCCCCGCACGCGGGGCTTTTGCGACAGGTCTGTGCAAATTCTGATCAGAACGGGAGGTCGTCGTCGTCGGACGTAGCAGTGCCGGAAGGCGCGGCAGCCTCTCCACTGGGAGCCGCTGAAGGCTCGGGGCTGCCCTGCGAATCTCCTCGGGAACCAACAAACTGGAAAGTCTGGACGATGACTTCGGAAATATACGCTTTGCCGCTGCCGTCTTTTTTCTCGTAGCTGCGGTTGTCGATACGCCCCTCAATATATACCTCACGCCCTTTGCGCAGGTATTCCTTGATCAGTTCGGCCTGTTTCCCCCAGGCGACAATGTTGTGCCAGGTCGTAGACTCGTTGCGCTGGCCGTCCTGACCGGTCCACCGCTCGGACGTAGCCAGGGAAAAAGATGCGACCGCTTTCCCGGAAGGAGTATATCGCAGCTCCGGGTCTTTGCCCAGTCGTCCCAGTAAAATAGCTTTGTTTACGCTCATTGATCCGGTTCTCCCTCAGTTTGAATGCCGGAATATAAGGCCGGGCACCAGCGGCGTCAACCGGGGATATTTCACTTGTGAGTCACTTTCTGATTTGGTATCGTTTCAGACCGGGAATAGAGACAATGACTAAAGGAATCAACTTTCAGGACACCCTCACGACAATTAGCCGCTTCCTTGTAGGGCAATTGAACCTTTCCAGTCTATTCGGCTATGTGGTTGGGCTCTCGGGGGGAATCGACTCCGCCCTTTCGGCGACGCTGGCGGTGAGAGCCGTCGGGGCCGATAAGGTGTTCGGCGTTCTCATGCCGTACAGAACCTCGTCTTCTGAATCTGTGAGCGACGCCCGGAAGCTGGTGAACCATCTTGGGATCGAAAGCAAAACAGTCGATATCTCCCCCATGATCGACGCCTATTATGAAACGATTGACGATGATATGAGGCTTCGCGCGGGCAACAAGATGGCCCGGGAGCGGATGTCTATCCTTTTTGATCAGGCTTATGAGATGAACCGCCTGGTGCTCGGGACCGGCAACCGAACCGAGATATGTCTGGGGTACACAACCCTGTTCGGCGACTCAGCCTGTTCGGCCAATCCCATTGGAGAGCTATATAAAGCGGAGGTGCGGGACCTGGCGAGACATCTGGAGGTCCCCGAGTCCATTATCACCAAGGCTCCCTCGGCCGATCTCTGGGCCGACCAGACCGACGAGGGAGAGATCGGCGTCACCTACGATGAAATAGATGGGATTCTTCGACGGGTCGTCGATGATGGGGAGCGCTCGATCGCCGCGCTTGAATCGGAAGGATTCAACGCCGTTAGTCTCAGTCGGGTGATATCCTTCCTCAACCGCAACGCCTTCAAACGCTCTCTCCCGCCGGTCGCTCCTCTGAATCGTAAGGCCGTCCCCAACTACGTCCAGTTGGACAGCTGACCTCCAGCCATGACTGTACAACCCGGCAAAATATACCTCGTCCCCACACCGATTGGAAACATGGGCGACATAACCAATCGGGCGGTCGAAGTACTCGAAGAAGTTGCCGCCGTAGCCTGCGAGGATACCCGCGTCACCGGCTCGCTTCTAAAAAAACTCGGTCTAAAGAAGAAGCTGATCAGCTATCACGATTTCAACGAAGCCGAGCGGGCCGCACAACTGGCTCAGATGGTAGCCGAGGGACAGAGCGTCGCGGTGGCCACGGACGCCGGTTCACCAGGTATTTCAGATCCGGCTTACCGGATAGTGCGAGCCGCCATAGAGCTTGATCTTGAGATCGTGGCCCTGCCCGGCCCTTGCGCGATCGTACCGGCGGTCACCGCCTCCGGTCTTCCCACAGACCGGTTCTTCTTTGAGGGTTTTCTCTCCAACAAATCCGCCGCGCGAAAACGAAGGCTGCAACAGCTGGAGAGTCTGGAACACACACTTGTGTTCTATGAGTCGCCCCACCGGGTACAAAAGGCCTTGGCCGACATGCAGGAGGTCCTCGGAGACCGACAGGCCTGTCTGGCGAGAGAAATCAGCAAGAAATTCGAGCAGTATATCCGGGGAAACATCAGCGCCATAATCGAACAGATAAGGGACCGCAAGGTAAAGGGCGAAATCGTTCTTGTCGTAGCCGGCCGGTCGGAAAGAAGCAAGTCTGATGACTGAGCAGGCGGCTCGCTCTCCAATAGCCCGCACAGCGTACGCTTTCGACTGGATAGTTCTGGGTTACTGCCTGCTTATGTTGTCAGCAATCCTGGCGTTCGGCCGCCCCCTGGCCGATTACACCGACGAGCTCGTATTCTATGCGGCTATGGCAGCCGTGGCCCTGTTGATAATGCGCTTTGTAGACTCCTCAGGAGGGCGCTGGCAGGCTCTGGTGAGGCTTTTGTACCCAGGGGCTATGTTCACCTTCTTCTATCGGGCCACGGGCGGTCTGATGTTTTTGCTGACTGACCAGTTTCTTGACTGGCAGGTGGTGACTTTCGAAAACATGCTCCTCGGAGCCAATCCGACGCTTTATATCGACAGTCATCTGCTGAACGTCTGGACCAACGAGATTCTGTCGTTCTGCTACTTCAGCTATTATCCTATGTTGCCCGTTTTTCTCATCGCCGCCTTTGCCAAGAAGCACTACCGGGTGATCAGGGAGTTTTCGGCTGCGGCCTGTCTGACGTTTTTTATTTCGTATTTGCTGTTCTCGCTGTACCCTGTCGAGGGACCCCGCTGGCATTTTGCCGAGCTGTACACTAATAGCGTCGAGGGGCCGATATTCAGGCCGCTTGTAGAAATGGTGATAGATCGAGGAGCGGTGCGCGGCGGCGCGATGCCTTCGTCCCACACCGGAATCGCACTCGTGATTATGCTGTTCTGTTTTAGGTATTATCGTAAAGCCGGGTGGGTACTCCTGCCGATCGTGACCGGTCTGGCGATAGGCACGGTCTGGGGAAGATTCCACTATGCTTCCGACGTATTCGCAGGGGCAGCCATCGGGATCTTTTCGTTGATTCTGGTGTGGAAGTACCAAAAGTCCCCAACACGGGATGTGAGCCCGCACAAAGAACAAAAGGAATTGAGCCGACAAGATGTATCCTGAACTTTTCCATATCGGACCGGTGCCTATCCGGTCCTTCGGGCTGATGCTGGCCCTTTCGTTTCTGCTGGGTGTCTGGTATGTAGCCCGAATGTCTCGCCGCGACGGCAAGGATTTTGAGCCCCTCCTGAACGTAGCCTACATCCTGATATTCGGCGGCATCATAGGCGCCAGACTGTCCTTCGTGGCTCTGCATTGGGGCGATTTCTCAAACAACCTGGGAGCGGTGTTCAATCCCTTCGGCGAGGGCCAGTTCGGCATCGCCGGCCTCAACCTGTACGGCGGCGTCCTGATGGCCATCGGCGGAGCTATCGTCTACTGCTATTTCAAGAAGCTTTCGGTGCTGGAAGTATTCGACTATTTCGCACCTACTCTCGGACTGGGCATAGGCATCAGCCGCATCGGCTGCTTTCTCAACGGCTGCTGTTTCGGGACGCCGACCGATGTACCATGGGGTGTACAGTTTCCTACCGGCTCGATTCCCCACAGTGTGTTCGGCTCACAGCACATCCACCCGGCCCAGCTATACAGTTCTCTCTATGGTCTGGGGTTGTTTGTGGCTTTGCACTTCCTGATGAAACGCAGGCAGTTCGTGGGACAGTTGGTGGCTATTCTCTTCATGGCTGAAGCGTTCTTCCGGTTTGTGCTGGAGTACGTCCGCTATTACGAACATGAAATGCACTTCGCACTCGACGGCCTCCAGCCGACCTACAATCAGGTTGTTTCGATCGGTCTGTTTGTGGGAGGTCTGGCGATATACTTGATCCAGAGAAAGCGAAACCAGGCCTGACCGGGCCTTTCCGCAGAATCAGTCTTCGATAACCCGCAGGCCGGGGTATTGCCTCTGCCGCTCCCTCACGAAAGCCGAGTCCAGCCCCTGGGCCAACGCCCGACTGTAACCTTCGACCGAAGCCGCAAGGTCGCCGACAAAGGCACAGTAATCGGCGTACTCTACCAGAACCCCCAGGGGTACATCTGGCCGGGCTCCGAGAGTATTGAGAATGCGCTCATACTCGTCGTTGCGCTCCTGCTCGCGATAGAGCCCCAGAAGGTATATTTGTGCCGCGGGGTCGGAGTCATCCAGATGCGCAGATCCTCGCCAACAATCCTCTGCTCGGGAGGTGTCTCCAACCGCAGAATAACCAAGACCCAATTGCCTGAGGTGATCGGCATCAAAGGGTGTAAGGGCGGTGGCGATTTGCCAGCAGGCCAGGGCGCTGTCAAAACGCCTGTTCTCATAATGATATAGTCCCAGACCAGCCCAGGCGTGCCCGTGGGAAGGGTCGAAATTCACTACATCCCGGAGCTTCTCGGCGGCTGCTTCCGGCCTATTTCCCTCCAGGAGGATTCGCGACTCCTCGTACCATCGCTCCTGGGGATATTTGGCGCGACAGAACTCACGGACCCGTTCTACATTGGCCGTATCGCCCAGAGACTCATAGTAATCGATCTGTATAAAGCGCCCGGAGCGGTTTCTAATCGGATCAAGGACCGCCATGCGCTCAAACACGGCCAAGCCCTTCTCTGGAACGACCTGAGTTGCTACTCTCGGGATCAGAAGCATGAAGCCCAGGGCGATGGCAAGGCCGGATATCGTTGTGTATCCGACCAGACGGTCCCGATTATCCAGAATCGCATAAAAACCCAAAAGGACCAGCGGTACGGCCGGAAAGCTGAAAAGGTCCCAGTCGCGGGGCGTTGCCAGACCCGGCTGAAAGATGAAAACCATCACCAACGATGGAGCTGCCAACAGGAACAGGAAGCGATAGTCAGGACGGACGACCATGGAGCGCATCGGCAGCATGAGCCGGACCGCCCCAAACAGCAACAAGGCTGGAGCGTGCTGCCATATCAGGTTAACAAAGTCCAGCAGATGAGCAGAGGAAAACATCGTGTATCGTTCCACCACCAGCGGGCCATCAACAAACGGCACGATAGTGAAGCGGAAAAAGTAGCTGTGGGTGTAAGCGTATGCAAAGACCGCCACCGCGCCAGCAAAGCACAGGACGGCTCCCCCCCATCGTACGGCGGGACGCATTGACGCCAGGCGCCGCCCCAACGAAGTGTCCCTGAGAAGCAGATAAAGTCCTGCCGGAATCAGCGCCACGCAGAAGATATGGAGGGTGACCGCCAGCCCCAGAGGAATCAGCAGCCAGGACCGGCCCAGTTTGCCGCGGCTGACGGCCAGACCGACAAGACTGAACAGCGCCACTACGGTAACAAAAAGCGGATAGCTTTCGACGTATCCGAAATACATAAGCATGTGCCCACCCGAGCACAAACCCAGAAGAAAGATGATTCGATCTCTCGTCCGCTCAAAGAACCAGGCGGCAGACAGGGCAGCTGCAATGACGAATACCACGCCCGATAGATATGAAAGCAGTTGGGAAGCCGCTAATTCAGGCTGGCTCGAGAAATCCGCAACAGCGGTGTACAGCCACAACAGGACCGCGTGGACCCCGGCCGCCCAGGGTTTGTTGTTAGGCGCTCCCGACCTAAGCCAGTCCAGAATCTGGTAGCCATCGCCGAGAAAGTGAGTGCGTGCCCTGAAGAGGTGGAGAAAGAGCGTGAGCAGAAGTACGGTCGCACTCGCGAAAACGCCGTAGACGCGACTGCTTGAGGGCTTGTCATCCGCCGAGCCGAGCCGGACAAGGACGAGCGGTAAGAGCAGCGCGACTGCCAGCAGGGAGATCGGACCGTACCAATCGAAAAACCCGAACCAATTTATCCCCCACAGACGTGCCTGAGGAAAAAACGAGGCTGCATAGAAGGCCGCCACCGTCAAAGTGAAGGCTGTTAGAACGTAAGGATGAATTTTGTCCGCACGGCCGGTTGCCAACAGTCGTTCCCCTCTGATGCAACGTCGAACCGGCGGCTATAGCAGCCTGACTACATTAGAGAGTAGCCGCCGTCGACAATAACCGTCTGACCGGTGATCCAACTGGCTTTCGGACCGGCCAGAAAAACGACCACGTCCGCGATTTCCTCAGGCTTGCCAATACGCTTGAACGGCGTTCGCTCGGAAACTTCCCGCTTCATCTTCTCGAAATTGGGAAACACCGACAACGCCCGCGTATCGATAAACCCGCCGGACACGGCGTTGACCGTAATCTGGCGCGAGGCCATTTCAATAGCCGCATAGCGCACGATGTTCTCCAGCGCCGCTTTGGATACACCAATCGCTGAATAGCCCGGAATATACCGAATGGAACCCAGCGACGAAAGCGTTACAATGCGGCCGTGGTCGGGCATAATTTTGGAGCCCAGTTGGAGGCAATGCAGAAACGCCCGGGCGTTGGTGTGCATAGAGAGATCCCAAGCCTTGTCGTCGATATCAAGAAGGTCCGTATACAGCCCCAGGGCGGCGTTGGAGATCAGGATGTCCAGTTTGCCGAAGCGCTTGGTGATGGCTTCAAAAATGGCCGGGATTTGCGCGTGGTTGCCCATGTTGGCCCGATGGGCAAACGACTCCACGCCGTAGCTCTTGATCTTTTCCACCGCTTCGTCGGCCGACTGACGGCTCCGGAAATAGTTCAACACGACGTTGGCTCCTTGCCTGGCGAGCCTCTCGGCGACGGCAAACCCGATTCCCCGGGTGCCGCCGGACACAAACGCTACTTTCCCTTCAAGCTCCATTTCTTATCTCCTGTGAAAGCGGGGCTCTACGGCCCCTGGGATGTCAAATCTCGTAGCCGCCGGCCTGGCTTTCAACGTCCTCGGCCAGACTTTCCAGATCAACCGGTGCGAATGTGGTTTCGAAGATGCGGCTGTAATGGTCGACCAACTGCCGGCCAAAGGTAAGAAGATTCACCTTCTTACTCAATATTTTTCTTGCAGAGGTCATCACCGTCGCATCCAGACCGCAGGGCTGAATCTGATCGAATTCCGACAGGTCGGTATTGAGGTTAATCGCGGCGCCGTGGAAAGACATCCATTTTTTTACGGCGACGCCCACCGAGGCGATCTTCTTCCCCCCCGTCCAGACGCCTTTGTGCTCTCCTCCCTTGTCGGCGGCGATGTCGTACTCTCCCAGAACGGCGATTATGCCGTCCTGGATGTTGTCCATAAACTGGTGTAGGTCTCGGCCTCGCCGGGTCAGGTTGAAGATGAAATATGCGACCAGTTGCCCCGGCCCGTGCCAGGTGACGTCGCCGCCCCTCTCAATCTTGATCGGCGGTGTTTTGAGGTCGGCGTAATTCTCTTCGTGACCGTCCCGACCAACCGTTATCACCGGCGGGTGCTCGACTGTAATTATTGTGTCCCTGGCAAAACCCTGCTCGCGCATCTTCAGCAGGCCGTGCTGCCAGCCCAGCACCTGCTGGTATTCGACCTTGCCCAGTCCCAGGTGCCAGCCGTACGCTTTGTCATCAGACGAACTCATAATCAGCGCAGGTTGAGCAGCAGACGCCGCGTGTCGGCCAGGTATTCATGAACCCGATGCAGGAACTGCACGGCAGTGTGACCGTCGATCAGCCTGTGGTCAAAGGACATACCAAAGCTGGAGATGTCGCGTACCACAATCTCACCGTCCACCACCCACGGGCGCCTGGCGATCGCGTGGATGCCGAGAATAGCCACCTGCGGTTGCGAGATTATGGGTGTCGAAGCCGTCGCGCCGAACATGCCGGCGTTGGTCAGGGTGAAAGTCCCCCCGGAGACGTCGTCCGGCATGAGCCGGTTGGTCCGGGCCTTCTCCCCAAGCTGTGCGATCTCAACCGCCAGTTCGACGATTGTTTTCTTGTCCGCATCTTTGATCACCGGAACGATCAGGCCCTCGTCGCGGGCGACGGCGATACCGATATTGTAGTAATTCTTGACGATGATCTCTTTTTCGGTCATCGAAGCGTTGATCGTCGGAAACTCTTTTAGAGCCGTACAGGCCGCCTTGACCACAAAGGGCATAAAGGTGATATTAGCACCGTAGGTCTCGATAAACGATTTTTTTATCTCTTTGCGAAACGCCGCGAGTTCGGTCAAGTCAATGTCTTCGAAAGTGGTCACATGGGTTGAAGTGTGAACCGAGTGCACCATGTGCTCGGCGATCATCTTTCGAGCGCCGGCCAGAGGCAGCCGGGTCTCGCGCTGTGATTCCGGCAGGGGTTCGAATATCGGAATTTGGACCTGAACTTTTGGCGCTGCCGGTGCGGCTGGCACCGGGGCCGCCGCCGGAGATGCCGGGGCGGGCGTGGTCGGCGCCGTAGCCAGGGCCGGCGAAGGAATCGGACCGCCGGTGAATCCGGCCGCTGTCGAACGCATTTCAATCGTCCGCATCACATCGTCGACCGTGACCAGACCCTTCTTTCCGGTCGGGGTGATCGCTTCCGAGTCCAAGCCATACTCGCGAATCATCATTCGCACCTTGGGGGACATCTTCCCCTTACCCCTGGCGGCGGTGCCTTTGACCTCGGGCGCCGGGGCGGCCGGGGCCGGGGCAGAAGTCGCCGGAGCTTTGGCCGGCGCTGCTTTGGCTGGTTCTTTGGCGGCCGGAGCAGCAGCCTTAGCTTCCCCTGCCTTGCCATCGTCAATCGTGGCCACGCGGGTGCCGACCGGGACGACATCGCCCTCCTTGGCGAACTGGGCGGTCAGGACACCATCTGTCTCCGCCGGAATCTCAACGTTGACCTTATCGGTCATCAGCTCGACAAGCGGCTGATTGTTCTCCACTTTATCGCCAACCTGGACTTTCCATTCTAAAATAGTCCCCTCAAGGACCGATTCTCCCATTTGTGGGACCAGCACATCCTGTATCATACCCGCTTTCCTCTCTCGAGCGATTTGCAGCCCTTCCCCATAATTGCTGGAAATATATCAACGTGGATCGCGACAGTCAAGCTTTACGAGATCTCAATCTTCACCTGACTTCGAGCATCCGCTCCAACGCCAGACGGGCGTCTCGGCGAGTGGAATCGGAGACTTCGATCCGCTTGAGGTCCGGGTAGTTCTCCAGACAATGAGCCAGATCGTTCAGCGTTGTCCGGTACATGTTGGCACACACCGGACAGGTCTTACCGGACAACTCGATAATCGTCTTATCCTGATGCTCATGCGCCATGCGGTTGATCAGATTTATTTCGGTGCCAATGGCAATAACCGACCCCGACGGCGCTTTTTCACAGTACTCAACAATGAACTTGGTGGAACCCGAGGCGTCGGCCCGGTCAACTACTTCCACCGGACACTCCGGGTGCACAACAACCTTCACACCCGGCCGCTCGCGCCTCACCTCGTCGACGTGCTCAGCCGTGAAATTCGTGTGGACGTGGCAGTGCCCCTTCCAGAGAATTATGCGAGCGCGGTCGATCTGTTCATCGGTCAGGCCGCCGTTGTCGAGCGAAAAATCCCAGACAACCATTTCATCAGGCTTCAACCCCATTTTCTTGCCGGTGTTTCTCCCCAGATTCTCATCCGGGAAAAAGAACGCCTTCTCACGCCGGTCGAACGCCCACTTCAGGGCAGCGTCGGCGTTAGAGGAAGTACAAATGAGGCCGCCGTACTTGCCCGTGAACGCCTTTAAACCGGCCGCCGTATTCATGTACGAGATCGGCATGATCTTATCTTCGCCACCGAACTGCTTGAGGAATTCCCAGGCTTCGAGGACGTCGGCCATTTCCGCCATGTCGGCCATGGGGCAACCGGCCAGCGGGTTCGGCAGAAAGACGTTCTGGTGCTCGGCCGTCAGGATTTCAGCTGACTCGGCCATGAAGTGAACGCCGCAGAATACGATCGTCTCGGTTTCCTTCTGGCCGGCGGCAATTTTCGAGAGGGCGTAGCTGTCACCGACACGATCGCCGAACTCCACTACTTCCATGCGCTGATAGTGATGCGTAAGGATACAGAGCCTGGAGCCGAGTCGTTCCCGCACCGCAGTGATACGCTCTTTGAGCTCCTCGATTCCGGCCTCCCGGTACTCTGTGGGCAGCGAAAAGTACATTCTTTATTTCTTCTCTTTCTCCGCCAGACGCTTCATTTTCCGCCTGGACACCAGGTGCTTGTCAGTGGAGTGACCGGGGCGAACCTTCGCCTTCGGATCAATGAAATTCTTGGCGTTGTTGACGGCAACGGCCACCTCGCCACAACCGGTCGATATCAGGTCTAGCTTGCCCTCGTAGGTCACGATGTCTCCGGCCGCGAAAACGCCGTCGATATTGGTACGCATACGCGAATCGACCTTAATAGCGTTGTTTTCGAGCTCCAACCCCCAGTTTTCGATCGGTCCCAGGTTGGTGAGGAAGCCGACATTGAGGATGATGGCATCAACGTCCAGGACTTCTTCCTCTCCCGTCTGGGTCTGGACGATAGTCGCCCGCTTGACCCAGTCCTCACCCTCAATGCGCTTTAGCTCCCAGAAAGGGACTTTCAGTCTTACCGAGGACTCGCGAACCTTCTGTACTGAATCCTCATGAGCCGAAAAGAAATCGTTGCGGTGGATATGCGTTATCTCGCGGGCCACCGGTTCCAGCATCATGGCATAGTCAAACGCCGCGTCGCCGCCGCCAACAATGAGAATTTGTTTGTCGCGGAAATCGTTGAGTCGGCGTACGCTGTAGAAAACACCGGCGCCTTCGAGTTCCTGCAGGTTGGGGATATCCAGGCGTCGGGGTATATACGCCCCCATCCCGGCACAGATAACGACCGATTTGCTTTTGTGGACGCCCTTGTCGGTAGTCACAAGCAGAAGGCCTTCATCGTGTCGCTTGAGGTCAAGAACTTTCTCGCCCAGGCAAAACATGTGGGGATATTGGGTGGCCTGCTCTCTGAGCATGCGCGTGAGTTCCTTGGCCATAACCTTCGGAAAGCCGGCCACATCGTAAATGTACTTTTCAGGGTAGAGCGCCATGAGACCGCCGCCGACCTCATCGAGCATGTCAATCGTCTTGAACCGGGTCACTCTAAGGCCGGCATAGTACATACCGTAGAGACCGACCGGCCCGGCGCCAATGAAAGTGATATCAAAAACGTCTTCGCGGTTATAGGCTGACTCTGTGTTGCTCATATTCATCCAGTCTTAAACAGCGGATGTACACAAAAGTGCCCGCACCTGCCCGAGATTCTGCGCGATTTGGCGCCCCATGCCGCAGGGGCGTTGTCAGGCGGTGCTATTCGGCAGCGGCCAGGTTTCCGATAGCCCTGAGCAGCGTTTCGTTGTCCGGGGTGTCGGACAGCGGGACGCGATCCACCAGACGGATAACGCCCTTCTTATCGATCAAAAAGACGACCCGCTCGGCATAGCCACGTTCAGCCAGGACACCGTACTTGGCGGCCACTTCCCCGTGGGGATAAAAATCGGACATGAGAGGAAACGACAGACCGCCCAGGGACTTGGCCCAGGCGATGTGACAGGCGACAGAATCCACGGAAACCCCAAAAAGCTGGCAATCGTGTTCTTCAAACGCCTCCATCAGGGGGAGATAGCCGGGGATCTGGGCCGAGCAGACCGGCGTGAAATCGCCCGGGTAAAACGCCAGGATTACGTTCTTGCGTCCCTCGTACCAGGCCAGGTTCAGTTCGCCCTCGTTGTGCGTGGGCAGCGTAAAATCGGGGGCGTCGTCGCCCGCTCTGAGTCCGTTGGAATTCATATTACCGAGGTCTCCTTCCGGTTTTCATTTTTCGGATCGACCGCCGTCACCGTTGTCCCCTCCCTCATGGTATTCCACGAAACGGCTTCGGGGAGCGCGGCAAAGCGGACAGTTGGCCGGCGGTTCATCGCCGTCGTGAACATATCCGCATATTTCGCAGAGCCATTGCACGACTCACCTCCTGCCCATGGGGCCTTCCCGGTCGACTCACAAAAGTCCCGTCTAGTGCTCCATGGGCGTGCCGTGATCGAAACCGAACCAGTTGTAATTGCCGCCCAGGGCGTCTTTTTCCGCCTGAAGCAATTCAAAATGGCCGTGTTCTTCGTCGGCAAGCTGGTCCAGCACTTTGCCGAACTCTTCATCGTCTATTAGATTGCGCTCTTCCTGATAGAACTTGGTCGCCGCCAACTCGGCCTCGATAGCGAGGTTTAGAAACTCCATCTCGCTCTTGAGATCGTGGACGTGGCCTTTGCGGAAGACGTCGGAAAGGACCGAAAGCCCTTTTTCCGGCAGCTCGCCGACTTCGCCGCCCACATACTTGGCGTAGAAGGCTCTTAGGGTCTCCTTGTGGCGCATCTCGTCGTCCCGCAAACCTTCGAGCTTGCGTTTAGCTTCGGGATTGGTGGCCTTTTTCGCAACCAGATCGTAGAATTTGTAGCCGTCTTCCTCGCCGCGAATGGCTGTCTTCAGCGTGGCGGCTATCTGTTCTTTAGTTTTGGACATGCTTTGACCTCACTAGCGCGACTGCCATGCCGCAGTTCACGATCTCTGATGTATATATTCTACTGCTTTCTTCATCCTGTCAACAACCGTTCTCTGTCCCAATACTACCAGCAGGTCGTACAGACCGGGGCCGATCGACATGCCGGACACGGCCAGGCGCGTTGGATGGATTATCTTGCCCTTCTTGATATCCCGCTCTTCGGCCAGTTCGGACAGGGCGGCCTCGACCTTGTCGTGCGTAAACTGATCCAGCGCCTCGAACCGCTCCGCCAAATCCGACAGCAGCTGGGCGCCTTCGGCGTGGAACTGTTTGGCTTCGGCCTTGGGATCGTAAGTATAGTCGAAATCGAAAAAATATCCCCCGAGGGTCACGATATCCGACATTCGGTGCAGCCTCTCCCTGAGCAGGCCTACAACCTGTCGAAGGAACTCCCAGCGCGTCTCCAACCAGTACTTAGTGGTCACCCCGGCGTCGACAAGCAGAGGCGCGGCCAGCACGGCCAGCTCATGGTCGCTCTTTTTCTGAATGTGAGAGAAGTTGAATGCCAGCAGCTTCTCATCGTCGAACACGGCGTTGGAGTTGTTCAGACCCGATGTATCAAACAGGTCTATCAATTCCTGCCGGGAGTATATTTCGTTGTCTACTTTCGGTGACCAACCCAGCAACGACAGATAGTTGATCATCGCCTCGGGAAGAATGCCTTCGTTCTGGTACTCACCGACATCTTTGTCACCAAGCCGCTTGGAGACTTTCTTTTTGTCAGGACGAAGAATCATCGGAACGTGACCGAACACCGGCAGCTCCAGCTCCAGGGCGTTGTACAGAATAATCTGCTTGAACGTATTGGTGATATGATCGTTGCCGCGAATAACATGGCTTATACCCATGTCGTAATCGTCCACGACTACGGCAAAGTTGTAGGTCACGGAACCGTCGGAACGGGCAACAATGAAATCCTCCAGTTCCTCGTTTTGGCGGGTGAGTTCGCCCGAAACGATATCCTCGTAGGTGGTTGCCCCTTCTGGTATTTTCACTCTGACCACCGGCTTCTCTCCGGCGTCAAGTTTCGCCTGTATCTCTTCTTTGCTCAGAGAGAGGCATTTGCGGCTGTATTTCATCGACCGTTTATCGGCACGGGCCTGTTTTCTCTCAGCCTCCAGCTCCTCACGCGAACAGAAGCAATGATAGGCGCGATCGGTCTTCAGGAATCGTTCAAGGTACTCGGCGTACAGTTCACTACGTTTTGACTGGAAAACGATCTCCTCGTCCCAGTCCAGTTCCAACCATTTGAGGGCGTCGAGAATGGGCTGGATAAACTCCGGTTTTGACCGGGCGACATCTGTGTCTTCCAGCCTGAGCACGAACTTGCCGTCGTTGTGGCGGGCGTATAGATAGTTAAATAGCGCCGCGCGGGCGGTTCCAACGTGGAGATAACCGGTTGGCGAGGGTGCAATGCGTACTTTGACGGGTCTCTCAGACATAGGTTCCTGCTGAATCTATCTTGGCTCGTCCCCGGCCGGAGGCAGTGGCCCCTGAGGTTCCGGCGGACGGTGCTCGTCTGTTATAGGTGGTGGTGGCGTGCCGGGCGGCGGCGGTGGCGGTTGCCACGGTGGAGCGGCCTCCCGAGGCGATGCGGGCGGAGCCGTCTGTGGTGCGGCCGGCTGAGGTGAAACCGATTGAACCGGGGGCGGTTGATCCACGGCCCGAAGGTCCATCTCGAATCCGCCGGTAAGTTTGGCCACCAGGTTGTATATGAAAACGAAAATCAGGCCGAACAGGGTATAGAAGATGGCTCCCCCGATGGCAAACATGATCGGCATGATGACCATGAGAATACCGATCGGAAGCTCTTCGCCGCCGAACCCGGGACCCGGGTCCAGACCCAGATTATCCATCAGGGCCATTTGAAACGACATGAAAACCGCGAAAAACAGTCCGCCTATGAACCCTATAAGCAGATTCAGAAAGAAGCCGATCTTAAGGTAGGCCCATATGCCGATCGATCTGATTTCGTATCGCATCGCCAACCTCCTCTACGATTGTCCTGTAACGTCGCTGACTATCGTTTGGACTCCTTCTTGAGTATAAATCGCGCGTCTACCGCCTTGCAGCGGTCACGAGCGTCCGAGACGATGAAGGGGTTAATATCTATCTCCGCGATGCTGTCGAAATCCCCGACCAATTGCGACACGCGCTGCAGTGTATCCTCGATAATCTTTATGTCTACCGGCGGTGCTCCTCGGAATCCGGTCAGCAACGGGTAAGACTTGAGGGACTTTATCATCCGCCGCGCCTTCAGCGGGGTCAGCGGATAGATGCGGAAAGCAACGTCTTTCATGACTTCGACGTAAATGCCGCCCAGTCCGAACATGATCAGGGGGCCGAACGAAGGATCGGTGGTCATACCGATAACTGTCTCAACCGAACCGGAGACCATTTGCTGTAGGATAACGGAGAACTTTTCACCTTTCGGAATCTTCCCGACCCGCTTGAGCAGTTCCTTGTAAGCGTTGCGGATTTCGGCTTCGGAGCGAAGATCCACCATCACCCCGCCGGCCTCGGTCTTGTGAAGAATAGGCGGCGTGTTGATCTTCATTACCACCGGGAAACCCAGCGACTTGGCTACGGAAACAGCCTCCTTGGGAGAGAAAGCGTATTCATATCCGGCAGCCGGGATACCGTACGCCTTCAGGATTTCCATCGCGTCCTCGCCCACAATCGCCGAGGTACCGTCGGCCAGATAGCGGTTGATGATCTCAGCGGCCTTGTCCGTCCGCACTTTGAGTTTCTTGACCTTGCCCGGCGTACGTTCGAGCCATTGACGATAACCGTCTATAGTCTTCAGCGCCTTGGCAGCAGCCTCGGGGAAGAGATAAGTAGGTATGCCGTTGTGGTTGAGAAAATCGATTCCGGCCTTGCTTACGCCGGCGCCCATGAGACAAGTCAGAACTGTTTTGTCGGTGTCCTTGAGGGCGGTATGGATGTTCTTGGCGACGTGCAGTTCGTCCACGGTTACCGGCGACAGGAAAATCGTAAGGATGGTGTCGTAACGCTTGTCCTTTTTGATGACGTTCAGCGTTTCGAGATATTCGGTCGGACCGGCGCCGGCTACCATGTCCATCGGATTGGCATATGAAGCATCGGCCGAAATGAAATTTTTGAGCTCTTTGACGGTGTTCGGAGCCAGGTTGGGCATTTCCAGACCGTGGCTGATCATGGCGTCCGTAGCCAGGATTCCGGGACCGCCGGCGTTGGTTACTACGACCACCCGGTTGCCCCTGGGGATCGGCTGGCGCGACAGCGCGGCGGCGACATCAAAAAGTTCTTCGGTAGTGTCAACCCGCATAATGCCCGCCTGCTCGAAGAGAGCGTCCACGCCTACATCGAGACCGGCCAGAGCGCCGGTGTGCGAGGAAGCCGCCTTGGCTCCAAGCGAAGTCCGACCTGACTTGACGGCCACGATCGGTTTATATCGAGAGACCTCAGTCGTGATCTGCGTGAATTTGCGCGGGTTACCGAAATTCTCCAGGTAGAGCAGGATGATCTGCGTCTGGGGATCATCCTTGAAGTACGTGATGATATCGTTGGAGGAGATATCCGCCTTGTTACCGATCGACGCTATCTTGGAAAACCCGATACCCAATTCCATCGCGTGGTTCATGATCGCCTCCCCCATGGCGCCGGACTGGGTAATGAAACCAACGTTGCCGTGCTTGGGAAAAGTCTTGCCGAAAGTGACGTTCAGCCGAATCTCCGGGTCGGCGTTGACAACGCCAAAACAGTTCGGGCCGATCATCCGCATCCCGTAATTGCGAACTACCTCGAGGACCTCTTTCTCCCGGGTCTTGCCCTCGGGACCAACTTCCGAAAAGCCGGCCGAAATAACGACCACGCCCTTGACGCCTTTCTCACCGCACTGCCGTACCGCTTCCTTGACGAACTGCTTGGGGACGATTATAACGGCCATGTCAACGGCGTCGGGGACGTCAAGCACAGTCGAATAACACTTCACGGAGTGGATGACTTCGTAGTTAGGATTGACCGGAAAGACCTTTCCGCGAAATTCAGCGGCGAAAATGTTGTGCAGGGTCTCTCGACCGATAGTCAGTTTCCTGGGAGTGGCGCCGATGACGGCTACCGAGCGGGGCTTGAAAAAGGCGTCTAATTCGTGTCTCATCGTTGACTTTCAGTTGTTTCTCCAAAGCATACTATCAGGCGGAATCGAGGCACCGGACACACCCTTTGGCAATACGCCGGTCAAAGAGAGAAACCTCGACCCGAGTTAAAACCGGAATCAATGTCACCGGCCGAAAATGTCAAGCTAAACTTGGCTAACAGGATAGGAGCCCCCTGTGATCCGCCGACAAAAGGGCCGCCGCGAACAGCGCGGCGGCCCCTGGCGTCGTGCGAAATCGGAAAATCGCTTACTTCTTCTTGGCCGCTTTTCTCGCTGCAGCCTTGGCTGCCTTTTCGGCCTGCTTCACTCGAATGCTTGCCTGAGCGGCAGCCAGACGGGCTATCGGTACGCGATAGGGAGAACAGGAAACATAGTCCAGACCAACGCCCTCGAAGAACTCAATCGAAGACGGGTCACCCCCGTGCTCGCCGCAGACACCAACCTTCAGATCGGCTCGGACCGCTCGGCCCTTTTCCTTACCCATCTTGACCAACTGCCCCACGCCGGTCGGGTCCACTGAAACGAAAGGATCGCTCGGCAGGATATCCTTCTCGACGTAATGACCAAGGAACTTGCCGGCGTCATCGCGCGAGAAGCCCATAGTCATCTGAGTCAGATCGTTGGTGCCAAAACTGAAGAACTCGGCCTCCTCGGCGATCTCGTCGGCTGTCAGAGCCGCCCGGGGCACCTCGATCATGGTACCGATCATGAAATTCAAATTCTTGACCTTGTTCTTGGCAATGACCTCGCGGGCCACGCGATCGACCAGTTCCTTCTGGTTCTTGAACTCGTTGACATGACCGACCAGCGGAATCATGATCTCCGGGAAGACCTTCTTCTTGGCCTTGTGAAGTTCGCAGGCGGCCTGAAGAATCGCCCTGACCTGCATCTCGGTGATCTCGGGATACATCACCCCCAGACGACAGCCTCGATGCCCCAGCATAGGGTTGAGTTCGCTCAACTCGGAGATCCGCTTGAGCGTCTTCTCCAGAGCTTCCAGCTTCTCTTCGTACTCATCGTCTTTCGGATCGAGACCGGCGATCTTCTCTTCGATCTCCTCGCTCCGGGGCAGGAATTCGTGGAGCGGCGGATCGAGCGTGCGGATAGTTACCGGCAGCCCCTGCATGGCCTCGAAAAGCCCCTTGAAGTCCTTCTTCTGGAACGGCAGCAGCTTGTCCAGAGCCGCCTGGCGCTCCTCGGTGGTGTCGGCCAGAATCATTTGCTGTACGATCGGAATACGTGCCTCTGCGAAGAACATGTGTTCCGTCCGACAGAGACCGATACCTTCGGCGCCAAATTGTATCGCCTGCTTGGCATCGCGCGGGATGTCGGCGTTAGTACGCACTTTCATACGGCGAACCTCGTCGGCCCAGCCCATCAACACATTGAACTCACCGGAGAGTTCCGGCTCGATCGTATCTACCTTGCCCAGGACCACTTCGCCGGTAGAGCCGTTCAACGTAACGATTTCGCCTTCCTTTACAGAGAGACGTCCTACCTGAAACACTTTCTTCGAGGCGTTAACGCGGACGGCCTCGGCGCCGCTTACACAGCACTTGCCCATGCCTCGTGCCACCACCGCAGCGTGCGAAGTCATGCCACCCCGGGAGGTGAGAATGCCAACAGCGACGTTCATGCCTTCGATATCGTCCGGGTTGGTCTCCTCGCGAACCAGGATGGTCGGCGTTTTGGGACCGATCCTTACGACGTCCTCGGCCGTGAAATACACTTTGCCCGAGGCTGCGCCCGGTGAGGCCGCCAGGCCCTTGCAGATAACGTCGAATTTAGCCTTGGGATCGATGCGGGGATGCAGCAGGTGATCCAGCTGCATGGGATCGATCCGCATCAGGGCTTCCTCCTTGGTGATCAACTTCTCCTTGACCATATCAACGGCGATCTTGATAGCCGCCTGGGCGGTGCGCTTGCCCGACCGGGTCTGAAGCATGAACAGTTCGCCATCCTGCACGGTAAACTCGAAATCCTGAATATCGCGATAGTGTTTTTCCAATCGCGTAGTAATTTCCTTGAGTTGCTTGAAAATCGCCGGCATATCATTGGCCAACTCGGCTATCGGCTGCGGCGTGCGGACACCCGCCACAACGTCCTCGCCCTGGGCGTTGACCAGATATTCGCCGTAGAATTCCTTGTCGCCGGTAGCAGGGTTGCGGGTGAAGCCTACGCCGGTACCGGACTTGTTGCCGGTATTGCCAAACACCATAACCTGCACGTTCACCGCCGTGCCGAGCCCGGACGGAATGTCGTTCAGGCGCCGATAGGTGATAGCGCGAGGGTTGTTCCAGCTGCGAAAAACAGCGTCGCGCGACATGCGCAGCTGCACGTAAGGATCATCCGGGAAGGCTTCGCCGGATTTCCGCTTAACGATGCCCTTGAACTTCTTGATTATGTTCTTTAGATCGTTGGCCTGCAGGGAGCTGTCCTGCTTGATGCGACGATCCTTCTTGGTCTTGCTGATGACGTCCTCGAAAAGGTCCTTGTCGATGCCAAGAACGACGTTGCCAAACATGGAGATGAAGCGACGGTAGTTGTCCAGCGCAAAACGCTCGTTACCGGTTTTCTCTGCAACGCCCTTGACCGTCTCTTCGTTGAGACCCAGGTTGAGGATCGTGTCCATCATGCCGGGCATGGAGAACTTGGCCCCGGACCGAACCGAAACCATGAGGGGATCGGCCAGGTCGCCGAACTTCTTGCCGGAGGCTTTTTCCAGCTTGTGCATGTGCGATTCGAGATCTGTATCGATATCCTTCGGGATCTCCATTCCGTTGTCATAATAGAGATTGCAGACCTCGGTGGTGATCGTAAAACCCGGAGGAACCGGGATGCCGGCGTTAGTCATCTCCGCCAGGTTGGCTCCCTTGCCGCCGAGAAGGTCCTTCATGGCCGCGTTACCATCGGCCTTCCCCTTGCCAAAGAAGTAATAGTACTTGCCGGACTTGACCGTATTTTTTTCTGATTTCATAGTTCTTTTCTTTGTGTTTTTCGCCGGAGTCTTGGCCTCCGCCTTTTTTCCGGACCCCTTTGTTTTTTTGGCTGGCATAATATCTCCTTATATATTAAGGACTTAAACGTACACATGTTCGGTCCAGAATAGATAGATAGATACGGTATTTTATCTTGGGAAGCAATGGAAAAGGCGACCGGTGATTCAAAAATCGACACCGGCCGCCATGACTTTCGGGAAGCGGCTTACATTGTGAACAGGCGCTCACCTTTGATGATCTTCTCCAGCATTTTTAGCGTCTTTTCGACCGGAGAATGCATTAAATCCTGAGTATTAAAAGTGCTTCTGACCACCTCGCGGCTGGCTGTGATGTTGGATTTCCCCCGGCCGGCCCGTGCCTTCTTCTTGTGAGTCAGGTTATATTGGCGCTGGTACTCCTTGGCCTTTTCCTTGTGCATCTGGTAGTACCGGCGCTGATATTCACGGCGCGCCTCAGCGGTCGAAAGTCTTGATTTTTTCCTGGATTGCTCCTCCCTGTCAGCGGCAGCTTTCTCCTTCGTTTCGGCTGGGGCTGCTTTCTTAGTCCGAGCCATAACGCCACCTCACTTTCCCTGTGTTTGCGTTGCTACCCTTTTTTCGGAACTTGCGCAGAGAATTGGTCCCTCACACCGCCGACGATAGGAAACTATTACCTGTATGTCAAGCTATTTTTTAACTTGTTTAAGAAAAAACTCCTATATCTTAATAGAGATTAACGATTTAACGGCCCGAATAAGAATACTCGACCGCAACTAATTGAAAACCAGCGCCTTACAAAGACTAAATCTGTCACACCTCCTCGACCACGACGACACTCAAAAAGGCCCGATTGGCGGGGCCTGACGGACTGTCATCAATTGTCAACTAATTCTTCTACGCACAAAAGTGCATCTTGACTACTGTAAACGAAAAAAAATCCCGCCTCCGAAGAAGCGGGATTCTTGAGTTCAATATGAGTCAGTCGACTTTACTCTGCTGGTGCAGCTTTCCCCTTGGACGAGAAGTGTTGCACAAGCTCGAATACCATATACCCGACAACAACCAGAATCATCGCCCAGAACACCAACTGGTAAGGCCAGTGAGAGCCGTTGACCATATTCTCCGGATTCATGGCGTGCTGGATCCATTCTTGATCGATGAACTGTAGCCGGTTGATGAACAGGGAAATACGCGCCATCACCGTGAAGCCGAACGAGGCGCCAAAACCGATCATCAGAATCCAGATCCCGAAGGTGGCAGCCTTGCCGAATATTCCGGTATGCGCTTTTGAGAAGAAGAAATATATCAGGGCGGCCACGGCACCGATAAATATCAGCACTTGGGAAAAGCCCGAGGCCACATCCAGAAGATCGAAACCGCCGTGTCCCCAGAAGTTTGCCCAGTCGATACCGGGGTTCTGAGGGTTGACTATCATAGTCGCGTAAAGCTGCTTGCTCACGCGGTTGGACATTTCCAGCGGAATCGCCACACCGGTCGAGATACCGATATACAGCCCCATCGGCCAGCGCGAGACCCAGGACCATCTCTTCGAAAAGCGCGTCCACATGAGAGCGCCCAGAATGGCCGGTATCAGATACCACCACATAGTGGAGTTAAGCCACAGGAGATACCAGTCACCGTCGGCCAGGCGCCGGAACAGGTTCGGTACCAGGCCGTTGTGCCAGAGAATGATGACAAAGTAACCGGCCGCCACACCTACCACGAGGTGCTCTGCGAACTTATAAAACGGGTTGTCCTTGTAAAGGAACGAGAAAGTCGCCAGCGTCACAAAAGCGGCGAAGGTGGTCCATAAGAAAGTAGTAAAGTCCACGGCTACCTCCCCTCTGCCCGGTGGCGGTTACGTCGATCCACAAAGAACCCGATATTGCCTACCAGGATGAACAGGATGATAACGATATGAGCGGGAAGTTGCACACGCATCCCGTCCCTGGCCAGACCGGCGTTATCGACCAGCTTCTCGTACTGCGCCGCCCCCAGCAGCCCCCCCATGATTCCGAACACCTGTCCGGAGCCGAGATACGGGTAGTACTGGGCGGTCATAACCCCGGTAAGCCCCAGGGCCAGCGGGAAGTTGAACCGATTCTGACCGTAGGAAATCCAATAGTCGGTGATGTTGCCTCCCGATAAGTCGATCACACAGGCGACATCGTCGTAGTTCAAAACACCCTGCATCATCGGAATCGAATCAAGCGGCGTGCCGTAATAATCTTCCGGGAACGGTAGCCGGAAGTTCTGCCCCATGCCCAGGATCACCAGCGCGAAATAGGGCTTGTAACCGAGGAAGCAGTAATCCACACCGTTAACAACTTCCCGGCCTTCGTACACCTGACCGTTGTAGGTCTTGGTTTCGGCCAGCGAATCGGTGATACTGCGCAGAGCCTCGTCGGCCATGCCTGGGCCGTTCTGAGAAAGCGAAGTAATCAGCACTTTCAGGTTCTTGCGCCAGCACTGTTCAACAATAGCGTAGGTCATCGGATGCAACTCGGCCAGGTTGTTGGGATCGTAGTCGATCGCAATCATGACGATCTCGCCCGGCGGCAGACTGTCCACGAACTCGTAAATCGTCTCCACCTCACGCTCGGGCATGATGGGTACGTCGAAATCCGAGACATACGCAATGATGCAAACCACGATGAGGAAGAGGAAGATCCACCGCCGGTCAAGCCGCATAAGTCTGTCAAAGAAATTAATCATGTGTGGTTTCCTTATCCTTTCCCCATATAGCCGCGCTCAATACCGAGAATGACCTTGAGAGCGGTAGCTACAATACCGAGGCCAACCCCTATAATGATCGCACGCTGTGCGGCCAGGTTGGGCACGTTCATAAGCCAGCTTGAAACCCGGGCGATGAATTCCCCGACGTTTTCGCCAAAGTAAGGGAAGAATCTCATCATCACGATTAGAGCGGCAATCAGGAGCAGCGAAGCCAGGAGGTTCCTGGCGCGGAAGGCCCGGTAAGCCGCAGAGGCAATGAAGAACGCAAGGAGCGAAAAAATCGTAGCCAGGATGGGCATCATGATATAGTCGAAGAATGCCCGGAACATTGTACTCTGGAGACCCTCCTGCGTGTAGAAGTAGAAACTCCAGGTATCGTCGAAGACTGCTATCAGTACGGCCCCCAGCAGGAACAACCCGGCCAGACCCAGCGGCAGTCCTTTGTTGATTCTGGCGGCCATCGCCTGCACCGACATAATGACTGTCAGCAGCACACAGGCCACGAAGATAAGATACCAACCCCATTCGTCGCCATGACGGGCCGTGAAGCCGAACAGGATCATGCCGAAGAGCCCCGCCAGGGTTACGTATGAATATCCCCAGTCATGCTTCCTGGTTTTGACCTTATCGACCGAAACCACATACAGGGACCAGATCCCCAGAGCAAGGGCGAATATGCCGATGATATAGATCCAGTCAAGCAGGAACTCGTAAACCCATTCGGAAGATTCATGCGGTACGAAGTACTGAAAAATCATGAACAGTCCGAAAAGGAGAACCAAAACCAGAGGAACTTGTCTTTTCATGATATGTATCCTCCTAGTTGGTTACGTGAAAATATTCAAGGAATGTTTTCGCGAATCCCCATTCGAGATTGGCGGCTACTAGTCCGACGATGCCCAACACGATCACCGCCGCTTTGGCCCAGTCCTGAGCTTTGAGCGATCCGAGTAAAATCGGCTCGCGCCCCAGGTAGGCGGAAGCGGCGTATAGCTCCTCACCGATAAGCGTGTAGTCACAGGCCACAATGAAGAACGGAATTTGTGCGATCTCGTCGGTGCCGGCTATCTGAATCGAGCCGGCCAGAGCACCCGTTTCCGCCAGCAACAGAGACTCGGCGAAGAACTTGCCCATGTAAATATTGGTCGCCGGCAGCTCGCGAAGCATGATGCCGTTGACGGCGGCCACATATGCGAACTGAAGATTCGTAACGAAGAAGACAGTGTTTTCTTTGTAGTCATCGGGACGACCGGCGTCAAGATAGGAGGATTTGACTACCTCCTGGGCCACCGACATAACGATCGGATCGTAAGTCGGCACAATCAACTCCGTCTGGTACTCGGCCACCTGTTTGGCCACACGTCCCAGAACCGTAAACGAGGCGATCGTGGCAACATCGGCAGCCGTACCCAGACCGAGCACGTAGAGAATCGGGCGGCCCATTTCCGTGGCACGACCGATAGCGTCGTCAACAGCCTCGATACCGGCCAGCGGACGGACGTACAGGTCGTCCCCTTTTCTGGCCCGGCTTACGAAGTACATGGTGAGGAAGCCGAATATGATGACGGCCCAAAAGACCGGGAAGCGTCCGCCGTTGAACCACTGGCCTTCGCTTTGCACCGGACCGACGATGGCGGACTCGGTTCGAATCGTCTCATCGATGGTCACCACGTCGACGCGATAGTAAAGATCGGTGAAATCCTTGATGAAGTCACCCGACATTGGATCTTTGTTCCCGGAATTAACGAAGGAAGTGTCACCTTTGGCAGCCAGGCCGACCAGATTCCAGCTACCTCCCTCAGGATACGCCTGATGGGCCTCGGTCAGCCTCTCAATGGCGGCCTCGAAAGAGGCCTGCAGGCCCTTTATGCTGTCCGGAAGCAGAGGCAGGTGCGTCGTCATAGTGGCGACAGTGTCCCTGAGCGCCTGCTCGACAAAAGCGCGGTCGAGGACAAAAGTGCTGTCATCTTGCGGCGTCGCCACGGTGAAGCGCAGGGCGTCGAAACCCCGTCCGCCGCTGGTGAGATCCTCAAGGGCGTCCTCGGCCACGCCCAGGGCTCTCCTGAATACCGAGTTGGCCGACTGTGCCCTCTGGATATCCTGACGCATATTCTTAAGAGAATCCACGCCCGCCAAAGAGTCCATCATCGCCGGGTACCACCGGAAGATTTGGTGTCCGTTTACGGTGTTCTGCCCCGTCTGGGCGTCGACCGATTTCGTCCACGTAAGCGTAACCGAATGACCGTGGTCGTCGTCGGTATCAAGAGCCTTGAGATCCGTAACCGGCGCTGGCGGTGGTATCGCCGGCACCTCGACCGAGTCTGCTACTGAATCTGTGACGGGCGGTTCGGTTTGCGCCGAAACGCTCGCCCCCAGGAGCAGGGCCAGGATTACAGTTAGTCCGAACAAAAATCTCATATAGCTGCCCTTTCGTGCAAGGGTATGTATTAACTAATCAGCCCCAACCAGTCTCTAAACAGGAACGTCAGGCGTCCCACCAGGAGCGATATTCGGCCCATGACCGTATATCCAAACGAGGCGCCGAACGTTATCATCAAAATCCAGATTCCCACACGGGAGGCTTTCCCAAACGCCCCGGTGTGCTCCTTGGAGAAGAAGAAGTAGATCAAGCCACAGAATACGCCAATGAAAATAACCCAGTTCGACAGAAGAGCCACAAACTGGCCCGAAGCCGAGAGGTCCAGGTTGGAAAAGAAGTGACCGAAGCCCTGCCAGGGGTGCGGGTCACGGCCAAACAGAGGTACAAACGTCGCCGCCACCTGTACGATGAAGTCAGAGCGAAGGTACCTTACGAAGTTAAGACCGGCGGTCGTACCAACAATCAGTGCCAGCGGCCAGCGGGACAACCAGCCTCCCTGAGGCGATAGACGCATCAGTAACAGCGAGCCGAGAATCACCGGGATCCAGTACATGATCGAATATGGAAAAACAAAAACTCCCAGATCGTAGCCACCGCCCTGATAGGGCTGCTGGAACCAGGTAGCCAGTCCTTCGGAAAGACGCGGCAGAAGGTTGCCGACGATTGTCGTCCAGAACCCCTGAACCATCCAGAAAGCGGCCGACACACCAACAAAAAGGTGTTCGGCGAATTTGTAATAGGGATTGTCTTTGTAGAGGAAAGAGTAAATGGCCAGAGTTAGAAAAGCCGCCACGGTCACCATGAAAGCGTCCACGATGTTGGTCTCGGAGACATCTGCCAGAACCATGGCCTTAACCATCCAACTGACAACAAAAAGCGCCACTACGCCGGCGAACACGATAACAGCCGTTCGGCTCATTTGCTGCCTCCCTTCGAACGACTGCGGAAGAAAGCAATGTTGCCTATCACGATGAAAGCCATGATAACTACGTGGGCCAGTGTCTGCGGCCCCATCATGTCGATGCCCGGCGTCTCCATATCAACAAAACGATCGTGGGTGGCGATCAACAACTGCTCGTACTCCGCCGCGCCCTTGACACCGCCCAGGATGCCGACAATCTGCTGCGGGAAGTACGGGTACAACTGCGGTGCTACGACAGCCGCCACGCCTACGCCTACCGGGACATCGGCCGGATCACCGACGAACAGGACCCATTCTTTGGGACCGGGTCTGCCACCGCCAAGGGCAATGATCAGATCGAGATCAGCGCAACTGCGAATGTCGCGGAAAAGCTGAGTGGAATCGAGCGGCACTCCATTGACGTCGGTGGGGAACATCTTCTTGAAATCTGATACGATGACGTTCAGCACGCCCTCATTGCCGGCTTTGTAGCCGACGTTGACATAGTCCACACCGTTGACCTTCTCGGGGAACTCAGGCAGAATAACTCTGCTCAAAGTGGTGGTCATTAGTGACTGACCCGTCGCCCAGAGAGACATAAACACGATCTTGTGACCCTTCTCGAGACAGTGCCGCGACATGGCGTTGGCCATCGGCTGCACCTCGGGCGCCATCGCCGGATCGAAATCGAAAGATATGAGGACCTTGGAGCCCGCCGGGAGACCGTCGATATTCGCGAAAAGCGCCTCGACCACCGGAGTGGCTCGCTCCTTGAATGTAATCTGGAAAATAATCGGCGCCGCGACCGAGACGAAAATGAACAGGAAAATAATGCGGCGGTCTACTTCACGACCGCTGATAGAGCGTACCAGCAGCCACAGCAGGCCGCCGAATATCACAATCAGGGTAAGGATGACACCGATGTTAGTCACTGTCACCTCCCAGGTACGACCGTTCCACGCCGAGGATGAGCCTCAACGAGGTCGCTATAACGCCGAGACTGATTCCAATCATGATAGCACGCTGACCGGCCAGGTTCGGCGAGTTCATTATCCAGACGGCCAGATTAGGTATCTGGGCCACCGACATCCACTCGGGTATCCAGCCGGTTAACATTACTCCCAGTGGCGTGCGCCCCAGCAGAATGATGAATGCGGCGATCAGCAACATAGTGGCTTCGCGGTTTTTGGCTCGGAAAGCACGATAAGAGGCCGAGGCCACAAAAAACGCCAACAGTGAGTACATAGTCGACTGTAGCGGATTGATGACGTTGTCGAACATCACCTTGAACCACGAGCCCTCGGCGTCGACAGCCTCCGCTATACCGCCGGGATTGCCGACTTTGAACAGTCCTATGGCCAGCATGAACAAGAAGCCGGACACGGTGACCGCCGAAAAACCCCAGTCCTTGCGGCGGTTGGCCAGCTTCATAAGGTGAATCCTCAGAAGGTTTCCACCGCCCAGGAAAAATGCGAAAACAGCTATGATATCAAAAAAGAGTGTGAAGTCTCTCTCAAGGTCACCCAGCGGCGGCACGAATACCGATATGATCAGCAGGGTGCCGACGAAAAACGTAATTAAGAGAGGTATTTGTCGCTTCATAGTCTAATCAATTCGATGAAAATACCTGGTTAAGCCAATCCAGCACATCGTTCACAGGGCCAATATCCCATGCGTAGGAGATGGTCGCCGCTACCGTACCGGCGATCACAAAGAACATAGCGATACCTTTGCCTACGTCCTGTCCTTTGAGCGACCCCAATTGTTTTGGTTCATCCGAGAGATAGGCCGAGGCTGCAAACAGCTCCTCGCCGATCAGCGTAAAGTCACAAGCGGCTATAAAAAACGGCAACTGCGCCGGACGGGCGGTGCCCGCTATCTGAATCGCACCGACGGAGTTTCCAGTCTCAGCCAATATGAGCGATTCCGCAAAAAAGGCCCCGAGCAGGAATATCGTGGCTGGTTTCTCACGGACAATGAGACCATCGACCGACGCCACGTAACCGAATTGCTCGTCGGTCACGTAATTGACCATGTCGTCGTTGTAGGCATCGGGGCGACCAGCGGCCATATAGGACGACTTTATAGTTTCGCGCGCGGCCGTCATCACCAGCGAGCGTGATACCGGCATGAAAATCTTGGAATCGTAGTCGGCAATCGTACGGGAAACGCGGCCGAGGATCGTCAGGGCCGCCAGCGTCTGGACATCGTCCATGTCATGAATCCCCGGCACGAAGAGGACCGGTCGGCCCATCTCAGTAGCGCGCCCCACGGCGTCATCGATAGCTTCCAGTCCGGCGATCTTGCGAATGAAAAGCTTCTTTCCCCGCTTGGCCGTCTCAACAAAAAAGATCACGGCCGCAGCAATGACAAATGCGATCAGGAACAGATAGCCACGATCTCTATTCAGCCACTCCCTCTCGGAGGTCATCGGCTCGGTGGCCACAGACTTGGCGCTGGTCTCTTCGGCGAGCGTAGTAATATAGTACGAATAAACGCTGTCGATTTCGGCTGCCTCGTCGCGGAACGTGTTTGCGCCGGGCGGCAGAATCGCCAGTCTCTGAGGATCGCCCTCGTTGACGGTGCGATACACTTCATAGCCCGTCACCAGCCCGTCGACCAGACGGTCGTCGACCGAAGGCACCCAGAACAGTTCAATGCGTTCGCCGTTGTCGTATTTGAAATCCTGCGCGACTAGCGAAGTCACGGGTTCGACTTGCTGGGTTTCAAGAAGAGTTGAGTCGGCGTTGGGTTCGGAAGCGGTGGCAGTACTGGTTATACTCACGACCACGGCCAGAAAGGCTAACAGGAGGAATCGGACGGTGCCCGGGATCACAACCCGGGCTTGTTGGGGTTCGACAATCACTATTGAATCAGCCCCAGCCAGTCACCCAGTAAGAAGTCGATGCGCCCGATCAGCAAAGACATACGGCTCATGACCGTATAGCCAAACGAGGCGCCGAAGGTGATCATGATTACCCAAATGCCTAAGCGAGCCGTAGCTCCGAAGGCTCCTTTGTGTTCTTTTGAGAAATAGAAATATATCAGTCCTGCGAACGTGCCAACGGCGATTACAAAATTGCCGACTATCTCGCCAAACGAGGCACTGTAGCCTTCGCCGAGGAGCGGCATGATAGTGCTCTGCACCTGAGCCATGATGTTGGATGAGAAGTAGTTCATCATCCACAGCCCGGCGGTTGCGCCCACGATAAACGCCAGTGGCCAGCGTGAAATCCAGCCGATCCTGGGAACCAGTCGGCAGAGCATCAGCACGCCAAGAGCGGCGCCCACCCAGAGCATAGGCTCTTCTTCGCGACCGATCCAAAACTTGCCGTAAAAGTTATCCCAGAAGAGAATTACCACCCAGTACCCGGCCGAAATGCCGATAAAAATGGCTTCGCACAGCTTATACCAGGCGTTGTCACGGTATAGGAAAGAGTAAATTCCCAGAGTCAGGAATGCACCAACCCAGAGTCCAAAATGTTCCATTACTACTCCGCCCTATCCCTTAAGCCTCGACTTGCGCCCTTCCCGGAAGAAAGCCACATTGCCGATGATGATAAACCCAATTACGATCAGGTGCGCAAAAGACTGTGGCAGCATGAATCCGATCGCTTTGCCCGGAAGTCCGGTGACCGTCTCAAACTCCGCGCCGCCGTTCATTCCGCCGAGAAGTCCCAGCACCTGCTTTGATCTCACATATGGGTAGATGGTCGGCGCCTGCACCGCTGTATTGCCGGCCCCCATCCGAAGACCGTAGCGGTCGACCGCTACCTGAACCCACTCAACCGTTCCGGGGAAGCCGGAGGACAAGTTGAAGGAGAAATTTATATTTGAGAAGTTCTTGACGTTTTTGACCAGCGGGATATCCTCATAGGGAGTCCCCAGGAAGTCTGTTTTGAACATGGACTGGAAGCTGGACCCCATACGCTGGATAACGAACTCGTTGCCGGCCTGGTATCCGAGGTTCACATAGTCGACCCCGTACACCTTATCCTGATCGGTATAGCCCATTCTCTTCATGGCACTGTCAACCGCCATGGCCGCCTGCTGTGGCCCCTGAGGCCAGAGCCCCATCATAATAACGGTAAGGTCGCGCTCGAAACACTCGGCGATAAACGCCTCGGCCATCGGTTGAAGTTCCGGGGCCGACGCCGGGTCGTAGTCGAACGAAACGAGAACTTTCGAGCCCGGCTGCAGGGCCTCCAGCTCGGTGTAGACAGCGCGAACAATGTCCGACACGATGATTTTCTGAGGAAGTTCCATCAGGAGCGGCAGGGCAACGGCAATACCCACGTACAGGAATACGATCCGGCGCTCCACCAGTTTTCCTTGAATCGTGCGGACGAGCATCCAGACCATTGAGAGAAACGTGAGACTGACAATGGTTATCGAGAGCCACTTGGGGAACATAAAACCGCTGTGCCAGCCGTTTATCTTCCCGAGATACGCCAGGACGCTGCCAACCGCCAGGACGAGGAGGACAATAACTTCACCACGCTTCATTTTCATGTTATTCACCTCCCAGATGTGAACGTTCGATACCGAGAATCACTCTCAGGGAAGTCGAGACCAGGCCGAGCGCGATGCCTATCATAATGGCGCGCTGACCGGCTGTCTGCGGGAAATCCATGATCCACGTCGCCAGGTTCGACATGCGGAAACCTTCCGGCATCCACATTGTCAACAGATCCCCGATCGGTACCCGCCCCAGCATCACAAAAAACGCGGCCAGCAACAGCAGGGTTGCTTCCGCGTTGCGAGCCCTGAAGGCCCGGTACGAAGCCGATGCCACGAAAAACGCCAGGATGGCGTACATCGTCGACGACAGCGGCACGTAAGTGTAATTGTAGAGCCAATCAAAGCCGGTGCCGACATCGCGGAATTCCTCGCCTCCGGCAAACCCGATAATCGTGATGAGGAAAAACGACACGATTATCACGACAGCGTAGCCCCATCCCTCTTTCTTTCTCGCTATCTTCTGACTCGAGATCATCAGCAGGTTCAGCGATCCAAGCACAATAGCGCAGGCCTGGACAATCGAGAACCAGTCAGAAAACCAGCCGTCAAGATGATTAAAAGGGGAATGAGGAATGAAATACTGAACGACGAAAACTACGCCGGCAATTGCTGTTATCAGAAGGGGTATCTCTCTGCGCATAACTATTCAATCACCGAGAATAACTGTGAGAATTCCCAGATACCAAATGTCTCCAAAATGATACCCACTACCATTGAAACCAGGATAATTGCCTTGCCCATATCCTGCCCTTTTAGCGAACCGAGCAATTTCGGCTCTCGGGACAAATACGCGGAAGCCGCAAACAGCTCCTCGCCGATGAGCGTGTAGTCACACGAAGCAACAAAGAACGGAAGCTGTGAGGGCATCGCTGTGCCGGCAATTTGAATTGCGCCGGTGGCGTTACCCGTCTCAGCCAGAATCAGCGATTCAGCGAAGAACGCCCCCATATAGAAAATTGTCGCCGGCTTTTCGCGGACAACCATGCCGTCGATAGCCGCCGCATACCCAAACTGGTCATCGGTCAGGTAATGGACCTGATTCTCCTGGAATGAGTCCGGCCGACCGACCTTGGTGTAAGCTTCTTTGACCACTTCCTTGGCCGTTACCATCACCAGCGAACGACAGACCGGGACTTCCAGCCAGGTGTCGTACTGCCCGGCCAGTTCGGCGACACGCCCGAGAATCGTCATGCTGGCGATTGTCTGCACGTTGTCCATGTCGTTGATACCGGGCACGTAGAATATCTTTTTGCCCATCTCCGTGGCGCGCCCGACGGCCTCATCGACCGCCTCCATACCGGCTATCTTGCGGATAAATAGCTTCTTGCCCGCTTTGGCCCGGGAAATCATGAAGATGATAAGGAAGCTGAGCAGCAGGGTGCCGGCAAAGACGTTGATACGACGAAAATCAAACCATTGCTCCGAGGACTGCACCGGACCTGCGGTCGTCGCCAGGGCCATTTCGACCTCGGTCACTCCGGCGCTAAACAAGGCGTCGTTCATCGCAATCACTTTGTAATAGTAAGTGAGGCTGTCTGCCGTGTTGCCGTCATCAAAATCTGACTTTCCGGAAGGCACCTGGCCTACGACTTCGTACGGACCGGCAGCCGCCGTTCCTCGATAAATCGTATACCCTATGATACCGCCATCACCGTCGTCATCGGTAGACACATCCCAGGAGACTCGCACGGCACCGCCGGCGTCGTTGGGCTTGTCTTCTGCCTGAAGGTTGAGGACCGGCTGAGCGTAGGCGGCCTCTTCAACGACGGCCGTCGAATCCGGCGGAAGGACTTCCTCCTGGGCGAGAGCGTTTCCGATTGTCAGAATGAAAATGAGGACAACAAGGGCGAGGGAGCACATCGCAGAACACCTGCGGTGAGACATCTGTCTGTAAATATCCAAATCCTCTTCCCCGGTTGTAAGCCAAGCTGCCCGTCAAAAGTGCGAACTGTTTCAGTGTCTCAGAAGTGACGAAACAACCTGCGGGCTATCAAATCATATTATACGAAACCGGGGAAAACCCGGCAACCTCAAGAGCCCCATAAGCGAAGGGGTCTCAAGAAGATCAGGCAATCTACCGGGCCCGTTAAGGCAAGTCAAGCGAAAAAATGGCGCCCACCAGCCAACTCACTCCCCCGCTGTCGGTTACGAGAACACACGACAAACCCTCCCACCCGATGCGCTAATCATTGCAGTGCCATCAAATACTGATCAGTCGATGTTACACCGCTCAGAACTCCCGGCTTGTCAGATGACCCCAACGACGCAAAGCCATCAGAGGACCCGATCCGGGACCGATCGTACTCCCTAAGGGACTGTGAGCCGGGGGTCTGCGGTCGCGGGGAAAATGACTCTTTACAAGCCTGTCACATTGTATTATAATCCCCGTCCGAATGCTGAATTCTCGTATCCGGTCCGCAACGAGGCACATAGCCTCTTGGGAGACAAGAGACTAGCGAGAACGCAAGACAAAGGCTTCTAAAGCGAGAGCAAGATGGCAAAGTTTGAAAATGCACATGACATCAAAGTAATTGTGGCCACCGACTGTGGCTCCACTACCACTAAAGCGATTCTCATCGAATTCGTCAACGGCGAGTATCGTCTCATGTCGCGCGGCGAAGCTCCCACGACCGTGGAAGCTCCTTTCGAAGACGTGACGATGGGCGTTTTGAACGCAGTGGGTGAGCTGGAAGAACTCTCCGGACGCAAGCTGTTGGACGAAGACGGCAAGTTCATCTCCCCGGCCAACGGGAAGAACGGCACCGACGTCTACATCTCCACCTCCTCGGCCGGTGGCGGTCTCCAGATGATGGTGGCCGGTGTGGTTCGTTCCATGACGGCGGAATCGGCCGAGCGTGCCGCTCTGGGCGCCGGCGCTATCGTGATGGACGTAATTGCCTCCAACGACAAGCGCCTGCCGCACCAGCAGATCGAGCGCATTCGCCAACTGCGCCCCGACATGCTCCTGCTTTCGGGGGGTATCGACGGCGGCACCACCACTCACGTCGTCGAACTTGCCGAATTAATATCGGCAGCCGACCCTCGTCCCCGTCTAGGTTCCAGCTATCAACTTCCAATCATCTACGCCGGAAACAAAGATGCAGCCAAATTGGTGTCCGACGTTCTCGCCGACAAAGTGGATCTTCGCACCGTCGACAACCTGCGACCGGTATTGGAATTGGAAAACCTGGCTCCGGCCCGTGAAGAAATCCACGAGCTTTTCATGGAACACGTCATGGCGCAGGCCCCCGGCTACAAGAAGCTGATGTCCTGGGCCGACGCCCCGATTATGCCGACCCCCGGCGCCGTGGGCCTTATTATTCAGACTATCGCCGACCAGTACGGTATTGAGGCGGTCGGGGTTGACATCGGCGGCGCCACTACCGACGTCTTCTCGGTTTTCCGCCCCGACGGCACCAACGGCGAATTCAACCGGACGGTGTCAGCTAACCTGGGCATGTCTTACTCGATCTCAAACGTGTTCGCCGAGGCTACGCTACCGATGGTTATGCGCTGGGTGCCTTTTGAAATGGACGAGCGCGACCTCCGCAACCGCGTAAAAAACAAAATGATCCGTCCGACTACGATACCGCAGTCGATGGAAGAGTTGATATTCGAGCAGGCGATCGCCAAGGAGGCTCTGCGCCTCGCGTTTGTGCAGCACAAGTCTTTTGCCACGGTGTTGAAAGGCGTGCAGCAGCAGCGGACTATCGCCGATGCTTTCGAGCAGTCGTCCTCCGGCGCGACGATTGTAAACATGATGACCCTGGATATGCTCATCGGGTCGGGCGGTGTGTTGTCTCACGCCCCTCGCCGGCAACAGTCGGCTCTCATGATGATGGACGCTTTTATGCCGGAGGGTATCACCCGCCTGGCCGTGGACTCTATTTTCATGATGCCCCAGTTGGGCGTTCTGACCGAGGTACAGCCCAAAGCGGCTACCGAAGTGTTCGAAAAAGACTGCCTGATTCATCTCGGCACTTGTATCGCCCCAGCGGGTCAGGCTAAAAAAGCCGGCCCGGTGATGAAGTACACGATAGAAATGCCAGACGGCCCGGTGTCCGGCACGCTCGACTACCTGGAACTGAAGCTGTTCAAGCTGGGCGTTCAGGACAACGGCCTGCCCATTAAGGTCAAAGCGACTTTCGAGCCGGAACGCGGCTTTGACATAGGCGGCGGCAAAGGCAACGCCGTCACCCGCGAAATCTACGGCGGCGTGGTCGGAATCGTACTCGACGGCCGCGGTCGTCCGTTTGACCTGTCTTCCCTGGACGAGAAGGAACGCGTTTCCTATCTCAGGAAGTGGATGACGGAGATGGACATTTATCCGAAGGAAGCCATGGCCTAGGAACGGTCCCCGGAGGGAATGCGAAGCATGAGATCACGAACGTCTATAGTAAGAAACTGGCTGCATCTGGCGCTGGCTCTGACGTTTCTGCTGACTGCCAACGGGTTGGCCGAGACTTTTGTCAGCTACAACGGCGGTTTCCACATCAGCTGTCCCGACAATTGGGAGCAAGTGGACTATCAGACGGCCGACTACTATATCCGTCAGGCGACCGGTAATCTCAACTACGAGGCGGTTTTTGCCGCCAAGGACTCGCCGTCCGTGTTTGAAGGCGTTTATGTAATTCTCACTATCGACACTTCGGGCTCCCTGACTCAGCCGCAGATTGACTCGGCGATCGGGGTTATTGTCCAGAGTCTCGGACGTGAACTGAAAGAGATAAAGCTGGCCTCGCTGACCGCTGACCTGTCGGAAGAGATAGTCGGCTTCGACAGCGAGTTGCAGACCCTGGCCGCCATGAGCGATGTCACCGAAGAGGGCGGCGCCCCGAGGAAGAACGTTCTCGTACAGAGGTTTTACGATCGCGGCATTGCCAATTTCTACTATTACGGCCCGGACTCCCTGCTCACAGAGGGGCTGGGCTCGTTCTCGGAAATGCTGACCTCGTTCTCGACCGAAGAGGTCGGAAGCGAAGACGCTGACGTAAAAGTCGCCGACCTGGAGTCCCGGGGGTCCTCGGAATCGACCAACGACCTTGTCCTGTACGGCGGTCTGACTGTGATCCTGTTGTGCCTCGTCATGGTCAGGATACGACAGAGAAAAAGAAAGTAACTTGAATATTCGTTTTGCAGATAAGCAGATAAGCAGATAAGCAGTTAAGAGGAGTTTTATGGGCCACGCATATACGCCGGGACTTAAAGTCACCGAACAACAGCTGGTGGAAAAGCGCCGCATCCTCCCGCTCAAAGGAGACGTGATTGTCAAGGTCGGCGATCAGGTCAAGCCGGACGATGTTGTTGCGCGTACGGTGCTGCCCGGAAACGTGGTGCCGATCAACATCGCCAACAAACTGGGAATTCCGCCCGAAGACATCGATATGGTCATGCTCAAAAAACCGGGCGACCCGATCAAGAAGGGCGAAGAGATCGCACTGTCCAAAACCTTGTTCATCTTCAAGAATTACTGTCACGCGACTATCGACGGTACTATCGAGTCCATCTCGAGCATCACTGGGCAGGTTCTTCAGCGCGGCGAGCCTTCACCGGTTGAGGTCAAGGCGTACCTCCAGGGCGAAGTCACCGAAGTCATTCCCAACGAAGGTGTCGTGGTGAAATGCACCGGCTCGTTCGTTCAGGGCATTTTCGGTATTGGTGGCGAGACCAACGGGCCGCTTCACGTAGCCACGCAGGACAACACCGTGATCCTCAACGAAAAGTTGATAACCGAGGACATGGCCGGCAAGATCATAGTCGGCGGCTCGCGCGTGACAGCCAACGGCCTCAAGAAGGCTATCAAGGCTGGTGTTCGCGGAATCGTGGTCGGCGGATTCGACGACCAGGACCTCAGAGACTTCCTCGGCTACGATATCGGAGTCGCTATTACCGGATCCGAGGACACGACCACTACGCTGGTGGTGACCGAAGGTTTTGGTGAAATTAACATGGCCCATAAAACGTTCGAGCTGCTGAAACATCACGAGGGTGAGATGGCTTGTATTAACGGCGCCACGCAGATTCGCGCCGGTGTCATACGCCCCGAAGTGGTCGTTCCGAAGATCGACGCCGACAAGACCGAGGACGCCGGTAGCGGTGAGATCGTCGGTCTGACGATCGGCTCCGCTATCCGTGTGATTCGCCACCCGTACTTCGGCAGGCTAGGGGCCGTGACCGACCTGCCGTCGCCGCTGCACGTTTTGGAATCGGAGTCGAAAGCTCGTGTACTCGAGGTTGAGTTCGACGGCGGCGAGCGCGCGACGGTTCCCCGCGCCAACGTCGAGATGATCGAAGACTAGATTTTCAGTTTCTGTCGAATAGAGAAAGGGCCTCTCACACATGTGAGAGGCCCTTTGAGCTTCAGATTCGTTGCCCAGGTACGCTAAGCCGGAAAAGGGTTAACCCTTCAGGACTAGTGACCCGTAACTTCCTCCACCACTTCCTCTGCCGCGCCTTCCACAGCCTCGGCAGCTTCGTCGGCGGCTTCCCCGACCATGGAGTCAACTGCTTCCATTGCAGAGTCCAGGCGAGTAGTGTCAGCTGTTTCTTCCGGGTGTCCGCCGGCCGCCGGTTCAGTGTCTTCGCCGGTTTCCTGTTTGCCACAACCGAACATAAACGAGGACGCAAACAGGAGGCACAGTGCGAGTACGAGTAACTTCTTCATTTCCCCTCCTCCGGGAATATCTCGATAAGAGTTTACGTTAACGGGCCTAAAATACCCGGGCTGCAATCTACGTCAAGCTTAATGTTGGCCAAATGTGGTGCTGTGCACCGTTGAAAGGCTGTTTTTGTTGATTATCAAGGCGCTTCCCGATAAGTTATTTCCTCTGTGGGAAATGTTTTCCCTCGACGACAGTGTTACAAACTTTTAGACTCAGACGGTTGTACAACGAGTATGACGATACTTTTAACTTCTGTGCTTCTGGCTACCGGATCGCTGTGGCAGATTATTGGCCAACTGTCGACTTTCGGCGCCATAATCCTGGTCATTCTGGTGGCCATGTCCCTGGTCTCCTGGACCGTGATTTTCCAGAAATTCCGCCAGTTCAGGGCGATCGACGGCGACACCCGGAATTTCATGCAGTATTTCCGGCGGGCGCGAAAACTCGACGAAGTGGCCGGACAGGCCCAGTCCTACCGCCACTCTCCCCTGGCCAACATTTTCAGGTCCGGTTTCGAGGAACTGAACACCGTTAAGGGCCTGAGGAATGAGGTCGGCGGGCTTAGCGATCGAGTCAATGCGCTAACCGACAGCGATTTTGAGCTCGTCGAGATGGCCATGGAACGCCGGCTCAACGATGAAACCGGTATCCTGGAAAAGAAAGTGGTATTCCTCGCCACGACCGGCAGCTCCGCACCCTTCCTGGGCCTGCTGGGTACGGTTGTAGGTATCATGGATTCGTTTTGGTCGATTGGTGAACGCGGCTCGGCCTCGCTGGCTGTGGTCGCGCCGGGTATCGCCGAGGCTCTGCTCGCGACGATCGTCGGTCTGGGAGCCGCTATTCCCGCCGTCATCGCATACAACTGGGCCAACAACCGGCTGAAGTACATCAATAACTCCGGTTTCAGTTTTGTCCTCGATTTCATCGCCCGCGCCAAGAAGGAAGCTATGTAATGCTGCGACGCCCACGACAAAGACCGTACAACTCGGTGGCCGATATCAATATCGCCAACCTCGTGGATGTCGTACTGGTGCTCCTGATCATTTTCATGATCTCGGCTCCTCTGCTTCAGTCGGGAATCGAAGTGGACCTGCCCGTCACTCGTGCTGCGGTTCTCAATGAAGAGGCTACCGGTGTGGTAGTTACAATCGACGAAAAGGGCGGTATCTTCATCAACGACGTCTGGACGCGGCTGGAGAACTTTGAAAGCGCCCTCCAGCAGGAAATGGCGGTCAAGAACACGCAGTCGGTCTATCTTCGAGGTGACTCCACTATCGCCTACGGCATGGCAATTGGCGTTATTGGCCGTATGAAAGACGCCGGTATAGACCTGATCGGACTGGTAACCGCTCACGAGGAAAACGGACGTTGAGCGTCGGTCACGAAAGCTGCTGACATGAGCAAGGATCTCATATTCTCGGTAGTGTTGCACCTCTCGGTGGTCGGCCTGACTTTTCTCACCGCCCCCTTTGCTATCACGAACCCTCCGGAATTCGGGGAGGTTATCCGGGTCACCGCCGTCAGCATGGCCGATATAGCCCCGGCCCAACCTAACGTAATCGCCCCGCCGGAGATCCCGCAGGCAATGGCAATGGCGCCCGAAGAAATCCCAATTGACAATCCTACAACCAAACCAGCGGTCGAGGTCGAGGAACCTGTCAAAGAACCAGAACCGGAGCCGCCCAAACCGGAGGTCACGCCGCCGGTACAGGCACAGCCGGCCGAACACAATCAGACCGGGGCTGCCGATAGTCAGACCGAGGTCCAGGCCCCTGCGGGGACTTCTATCTCCGGCGTTTCTGTCGACAACGCCTCGTTTAACTATCCTTACTGGTTCACGCTTACCTGGAACAAGCTCAATCAGAATTTCCGGATACCTATCCAGATCGACGGCAAAGTGTACTGCGATGTTTATTTCCAGGTTATCAAGTCCGGCCGCATGATAGAGGTCAAGGTAAACAGCTCCTCCGGCCTTCAGCAGTTCGATGAGGCCTGCGTGGCGGCGGTGGAACGCTCGGCACCCTTTGCTCCGCTGCCTGGGCAGTTCCTGGATGAAATCATAGGTATCACCATCACCTTTACCAACTAGGACGAAAGAAAACCGCATGAAACGCTGCCTGCTTCTTATCCTGCTTTTCGCCCTGACCGCCGGTGCCGCTCTGGCGCAGGATGTACGTGAAATCAGAATAGATACCATTACCGGCGTGTTCGAACCAACTCCTATCGGCGTTGATGAAGTGAAGTACGTCGGCGATCGGTACATCACGGGCGATGACTCCACGATTATGCTTTGGGTAACTCGAGTGGTGCAGCGTGACATTGATTTTTACGCCGATTTTGGCCTGGTTCTGCTGGACAGTTTCTATCTGGCTACCTATGAAATCAAGGAGTTGACTTTCCTAGGCTGGCAGCGGCTGGGTGCGGAGTTTGTGCTCAAGATTGAGGTTGAATTTCCCGGCCCGAACCTTCGCGCCTACTGGAAGCTCTTCCACGCCCCAACCCAGACCAGAGTGGCCAAAGGTAACTTTGAGTACAACCGCGCCTATTGGCGGGAGCTGTCGCACGACATTGCCAACGAAGTCGTCCACGCTCTGACCGGCGAGCAGGGGATTTTCCGAAGCAAGGTGGCCTATATACGAAAGATTGATGAGGCCAAGGAGCTGTTCGTCGCCGACTACGACGGTACCAACGAAAAGCAGCTAACCAATATGAATACTATCAATCTCTCCCCGTCGTTTGCACCGGGGAGCAACGAGCTGTTTTTCACAAGCTATTACGGGGGCGATCCGCAGCTCTACAAAGTCTCGGTGGCTTCGGGCGAAGTCAAACGTCTGACCGATTACGCCGGTGTCGTGGCGGCCCCCGCGGTTTCCCCCGACGGCGACAAGATTGCCTGTGTGTTGTCCAAGGATGGCAACTCCGAAATCTACGTACTGGACCTGGAGGGACGGATTATAAAGCGCCTGACCCGACATTGGTCTATCGATTCGGCCCCCACCTGGTCCCCCGACGGCCGTATGATTGCTTTCTCGTCCGACCGTACCGGGGCTCCCCAGATCTACCTGATGGATTCCGACGGCCTCAATATGCGGCGTTTGACGTTCGAGGGCAGATACAACGATTCCCCGATCTGGTCCGAACGCGGCGACCGGGTGACGTTCGTAAGCCGGACCAAATACGGCCGCTTTGACCTGGCGTCGATTGATACTTCTGGGGCCGATTACCGCATTTTGACCGAAGTAGGCCAGAACGAAAACCCGCACTTCTCCCCCGACGGCAAGCATATTATCTTTTCTTCTTCGCGGCTGACCCCCGGAGACATATATACGATGGACCTTTCCGGCCGCAATCAGCGCCGTCTCACCCGGGGGGGGAACTGCTCCAATCCGGTCTGGGGACCTATTAAGTAACGGTCAGAAACCTTCCGCCTGCTGGAAAGTATAAGAGGGCAAACAAGCCTGCGAGGCAGGTATAAGCTCTTGCCTTCCAGAAAGATGTTTTTTTTATTGACCCTATATTAGGTATCTGCTAGAATGGACAGACTGGATAAGACAGAACTTTAAGTATTTCGATTCCCTACAGGGAGGTTTAATAGAAAATGAAAAGACTAGCGTTTTTGCTGCTCGTGGGCGTGGTTATCGCCAGCATGCTGACCGCCTGTGGTGGTCCAAAACCAGTGGAAGAAGAGCTGCCCCCGCCGGTAGACACAACACCGGCACCACCGCCTCCGCCGCCACCGCCACCGCCGCCGCCGCCGCCTCCGCCGCCGGTGTTGCAGGCCACGCAGTTCCAGGTGGTTTACTTTGACTTTGACAAGTTCAACCTTCGCGAAGACGCCCGGGCGAATCTGGATCACAACTATGCGTTGTTGAACGAGTTCCCGGATGCGATCATCAAGATCGAAGGCCATTGTGACGAGCGCGGGACGATTGAATACAACCTGTCGCTTGGCGAAAAACGCGCCAACGCCGTGATGGAATATCTGTCCGGTCTGGGTGTTGATGCCGCCCGACTTTCGATTATCTCCTTCGGCAAGGAGCGCCCGGTAGATACCGGTCACAACGAAGCCGCCTGGGATAAGAATCGTCGGAGCGAGTTTACGATCGTCTCTCAGTAAACCTCGAGAGTATAAGAGATATGAACCGTCACAAGACAAGTACGGTAGCCGCCATCTTTGCGATGGCGGTTATCTTTATAGGGTTGTTTAGCGGCTGCGCCACCAAGCGCGATGCTGAGGAGATCAAAGCTCAGATCGCAGAACTGGAGGCCCAGAACCGCCAGACGACAGACTTGGTGGCCCGCATGGACTCGCTGATCACAGCGGGCGCCGAAGCTAACCGGAAACTGACCAACGATGTCCGTTATTCCACCGACGAACTGACCCGCCAGTTGGGCCAGTTGTTGGAGAACTACAACGACCTGATGACCCGGATCGATCAAATGGCCGGTCAACAGGTTGTCAGGCTGGCGCCGACCAGTTCGCCGGGCGCGCAGACGGATGTTTCCGCATCCGGGCCAACCACGACCACTCCGCCCCCGCCGGCTGCGACTTCCTCGACCGATTGTATTGACGCTTACGACAACGCTTTCACGCTGGTGCGTAGGGGCGAATACGATCCGGCGATTGAGGGCTTCCGAAGCTACCTGGCTGATTGCGAGGGCGACGAAAACGTTCCCAGCGCCCTGTACTGGGTCGGTGAAAGCTTTTTCGCACAGGAAAAGTACACTCTGGCTATCGCCGAGTACGAAAAACTGATGAACGGCTTCCCGGACTCTCCCAACAACGGTCGGGCGCTATATAAGCTGGCCCGCTGCAAGCAGGAACTTGATAAAACGGACGAAGCCAAACGGCTGTACCAGCAGCTGATCGACGACTTCCCGGGTACTTTCGAAGCCGAACAGGCGGAGAACCTTCTGAAGGATCTTTAGTTTAACATGAGCGTGTCAACGCTAACGCTGAAAATCGATACCCCGACCGGGACGCTTCATCCCGGCCGGGGTTTTTATCAACAGGACGAGGAGGCTCTTTACGTCCAGGTGGGCGAAGTCTCCCGGGAACGACGCTGCTTTTCCTATTTGGAGGCGGACACAGTTCGCTTCGATCTGGACCAACACGGTCTGCTCATGGGGATTTTGGTCGCTCAGGCACGCCGACGCTGGCAGGTTGAAAAGAGGCTGGCCCTCCCCCGTATCGCCGAACCGGCCGATGTGCGCTGGCTCGATTTTCGGGAACAGATGCCTCAGCCACAGCTAATCACCAACCGGGCCGGCAACCGCCTTCTGCTGCGGTTTGCGTCCTCGGAGTCGTGGCGCTGGTACCTGCTGGCGGAGAACATCCACGTGCAAGTTGACCCCGACGGCCGGTTGGCTGCCTTGTTGATCTCCGACATCGTAGACGATTTCGCGGGCAAAGGCATCTCCCGCTACCGCAAGAAGCTGGGCGGTCAATTAGAGGACGATCCGGGCTCACATCCGACCTAGAATTAGTTGACACCTCCCCCTGCCGCGCTGTTATTAACGGCATGGCAGCTCCCGACAAAAAGACCCGGTCCGAGTACGATAAACTCAAGGCCGAGATCGAACTTCACAACCGCAGGTACCACGGAGAGGACTCCCCTTCAATCACCGACGCCGAGTTTGACCGCCTCTTTGCGCGTCTGATCGATATCGAAAAGGGTTTCCCTGAACTGGTGACGCCCGATTCCCCCAGCCAGCGAGTGGGTGCGACGCCCTCGAAGAAGTTCGAACCGGTGCAGCACCGAATCCCAATGCTCTCGCTGCAGAAGGTGACGACTGTCGAAGAATTCGCAGAGTTTGACCGGCGGGTGAAATCGGGTCTCGAAGTCGAAGACGATGTGGAATACGTCGTAGAACCCAAACTCGACGGCCTGGCGGTAGAACTCGTTTATGAAAACGGCCTGCTGGTACTGGGCTCCACCCGGGGCGACGGTGCCACCGGCGAAACAATCACGCCGAATCTGAAGACAATCCGCAACATCCCTCTCAAACTTTCCTCAAAAACGGCCCGGAAATACCCTCTGCTGGAAGTTCGCGGCGAAGTCATCATGCGCGTCTCGGCTTTCGAAAAGCTCAATCAGCGTCTGGAGGCCGAGGGGATAGCGCCGCTGGCTAATCCGCGCAACGGGGCCGCCGGATCGCTGCGGCAGAAGGATTCGACCGTCACAGCCGGACGGCCGCTGATGTTCTTCGCCTATGGCATCTCAGACAGCTCTCTGGACGGCGTGGGTTCGCAGTCTGAGGCAATGAAGTTGCTGGAGACCGAGCACTTCGCCATAAACGAGCACATAACGACGGCCGTTGGCGTCGAGGCGGTCGAACGCGAGTTCCTCCGGCTCGCACAGATCCGCCCGGACCTTGATTACGAAATCGACGGCATGGTCGTGAAAGTCGATCGGTTTGCCGATCAGCAGGTGCTGGGCCAGATATCGCGTGCCCCGCGCTGGGCGGTGGCCTGGAAGTTTGCCGCCGAGCTGGCCGAGACTACGATCGAAGGGGTTGAGTTCTCGGTCGGCCGCACGGGGGCTGTTACGCCCGTGGCCAAACTGAAGCCGGTGCGTGTATCGGGAGTTACCGTATCCAACGCCTCCCTTCACAACGAAGATGAACTCAACCGCCTGGACATTCACACCGGCGATAGAGTGGTCGTTCGCCGAGCGGGGGACGTTATCCCGGAAGTGGTCGAAGTCATTGACCGGAAAAAATACGGTAAACTGTCCAGGATACTTTTTCCGAACACCTGCCCTTCCTGCGGTCAACCTATCGCCCGTCCCGAGGGCGAGGCTGCGCATCGGTGCATCAACGTCGCCTGTCCTGCCCAGGTTGAAGCCGGACTGTTTCATTTTGCCTCCAAAGGCGGGTTTGATATCGACGGTCTTGGAGACAAACTGGCAAGGCAGTTGATAGACAATAAACTCGTGAGCGACCCGGCCGATCTTTTCTTCCTTTCGAAAGACGACCTCCTGCCTCTCGACCTCATGGCCGAGAAAAGGGCACATAACTTGATCGAAGCTATCGATCGATCGCGGAAAGCCGATCTCCCCCGGATTGTATATGCACTTGGGATAATAGGCGTCGGTGAGACCGCAGCCCGGCTCCTTGCAGAACACTTTGGCCGCTGGCAGGCCCTTGTCGCAGCATCGATCGAAGAGATGGAGAACATCGCCGGAGTCGGTCCGGTGATCGCCAGGAACATAGCCGAGTTTCTTGCCAACGACGGCAACCGCAAAATGTTGGATAAGATGCGTAAGGGTGGGGTACTATTCCCCGACTACAAATCTGCAGCTGCCTCCGGAGGGCTTTCCGGCAAGACGTTTGTTATCACGGGGACGCTCTCGAAACCGCGCAACCACTTCAAAAATCTCATCCTGGAACGAGGCGGTAAGGTGACCGGTTCGGTGTCAAAAGCCACCGACTATCTGCTGTGCGGCGCCGACGCGGGATCAAAGCGGGCCAAGGCGGACAAACTGGGTGTGGAAATAATCAGCGAGGAAGAATTGCAGGCGCTCCTGTAAACACAGGAACGCCTGTTTTTCACGGGAATCTCTCGGTTTGCGATCTGCTCGCCGCTAGGCCTGCATCTCTTTGATCTGCTTGGCCAGCCGGTTGACCTTTCTCTCCAGCTTCTTCAGATCGTCCTGCGTCGCCCAGTTGAGACCTGAGGTCATCTTGGAGACGCTCTTGCCAGCTTTTTGGGCCTCGGAAGCAAACTTCTTTCGCAGGTCAGCCGTCGACTTCTCAGCCTTTTCCAGCAGTTCCATAACTGCCTTCTTGCGGTCGGACTTGTCCAGATCACCTTTCTTGATAAGCTCGTCGATGATCTTCTCCGCCTTCGCCTTGGTTACCTGAAGAACGCCGATTGAGGCCAGCACCGTGTTTTTGAGTATAGACATGGATTTCTCACCTCCTACTATTATCATTGATCTCAAGAGTTCCGTTGAATCCTTCGCGCTGCCCCAGCGCGAAGTTTCCGCCAGCATAACGCGCCCGATAACCGCCAGAGTGATGTCTTCTCCGGTGGTGGAGTCGATCACCTTCACCTTGTGACCTTCCTGTATCATCCGGGCCAGATCAAACTGGGTGATGGTTCGGCTGGTCTCAGTATCGTACAGCCGGCGATTCTTATATCTTTTTACGAGTCTCATAGCGTACCGTTTCAATAAATATAGTGCACCGCACAAAAATAGTCAACAAAAAACGGGCCCGGGGCCCGTTCTATATCTATCTCCGTCTCAGTGCTTGGCTGTGGACATCACCACAATATTGACGATTTCCAGGAGCCTTTCGCAGGAAAACGGCTTCTTGATAAACATATCGCCGCCGACCTTGAAGGAGCGCCCCATGTCATCGGCCCGGTCCTTGCCGGTCAGGAAAATTATGGGAACGTGGCTTAGCTCCGGGACCTTTTTGATATCCTGGCAGATATCATATCCGTCGGTGCCCGGCATCATAATATCGAGCAGGACTACATCCGGCAGGAATTCAACAGCTTTGGTCACAGCATCTTGCGGAGCGTTCTCGACAGATACCGTGTAGCCGGCCTCGGTGAGGAAGGTTTCGACGATATCGGTTATCTCAGGCTCGTCGTCGATAACCAATACTCTGGCCGCTTGTATTTGAATCTTTTGAGACACGTCTCTCCTGCTGAGCTTTTATCCAATAAGGGTTTTATAAATTAGATCGGCAGCTGTCCGCCGTCTCTTAACCCCTGCTACCCAAGGTCAAATACAGACTGCAAAGTCAGATTGACCAGGTCCCGTATCTGGACGTTGGAAAAGGGTTTACGTACGTAGGACACGCCGCCTTCGGCGAACGCCCGCCCCCCGTCTTCCTGGGCCGATTTTCCGGTCAGGAAAATCACCGGAACGTCTTTCAACTCAGCGTTGGTTTTGATCTGCTGGGTCGCCTCATAACCGTCCATCTCCGGCATAGTGATATCCATGATAATCAGAGTGGGCTTGAGTTCTGCGGCTCGCCGAACCGCTTCGGCGCCGGTCCCGGCCGTATGGGCAATATGCCCTTCCTTTTCCAGTATCTTCTGAATCAGATCGGCAATAGGTTTTTCATCGTCGACCACCAAAATGATCGCTTTGCGTCTGTCGTCGGTTTCGGACCGCATTCCGCCCCCTTGAACGTCAGAGAAGTTATTCGTCACCAAAATCCCCCTTTGCATCCCTTACAGTTGATACAGTTATCGACCGTCAGGGCGACAATATTAGCCCTCGCCTCGCTCTTGACCGAAGCTGCCTCTGGGCGGCCCGCCCAATCGCCTGTTTTTGATTGCCCCGCGCCCGGAAACGCCCTATTCTTGCGCGTATGCCGGAGTCAAGAGACAACAAGCAGATAGTCACGAGAAACCGAAAGGCCCGCTATTCTTACGAGATCGTGAGCACGCTTGAGGCCGGGATCGAATTGAGGGGCACCGAGGTGAAATCTATCCGCGAGGGCAAAGTAAACTTGGCGGATAGCTATGCCCTTGTCCAGGACGGCCAGGTTTATCTCAAGAACCTCCATATCACGCCCTACTCCATGGCTTCCGGCACCGAGGACGACCCGACCCGCCCGCGCCGCCTGCTTCTACACAAGCGGGAGATAACCAAACTGACAATCAAAACGCAGCAGCGAGGTCTGTCTCTGATCCCTCTGGCGGTCTATTTTAGGGGAAAACATGTCAAAATCGAACTGGCGCTGGCCGTGGGGCGTAGAAAATTCGACAAGCGCCAGGCTATTGCCAAGGAAGAGGCCGACCGGCGTATTAAACAGGCAGTTCGAAAAGAAACTGGGAAATAGCGCATGAAAGCCCGTTTGACCATCCCCCTCATCCTGTTACTGATCGTTTTGATGTCAGTTACTGCGACAGGTTCTGACAAAATCAAGGTCTCTATCGCCGGGGGGTACAATGATGTCGCCGCGTTCTGGGACGGCAGCGTGTATTTCGTCTCCCTGTCAGAGCTGGCTGATATTCTGGGCGGGACGTTAACCTGGACGACAGTCGGCCACCGGGTGGAATACAAAGACATCGGGTTCAAATTCAATTTCCTGCTCGACTCCCCGTTCTTTGTTCTCAACGACACAAGTTACAACATGACCTATGCCGCCGGATTGCGACAGGGCCAGCTTTTCGTGCCGGTCGCCACGCTGCTTCCCTTCCTGGACCGGGTCACCCCACAGAAACTAAGCTGGTCTCGAGCCGAACGGACGATCCGAGTTGACTCCGAATACTTCAACGTCAACGACCTTTCGATCCAGGCGAAAGCCAACGGCGTGTTGATCGAGTTGCATCTCTCCACCGCCCTGGCCTATGAGGTTTTTGTCACCGAAGGCAACTGGATCAATATTTCGATGAGGGACGCACGCATCAACCGCAGCCGCGTTCTCTCCCGCAAAGACAATCGCCTGATGCGGAACCTTAAGGTGCACCAGGTGGAGAACAATACCGGACAGGTATCGATCCGACTTCGACAGAAACCGGATAAATGGCATCACAAACTGGTCCACGACCCGACCCGGATCCAGATTTCAATAACGGACGTTGATTTCGAACTCGACACTTCTCCCACACCAATACTCGGCCCGGATGACAAGATCGATGTTATTGTGGTGGACGCCGGACACGGCGGCGACGACTACGGCGCTATCGGATCGAGGGGCACGCGAGAAAAAGACGTCGTCCTGAACATCGCCAAGAAGCTGGCTTCCCTGATTCGCAAGGACAAGAAGTTCAAGGTTATCATGACGCGAGACCGCAACAAAACGGTTTCGCTGGAGAGGCGGGCAGAGATAGCCAACCAGGCCGGAGCTGACCTGTTCATATCGATTCACGCCAACGCCTCACCCAAGAAGAGAGTGCGGGGCTGGAACGTCTTTTTCCTCGCCCCCGCGCTGAACGATTCCGCCCGGTCGGTGGAACAGCTCGAAAACAGCTTTTTCCTGAGAGAGTCTCATCAAAGTCAGAATCCGAGTCCGTCGGATGCCTTCGAGGACCCGATCCTGTCTATCCTGAACGAGATGATCATGACCGAATTCCAGGCCGAGTCCAACGATTTTGCCCTGATGGTTGACCGGGAGTTTCGACGGCGCCTCGACACCCCGGCGCGAGGGGTCGATCAGGCCGGCTTTTTCGTCCTGAATAAAGTCTTCACTCCGTCGGTGTTGATTGAAGCGGCGTTCATTTCGAACAAGAGCGAAGAGAATCTGCTGAAATCCAAAAAGTATCAGGAAAAGGTGGCTAAGGGGATTTACGAGGCGATCAAACGCTTCAAAGGCAAATATGAAAACGATTGATCTGTGTAGCGACGGGAAAGGGCGGGCATGGACAGACCGATAGGGATTTTTGACTCCGGCGTGGGCGGCCTGACCGTGGCCCGCGAGATTTTTCGCATGTTGCCCGGCGAAGACGTGGTGTATTTTGGCGATGTCGCCCGAACACCTTACGGAGGACGCTCCAGCGAGATCATAGTCAAGTTCACCGCCCAGGACGTGTCCTTCCTGATGGAGCACAAGGTCAAATTCATCATCTGCGCCTGCAACACTGCTTCGGCGGTGGCCCTCGATGAAGTCGCCGGGAATTACAGAATCGAAATGGTGGGTGTAATACGACCCGGTGCCGAGGCCGCAGCCGAAAAGACCAGCAACGGCCGGATCGGGGTTATCGGCACTAACGCTACCATCGGCTCGAACGCCTACGCGCGGATGATCCACGAGATCAACCCCGAACACAAGGTCTTCTCGCTTGCCTGTCCCCTGTTTGTACCGCTGGCCGAAGAGGGGTACATCGACAAGGAAGCTACGTACCTTATCGCTAAGGACTATCTCCAGACGATGATCGATGTTGACGTTGACACGCTGATCCTCGGCTGCACACACTATCCGCTGCTGAAACAGGTGATTGCCGATGTCATGGGCGACAACGTTCGGCTGATCGATTCCGGCCAGGAAACGGCGCGGGCGACCTACCGACTGCTGGCGGATGCGCACCTCATCAACACGGCAGCCTCGCAGCAGCCAACTCCTCAGGGGGAGCACAAGTTTTTCGTCTCTGACGTACCAGAAAAATTCTCGCAGTTGGCCACGCGTTTTTTGGACCATCCGGTCGACCGCATCACCAGAGTAGATATAAGTGGGTATTAGGATTTCATGCAGCTCGTACTAGCCACCAACAACAAAGACAAGATTCGGGAAATCAAACATCTTCTAGATGACCTCCCGGTTACGATAATGAC
>JAAERE010000193.1 GCA_024230675.1 bacterium | reverse complement strand
TCTTGCGGATACGCCGTGAATTGCCCTGAAGGATTACTGTCCTATGCTAACCCAGCCATAGTTGCCAAATCGGACACAATATGCTCGCGTTTCGCTGGGCATCCTGATAGCACTGATAGTCTGCGATCGGTTGCGTCCGCCTCCGAAGCAGTGTCGCGAGTATATGACTATACTGGCTTCGGCGGCCTGAGATCTGTCCCTTCTTCGGCGGCGGCTGAAATGGCAACCATTGAGGAAATAGAAGAAGACAACACGCCCTTCCTAGGATCAGAGAACCGTGGGAAGGAGGTCTGGAAGGTCAGGATGGAAGGTGTTTCTCTGCCACTGGAGAAGTGGGCCGCCAGTGCAGTTAGAAACCAGTACCCGAAGAACTATGAGTTCTGGATTGACGCGGACTCAGGCTATTTGGTGAAGGTCGCGGGCCGGTACGACGGCCCGCCGGTTGATCTTCCGCCGGAACCGCCAGCCGACAAGGCCGAGGCATCCTTGCGCTTTGTCGGTGAGGTTTACGAAGGCTACCCAGAAGACCCTCCGGCAATAACCCTACAGCAGGCTTTTGAGGAAGCAATGCCCTCAAGCCCCTTGAGAGCGAAGGAGCTCATAGCTGTCTACGTGATGTGGTCATATAGAGGGGAGCCCGCTCGAGCCGTATGGTGCATCACCGGCCGCGGAGTGCCAATAATTAAAAGCCGACCGGGAGACCCCCCTGATGGCGGGCGGATGAGATCGGTTGTTGATGCCACAACCGGTGATATTATCATCGCAGCCACGTCTCCCAAACTCGACTGGGAGAACTGGGAAGGGCTTGATAAGTGAGATTCCATATGGACGCCGCCTGCCTGAGTAAGATAAAGAATCTACTGAAGCGTCTTCTCATAACGGTGGTTCTATTCCCAATCGGAGCAGTCAGCTCTTCTGCGCAATCACCGAATAGAACGGACCCAGTTCAGTCAACCTACGGTATCACACTTGGCACTCCAGCCGGACTGAATCTGACGACATCCCAGTACTTGGATGAGAGGCTGGGACTGCGGCTTTCGGGGGGGTATCTCCCAGGTCGCGATGACGGTCACTTGACAGGAGGCCAGCTCGGCCTGCTTTGGAAGCTAAAGGAGCAGGGCAATAGTATTCTGGACGCAGGTTTGGTGGGTGGCTATACTGAAATCATATACGAGTGTAGCACCAAAGAGGACAAGCTCTGGCGATACGTCGGTTTGGCGGGGAGCTACAAGTGGCGCTCGTTTTTCATCGAGGGAAGCCTAACGGCCGGCTCCGGTACCTACTCGAACCCGCAGGGACTGTTACAGGTTGGGTTTGTTTTCAAGACCAGCCGGCGCTGAGCCTCATACTTGCCTGCCGCTGTGTGGCCAGGCTCTCTGGAAAACGCAAGGTTCGCTGCCCTCATCGCCACTGGGTCAGCGACTATTCCTTTTGCACTATTTTGCACTCTTTGGAGGGGTGGGATCAGCTTAGAAATGCTCAGATCGCTGTACCGACAAGCCACGGTAGCTGCCGCAAGTATCTTGGCGCACCTTAGCTGAACTCCTTATGGTAAATCGATTTACGCCACACATGCGACAGGACCGCAGAAAGCGGAAACGTCGACTTCGGTCATCTATGATAGGTGTTGCTCTCACCCATGCCGAGGGTGCAAAACTGATTGGGCTCATTAGCCATGATTCTGCGCGACGATGCCCGGTCAATGGCAAGGTATGTGAGTAGGGTGGCAATGACATGGATACCGGGATAATAGCATTGATTGGAGCACTCGGCGGCACGTTGCTCGGTTTCGGATTGAACGAGCTATCGTACCTACTAAGATGCTCACGAATGGACAAACGCCTTCTGCGCGAAGCGCTCTTCAACCTTCTAAATCTTCATCACTACACCGCGCCCAAGGAATTGGGGCCGCTGATATCCGAGCTTGAGCAGTGGTTGAAGTCACAGGGGTCTCTCAGCGAGCCAATCCCGTCATCGGAACAGCTTTCAGAGGCTCTCCGGCTCATTATCGTGCCTTTAGTGGAACCGCTCAGGGAGGAGGCGATGGTGTCCCTTTGTGGAACCTATGAGCAAGCAGTCGCCAAGATCGCCGCGATTGACCCGCTGTTAGCATTTTCACTGTCCGGCCGGTCCCGCGCCAAATCAGACATGCAAAGGTACTTAGACTCGGTTCAGACACTTTTCGAGCCGGAGCCAACAGCTGTTGAAGGCGAAGCAGAAATGTTAAGGATGCTTACCGCAGCTCGAGACGTCTCCGACAGCCAGCTGCGCAGTCTTCTCGAGGACGACATCAAAGCCGTTGCCAAGCGAATCGGTATTGGGATGCGAATTAGTGTGAAACGTCATCTGAAACGGGCTAATGCAGAACTCAACCCAGAAGATAGAAAGAGACTTCGTATCCTCCTGGACAAGATGGTCCCAAAGACCAAGATGGCATAGGAACCGCCAAGAGCGCGTTCTGAGGGTCAAGACTTCTCCAGCGCTGTAAGCCAAACCGATGTATAGGGCTCCAATTACATCTCCTTGCTAGCTTGACCGGGTGTATTGGGTGAGGCATATTGTGGCATCTTCAAATTGGGAGGGTTTTCATGATATGGATCAATCTCGGTCTGCTCGCGGCTGTCCCGCTTTTTGTTTGGTTATATTACCGGCATCGGCTAAAGAGGAGCCGCTTCTTTGATCGTGTTGAATGGTGGAATTCCGTTGTTGTAACTGCCTCGTCGGTGCTGGTTGCATTCTCTATCGGCGCTGGTTACTACTGGTTGCAGAAGGGAATGGAAGACAAGATCATGAGAGAGGAACTCAGCCAAGCTGTTGCAGGGGAGTTGTGGACGGGATACTTCTCTCTGAATTATAGGAACGCCACCCAAATAAACCTCCAAGATCCTGATTCGACCCTTCTTGTGTCCTTGCGACCAATGCCGTCACAGATGCTGTCAGAGGCGGCACTAAGTGGTTTATATCCACAACTTACCACACGAACGATGATGGTGCTGCTCGGGGAAATACAGGAACACAACTCATATAATGAGACGCTTCGATACTTCCTGGTCTTACCTCAGTTATCATCGTCTCAACGCAAGAACGCGCTCGTATTGATAGAGGACCTCCAGGGGATAAAGCCCTATATGAAAGACCATATTTGCGAGCTGTATGCGACTCTGTCTCCGGAGACCGTGTCGTATACTTCGGCTGACGGTGAGGTAGTTGACTGGCTGATGGGCAGCGATGGACTCCCCCCACCACAAGGACAAACGAGCTTCGACACCGTGCTAACGGGAGTGAAGCAATAACAGAAACTCCGATTGTACCGCTGATGGACTTCGGTCTAATCGTCCGATTAACGGACCGCTGGGATCACGCGCTTCTGGCCGGAGCCAAAGAACTCATAGACTCCACCGCGCCCCAACAAAGGCTACCGAAGCTACAAAGGCCGATCCTCCGGTCACGGTCAACCATGGTAAGCTAGGACAACGCCGCTTGACGCCACGCATCCAACCTAACCTGTTGCAGGCAATTGCCTTAAGTCGCTAAGACGCACTATCTCTGTTACTAACTGGTTCCAATTCTGAGTTACAAGGGTCGCCATAATTTCCATCGAAAACACCCATCCTCGGCTTTCGTGGCAGGCGTGTGAGACTCAGGCTGCCCCGTCTGAAATTACATAAAAAAACCCACGGGCGCGAAACACCCGTGGGTTTGATCATTCAGGAGAAATAAGTCTATTTCTTGCAGCCTTTGCCTTTGTGCCAGCGATGATGGTTCCGATGACGTTTCTTCTTCTTCTCGCCATCGCCATCACCATCGTCGCAATGACCCGGACCGATGATCCCGTTGTTGTAATCGTCAAGAGTGTCCTTCCAGCCAAGCACGGTTTCCTGGTCGTCGCCCAAACTTCTCCAGTCCTTCCAGTCATGATCGGCCAGGAAAGCATCGGCCTCAGCAATGGCTCCAGCCACTACCGCACCGGTGGCTCCGTTGGCCAGATTCAGCTTGGTACCGAGCAGCTGGGCGTACAGCTTAGTGATGCCGTTGCTGTTCCTACCGTAAGTCTTCATCCTTAGAACAGCCACGGCGGTTGCGGCGTCTTCAACATAAAGGCTCTTGTCGCCGTCGGCCGTACCGAGCCAGATCGGAAGCAGCGGAGTAACGATATCGGCCTGATTACCGTTACCCAGGCCGGTCCAGTTTTTCCATTTACCGATAGTATAGGTGCAGCCTTCGTCGCTCGGAGGCTCGGACTCGAGGTCAAAGCGAAGGAGGCTCTGCTTCTCGAAATCCGTGTCGGTCTCCCAGCCGGTGTAAAGCATCGTGGAAGCTCCGAAATTGTCATAGCGGGCCAGCTCCCACATATAGGCGTCAGCAACACAGTCTGCCGTCTCACAGACCTGAGCGCCGGCCACGGTATAGCAAATTTCGAGGTACGGGTGGTTGGCTGAGTTATTGCGGCTGTTGTACCAGGTGCGCGGCGTAGCTTTGTCAACCTGATCGATCAGGACACCAAGGTCCTCCTGGGTTCCGTCGGACCAGGCCTGTACCAGTGTCGTGATATCCACGCTTCGCCAACCAACAACATCGGCCGCAAACGTACCGACAACGGTCGGGTCATAGGCGCCGCCGAAATTGTCCCAGGTAACGGTCATCTCATCCCAGGCGGAAGTAACCCTATGAACGTTGATCGACTGATCGGTCGCCTGGGCGCAATAGAGATTCAGGGTGGCCGAAGTAATCGTAGCTCCGGCCGGGAGCTGCACGGCGGCCGCCAGGGACTCGTAGTTTAGTTCAACCCCTTCGGGGCCGGTCAGGGTCGGATTGTCCGAGCAGCCAACGGCCAGGATGGCCAGAAGGCCGACTGCCAGGGTCAGTTTTGTGAGTTTTTTCACCAGGCTTTCTCCTTGCTCTTGGTGGGTTCTATTCTTTCAGGTTCTTTCTTCAAAATCCAGCGGTCAGCCGCGATGAGAAGGACGGCCAATAGGATGCCGTCTTTGACGAGAGCCGACAGCATTAGCCAGAGCAAAAAACGTGCACGATGACAGGGCAAAGCACAAATTCGCCAATCCGGGCGCCGAAACTGGCTGTTGGAGAGCAAATTGGTCTCGAATTAGCCTGAGCCGGTCCCTTGCAGCCAGCCAACCGGAGCCGATCAAGTGCAAGGTTTTTCACGATCTCTGCCCGGCAGAGGGGCTTATTCGAGCCGACGGAGACAGTAGAATAGGTTCTCCGGTTTCTGGCGGATGGTAACTGCCCTGGCGTTGCGAAAAGTCCCCTAATCGGCTTGCACCGGGAGGCTTTGCTTCTTATCATCTAGGTCCGACAAGACCGGTCAAGTCCGGCCAGGTCGGACGACAAAAAGCAGAATAAACGTTGATTGATAGCTGGTTTCCAACCAGCGTCCCGGAGGTCATTATGAGTATTTTCACGGTTCCGATACCGGACAATGAACCGATCAGAGATTACGCGCCGGGTTCGGCCGATGTCGCCGCCCTCGAAAAAGCGTTGGCATTTCTGAAAGACAACCCGATAGAAATCCCGATCATCAGCGGTGGCAAAGAGATCACCACCGGCAACAAGATCGAGATTCGTGCCCCGCACAACCACGACCTGGTGCTGGGTTCGTACCATCAGGGGGGAGAGGCCGAAGTCAAACAGGCGGTCGAAGACGCCCTCGAAGCTCAGACCACCTGGGCCCACATGCCTTGGGAACATCGCGCCGCCATCTTTCTGAAAGCTGCCGATCTTCTGGCCGGACCTTACCGGCACATCATCAACGCCGCTACCATGCTGGCGCATTCGAAAAACGTCTTTCAGGCTGAGATCGACGCCGTCTGCGAACTGGCCGACTTCTGGCGCTTCAACGCCGCTTACATGGAACAGATCTACCAGATCCAGCCCGAGAGCCCGGAACTTCAGTGGAACCGCATGGATCATCGGCCGCTCGAAGGATTCGTGTTTGCGGTTACGCCGTTCAATTTTGTGTCGATCAACGGCAACCTGCCCACCGCTCCCGCCATGCTCGGCAACGTGGCCGTCTGGAAGCCGGCTTCGACCGCAGTTTATAC
>JAAERE010000192.1 GCA_024230675.1 bacterium | reverse complement strand
TGCTAACTAATTCTCTTACGAGTACCAAACAATTCCTATCGAAAAGCAGATGCTTGTGTCTGCCGGGAGAGTTTTCAAAGTAGACTCCAACCGCCCGGCTTACCTGCGTTCGGGCGCGTCTACCTGTTACCGGCTTTCTCAGTTGCGCGGGCACAAGCGTCTCTTTCAAACAAAAAGCATTGGAGCTAAAAGGAATATTATGTCAAATTTTTCAAAGACACTCCTCATAACCCTGGGTTGCCTGCTGTTTGCCCTTCCGGCGATGGCTCAGTATACAGAGTTTGTGGTGGAGCCCGGTGGCTCCGGCACCACTTACCCTGATCTGGCCTCGGCGGTAGCAACCGCGCAGGGCTTCGCGGGTGAACACAAAATCGTGATCCGCGCCGGAGCATATGCTGATGTTGGCGTGGTCATCGACCACACCCAGCCCGGTAAGATCCGCGAGATTGTCGGCGACGACATGACCACGGTGATCTTTACAGATCCCGCGCCCGAGACCGGCTTCTTCCTGGATGTCTCCGGCGTCAATGATCTGAAGGTCACCGGCATCAGTGTGGTCAGTTACATGTGGGGTATGACGTCCCAATTCGGGCCGCCTACTGACCTCCATGTTTTCGACTGCATATTTGATGACAACGGCGTTGACGGTCTGGCCAGCAGCGCCGGTGGCGCGTTTTCGTTACATGGCTCCGACATCCTCATCGAGGATTGCGAGGTCATGAACGGTGAGCGCGGTATCCGCTTTGGATACAAGTACTGGAGCCCATCGAAGGCAAACACGTGGGTCGGCCCGGTTACG
>JAAERE010000191.1 GCA_024230675.1 bacterium | reverse complement strand
TGGTGCCAGATGCCGGGAGAAGTGCATCCGACTCACGACGGGTACTATGAACTCAAGAAGCCAAAAGATTGGGTGAAGAGGGTGAAGCCGTGGCTATCCGGTCTTCTAGCCACCCTCAGGTACGCTGCTCTCGTCGGTACTGCAGGTGTCCAGGGATTCGCCTCCAAGGAGGTCTGGAAGGCATGCGAGGACAAGCTGAAGGCGATGGAGCGCGTGGCCAAACTGCTGCCCGATCATGTGGCAGATAATGAACTGGATTATCTTTCTCCAAGTGAGTACTCAACCAGGATCACAGGTCATCGCAAGGCAGTGCAGCAGGATCCCTTTGGCGGTATGGACCTGCGGCTGATCGAGAAGCTGCTTGAGCATATAGGCGCTATCCCTGAACTCGGTGGGCTTCGCCGCACGATCAGCCCTGAAGGTGACATCCTCTGGCTCTGTCCGGACCATTACAGAGTATTTGATCCGGGTCTACCGGTGCTGGACGACCTTCAATCTAGTAAGAAGGATTAGCTACAGAGAACGCTCAGGACGATCGAATTGAACCGGGCGTCTACGGAATCGGCGTGTGAGTTGACCGCGATAGGCACCCGCCCGCCGACCACCACGCCGCCGATTTCACAGCCACCGTAGAGAGACATGGCGTGATAAATGCCGTTGGCTACCTCGATACACGGCGCCACCATCGCGTCGGCCTGACCGGCCACCGGGGAGTCCGTTATGCCTTTCGATCGGGCCGCAAAAAGATCTACCGCGACATCGAAAGACAACGGACCGTCGACTTTGGCACCCTTGATCTGTCCGCGCTCGGCCATCTTGGCCAGAATAGCGGCCTCCATCGTAGCCGGCATCTGGGGGTAGATCACTTCCACTGCGCCTATGACAGCAATTCGCGGATTGGAGATGCCGATCTTCTCGGATACAAAAACGATGTTTTCGATCAGGCTGAGCTTGGCCTTCAGGTCCGGCTGGACCACCACGGTACTGTCTGACAACAGAAGCAGCTTGGGGTACTTTCTGGTTTTCAGCACGGCCACATGCGAGACCATTTTGCCGGGCATACGAAATTCCTGTTCCGGGGCAAACAGGCCGGAGAGGAGGTCGGCGGCCAGAAGCTTGCCCTGCACGATCATATCGATCTCACCCGCCTTCGCCATGCGAGCCGCCGCCTGCACCGCCATGTCCGGCTGGTTGAAGTCAACAATGTTCGTGTCGCCAAGGTCAACTGAATGAGCCTCGAGATTTTTCCGCAACAAGCTTTCATCGCCAATTATCAGCGGATCTATCAGTCCCTCTTCGGTAGCTCTGACGAACGCCCTCAGGGTGTCGATTTCCGAGGGAACTACCAGCGCTGCCGTGGGGAGTTTGTCTCGCGACACCGACCGGGCCTGATTCAGGAGGGCTTCATAGCTGTTTACGAACGGTATGTGGATCTCCGGGGTCATCGGCTAATTCTCCCAGATCTTGTTGCGTTTGTAATAATCGGCGACCACGCAGGTCAGAGCCAGAGATGCCTTTTTGTTCTGCACCGTGTCGGTGCGGGATACCAGGGAGATCGGCACTCTTGCCCCTACTATCACCCCGGCAAAAACTGCTTCGGCAAACTGGATCAGCGATTTGGAGACGATATTGCCTTCTTCGATGGAGTCTACCAGGAAAATATCGGCGTCGCCGACCACTTCGCCGGCGGCGTGACATTTCTCGGCTACTTCGGAGGAAAGTGCCAGTTCCAGAGACAGCGGCCCCTGGATCAAAACGTCCGTGAGCTGCTCAAGTGCCATAGGTATGATATTGTTGGCATCGGCCAGGGTGTGTGGCATCTTTTCCGAGAGTCTGTCAGCTGCCGCCGAGAGAGCTACTTTAACCGGTGACAGCCCCAGAGCGCGGCCTACGAGGACGGCGTTCTCAAGAATCTGGAATTTCAGTTCCGGTGTAGGCCGAACCACCATCCCGCCGTCGGTAAAATTCAACAGCTTGTGATATCCGGGGATGTCCAGCACAGCGCAGTGTGAGAGAGTGTTCTTGCTCCGGAGGCCATAGCGTCTATCGAGGATGGTCTTGAGCAGGACAGAGGTCGGCAGGAAACCTTTCATCACGGCGTCGGCCTTCTGCTCCGCGGCCATCTGTGCCGCAGCGTGAGCGGCCGCGGTCGTGTCCGGCTCATCAATGATAGTAAGGCCGCCGGTCTTGAGGCTGTTCTCTTCGGCCAGGGCTCGTATACGGTGCTCGTCCCCGATCAGTACACCTTCGAGAAAACCTTCCGCGTTAGCCTGGGAAACTGCGCCGATAACATCGGCGTCCTGGGCAGCCGCTACCGCCACGGTCTTGGGGCGGTCTTCGGCCGCGATCGCTCTGGCGCGCTCGATCAACTGCTCGGAGGAATGGATAGGTTGTGTAGCCATGATTTTGCTTACTGGCAGACGCCTCTAATACTGAATGAGTTTGTCTTCGCCGGAGAGGAAGCGCATTCCGGCCGCCGCCAGAGCCTCCATCTCGAACTCTCCCGGCACTACCGCCACCCTTTTCATGAAGGAAACATGCCCTGAGATTTCTCTAACAAGTCTCTCCGAATGGGCCATCCCGCCGGTAAGGACAATTGCTTCGAACTCACCAGACAGCACGGTCGCCATCGTACCGATCTCCTTCGCAATCTGATACGCCATCGCGTTGAAATGGAGCAGAGCTTTTTCGTCACCGGCCCCGATCATCTTTTCTACTTCGCGAAGATCTGCCTTTCCAAGGTAAGCGACCAGGCCGGAGTTTTTTGATAGCTTGTCGACCATCTCTTTTTCAGAGAATTTACCCGAGTAACAAAGCTTGACCAGACCTCCGATAGGTACCGCCCCGGCGCGATCGGGGGAAAATGGCCCCATGCCAAGGAGGGCGTCGTTTACGTCGACCACCTTCCCCTTGCGGAGGGCAGCAACCGAAACGCCTCCGCCCATATGTACCGCCACGAAGCTCACTTCATCCAACCGCTTTCCGAGCCTGGCGGCCTCGCGCCGACAGACTTCCTTGATATTGAGGGCGTGAACGCGGCACTTGCGGACGATCTCGGGGACACCGCTTATTCGGGCAACTTCGGTGAAGTTGTCGACGGTAATTGGATCGGTGATCAACGAAGGTACGCCGTATCGCTGACCGAGATGATGGGCGACAATCGAGCCAAGGTTAGAAGCGTGATTGGAATATCGAGCTGTCTTTACATCGTCGAGCAACTGCGGTGTGATCTCGTACGATCCGCCCTCGAGCGGTTTCAGCGGAGCTCCGCGGCCGACGACGACTTTTATATCGGCAGCTTCGAAATTCAGAGACTCAAGCCAGCGATCAATCGCTTCCATACGGTAGTCGAACTGATCGGCTACGTTGTCAAACTTGCCCAGTTCGGCCGGTTCATGCCGGACAACTTCCTCAGCCACCTTATTGTTCTCATCGAACAGGGCCGTTTTGGTGGATGTTGAACCGGGATTGATGATGAGCATGAGCGCCGGCATGTGAAACTCCTAGACGTTTACTGAGGCGAGTTTGATTTCCTTTCCGCGGGCGAAGGCCGTCAGGTTGATATCCACAAACCTGGGTTTGATCCGGGCTTTCATCGTCGTCTCCCACTCCTCCTGTTTGAAAGGCATGTAATTGGAGAGGACGCCCAGTAGGATCGTATTTACCAGCCTGGGATTGCCCAGCTCACCGGCAATCTGGTCCGCCTCGACGGCAATGACGTTTTCCGACTTTTTACGCATCTCGGCTATGGGATCGTCGGGGTAAGTGTGTTTCTTGGATGAAGTCACAATCGCCGGCACCAACGTGGTGCGGGAGATTATAGCCACGCCGTCGCGTCGCAGCCAGTCAACCGCCCGGAGGCCTTCGGCCTGCTCGAACGACATCAGGAAGTCCGCCTGACCGTGCTCGATGGTCGGGGAATAAACGCGAGGGGCGACCTTGACGTGGGATGAGACCACGCCGCCGCGCTGTGACATGCCGTGAACCTCGGACTTTTTGACGTCGAGCCCGGCGTTCATCGACACTTCGGAGATAATCTCGGACGCCAGCAAAACACCCTGGCCTCCGACACCTACTATTAGTATATCGAACTTGTTTTCAGTCATTGCTATCACCTATGCCTGTACGAACTGGCTCTTGAGGATTATCGCTTCTTCGGGACATATCTGCGAACACAGCGTGCAGCCGGTGCACAGAGTGTCGTCGATTATCGCCAGGGGATGACCGTGTTTGTTGGTCTTCTCGGAGGCGGCAATAGCCGGACACGAAATACGGAAACAGGCCGAGCAGCCGTTGCAGAGATCAAGGTCGACCACGTAAGGCTCTTCCATAATCCGCTTGGGCATGAGCACGCACGGACGAGTGGTCATGATGACCGAGGGTCCCGGTTTCGCCATCTCTTCCTTGATAGTTTTCATGGCGGCATCGTAATCGTAGGCGTCAAGACGTCGGAAATTCTTGATGCCCAGCGACGTGACCAGCTTTTCGATGTCGATCACTCCGGCGTCCTTGCCCATAAGGGTCTTGCCGGTGGAAGGATGCTGCTGGCCGCCGGTCATGGCCGTGGCGCGATTGTCCAGAATGATGACGGTGACGTTGCTGTTGTTATAAACGGCGTCCACCAGACCGGTGATGCCGGAATGGAAAAAGGTCGAGTCGCCGATTACGGCCACTGTCCCTTTTTCCGATGCCTGCACTTTTTCCATTCCGATAGCGTTGCCGATGGAGGCGCCCATGCAGATGCAGGTGTCCATGGCGTTCAGCGGCTCAAGCACGCCCAGCGTGTAACAGCCGATATCGCCGGTTACGGCTACTTTGAGCTTTTTCAGGGCCATGAAGGCACCACGATGCGGGCAGCCGGGGCAGAGTACCGGCGGGCGCGGGAACAGAGCCTCAGCTTCGATCGCTGCTTCGTTCACCTTGTCGATTACGCCGGCGTCTTTGAGGCCTTTGGCGACGCGATGAGGTGAAAGCTCGCCTCTGTGGCCGAAGTGTTTCTTGCCGTCGACCCTGATGCCTTCGGCCTTGATCTGATCCTCAAAGAAGGGCTCCAATTCCTCCACCACGATAACGCGGTCGTGGCTTTCGACAAACTCGCGGATCTTCCTCATCGGCAGCGGATAGCCCATACCGAGTTTTAGATAATCGAAATCAGGCACCACTTCTTTGGTGTAATGGTAGGCCACGCCGCCCGTGATGATGCCGACCTTCGAGCCGTTGTTCTCGACGACGTTGAGGTCGGTGGTTTCGGCCAGCTCTCTCAGCTCCTCCAACCGGTCTTCCACGACC
>JAAERE010000190.1 GCA_024230675.1 bacterium | reverse complement strand
TGCTTGAACTTTTCCACGGCCACCTCTTGCGTATCGCGAGGCTTGCCGTTGGCATCCTCGTACTCAAGCGACGTCAGGTGGAAATCGCGGATGCGCTTGCGGGTGTGCTTTTGCGACAGGAAATGGCCGCGCGGCCCCACCTTGCCGATCACGTCCATCGCCATGTCCAGCGCGTCGAACTCGAATCCGTACAACTCGTCATAAACGGAGCGGCACATCTCGTGCTGCAAGATCATAAACTCGGGGCGCAGGACCATCGAACTGCCCATCAGCCCCAGGAAGCCGCCAAGCTCGCCCCCGTAAAGCGGAACCTTGAGTACGCCCGATGCGGTGTCCAGGCCCGCTTCCCAATTGACCTCAGTCGCGTCAACGCTCACACTACCGCCGCCCAGGCAAGGAACCCCCCAGGCGTGGGCCATTTGAACCGCCATCCTCCTCAAAGGTACCGGCAAATGGACAATGTAACCACCGGTGCGGGGGTGCATCAATGAGATAATGTTAGCGTGCAATACGGGCGCGCCAGGATAGGCCAACTGCACCAGCACCATCCCGCTGACTACCTCGGCGTCGCCCATCACCAACGCGCCCAGGGGCGTGGCTGGGGCGGTCGAACCCATGGTCGGCATAGCCATAAAGCTCATGGGGATGCCGGCCTCGGCGTAGGTCAGCGCGTTCTCGATGCTGTGGCTGTCCTGGGACAGCGGGGAGATAGTGCAAAAGTTGGCGCAGATGGGGGGCCGCTTGCGCAGCTCCTCGGCGCTGCCCCTCACCGCCGTCGCCATCTCGACGACGTAGGGGGCCAATTGCGGGGGCACCGTCATCCCACCGCGCACGTGCTTGAGGGTGTTGGTCAGCCCGGCGTGACATTGGTGTAGCGGCGCGGTGGGGCCATAATCCTGTGCGCTGACCATGGGCCAGAAAAAGCTGATCATAGGCAGCGCGTTGCACACCCGCGCCATCAGCGCCACGTCAGCCTTGCGCGACTCGCGCCTCTCGCGTGTCTCCAGGTCGATGACGTGTACACCGGTTCCATCAGTTGTCAGGTAAGAATTGTTCCCGTCCAGCAACAAGTCAAGGCGCTCCTCGCGCCCGCCCAGCACAAAAGAGCGCGGCGCTGTGGACATTGCCTTTTGCACCAGATCCGGCGGGATGCGGACGGTCTCGGTATCCATATTTACCTTGGCGCCGTGGTCGGCAAAGATTTCCAGGGCCCGGCGGGATGGAAAATGCACGCCGATCTCGTCCAGCAGGCGCAGCGTGCCGCCCTTTATCGTTTCAAGCTCCACATGCGTCAGCACTTGGCCCTTGAAG
>JAAERE010000189.1 GCA_024230675.1 bacterium | reverse complement strand
TAATTTGGCTTTATCCCCTTTTACTTTCGGGTTTTCGATTTGAGAATATTCGAAAGTCAGGCCCTTTTCGCGGCATAGTACCTCAGCATCTGAGGCCACGTCACTCAACGCATCGCCCAGGTCGATTTCCTCGAATACGAACTGTTCGGCTCCGTAGTCGGCTCGAGCCATCATGAGCAGTTGATCGATGATAGTGGACATGTGGACTGCCTCTTGTGAGATCATCTCCAGAGATTCCCTGTAATCGCTGGCGCTTCTCTCTTTTTGTAATGCCAGTGAGGACTCCGCTTCGATAACCGCCAACGGGGTGCGCAGCTCATGGGATGCATCACCGGTGAATTGTTGCTGGCGTTTAAACGCCTTTTCCAATCGTTCGATCATCTGGTTCAGTGTTGAACCCAGCCGACCCAGTTCGTCCCTGGATTCTACGGGAATACGTTGGCTGAGATCGGTTTCCTCGATCTCCAGCGCAGTCCGGGTCATTTGATCAACCGGTTTGAAAGCGCGCCGTGCCAGGAACACACCGCCGGCACCCGCTATTATCAAAGTCAAAGGAACGG
>JAAERE010000188.1 GCA_024230675.1 bacterium | reverse complement strand
GTTTCCTTCTCTCTGCGCCAGGGTCTGGAAGACAGAGCAGTAGCTTGCCTACTGCTAGGTTCTTGAATCCTTCGGGGTCTTCATAAATCTTCATAAATCTTCATAGATCTTCATAGGTCTTCATAAGTCTTCATATATTCCCGCCCTTAAGTCGTTATGCGACAAGGGTTTGCAACAGGAGATTTTTCGTTTCTTCGGGCGCTGTGAGCTGTTTCAGACTACCTGTTCCGTTGACGTATTTTCGGAGGATACGCTTACTCTTCAAGAACTTCGGATTTGGCTTTCCACGGTATTCTTCACGATGAAATTGGAAACAGAACCACAGGTATTTCTCCACGTCTCTGCCTCTCTGCCACCCCTCGTATGGAATCAGCTTGTCGCGCATCCAGTCCCACACCTCTGCGAACTCCTGCCAGATCTTCGTGCGGGTGATGTCGGGCGTGATCGTCGGCCAGACCCAATATTGCCGGTTCCCGGCGCGTCGGCGAATTGCTTGATATTCCAACGCCAGCCAGAGGACTTCCCGCTGCTGGTTGCTCAGCTTGGAGGCTGTCTGGTACACGTCCCCCTCTTCCGTCACGTCGCGCGTCAGCTCAGTCTTGATGATTGATGGAATCCAATAGACCGACGCGTGGGATTGCTGCTTCTCGCCTTTTTTGGGGGCGATGCCTTTTTGGCGGAGGAGCACATAGTTGTCAGCGTCCAGTGACCAGAACCACCGCATGATCGTTTTGGGAGATTTCACGCCGCACTCTGTTGCCGCGCGACCCATCGACAGAAAGAACTCAGCCGGAATACCGTAGTGGATATGTTCCGCTATCGCGGCTCGCTGCATCTCTTCCAGAAGGCTAACGAACAACTGCCATTTCGGGGATGGGTCGGACAATGCAAACGCGCTCAGATCCCCCTCGGCAATACGCTGCTTTGCTCGTCTTGCCGCCTCCCCTACCGTATCTGAGCCTGCGGCGGATCGTGTGATTTCGTAGATCTTGCGGAACTGACCGTAGAAGGAAGCGTCCCACTTTCTGTTGAAACTTGAAGATGGTCTCCCGACCGCCGAGAATCGGCGGTTGGATCATTCAAGTGCCGGGAGACCGGCGGCAAGGAGACCATCATGGATCAGTTTAGCGAGTTGCAGCGTCTGGGCCAAATCGAATCGAGTGAAGCGGGTCGCGTGTTCCGCGAGTTTTTGCGAAGCCAGGTTCGCCAGAGCTTGGTGAGCATCATGGCCGAGGAGGTTCAGGAGCTATGCGGTCCGAAGTATCGCCCGGCGAGCGACGGGGATTGCCGTCGAGCGGGCTCGGCCGAGGGCGTGGCGATCGTTGAAGGTCGACGCGAAAGGGTCGCTCGTCCCCGAGTTCGGCGAGCGAAGCAGGACGGCTCGACGGAAGAGGTGCGTTTGGCGACGTACGCCGCGTCCCAAGAGCCGGGCCAGCTGGATGACATGCTTCTTCGCGCGATCATCGCCGGCGCCAGCGGCCGCGAGATGAGGCAGGTTCATCCCGAGTCGCCAAAGACCAGTAAATCGAGCGTCTCACGTCTTTGGGTCAAGGAGGGAGCGAAGTTCGTCGCTCAATTGCGTGATCGCGACATCGCGTCGCGAGAGTGGCTGGCGTTGATGCTCGACGGCATCCGCTTGAGCAAGGACCAGACGGCGGTCGTGGCGATTGGGATCGCCGCCGACGGCACGAAGCAGATCTTGGACTTTGAACTGGGGAGCTCAGAAAACTTCGAGGTCTGCCGCGATCTCGTCTCACGCCTTGTTTCCAGGGGTTTTCGTCCGAAACACGGTCTGCTGGCGGTGCTCGACGGCGCGGAGGCATTGCGAAAGGCCGTGCTGACGTTCTTCGACGACGCCGTGATCCAACGCTGCGTCATCCACAAGGAACGCAACATTCGCGGTCGCCTCTCAAGACGTCACTGGGGCGAACTGGTCCGGCTGTTCAAGCGGCTACGAGAAGTCGAGGGCGAACGTGCGGGCCGTGAAGCCTATTCGGCGATCGAGCGTTTCCTGATGGACAAGAACGCGGCGGCTCTGAACAGCCTTCGCGAGGCGGGCGAGGAACTGATCGCCTTGCATTGCTTGAACGTTCCGACGACGCTGCATGTGAGCCTGTTGAGCACGAACCTGATCGAGAACTCATTTCGCAACACGCGGCGAAAGCTGGGCCGTGTGACCCGATTTCGCGCGGAGACCGATCAGGCGTCGCGGTGGCTGGCGGCCGCCTTGCTGGAAGCGGAGCAGGGCTTCCGCCGTCTGATCGGCTACAAGGACCTGCCACGTCTGGCCGAGGCGCTCGCAAGGCGTCAGGCGGATCGTGCGGCGTCCTGCCACGGTCTCTCGGACCATTGCGAGGGGCCCCCGCCGTCCGCGCCGTTGGGTGGGGCGTCGTCTCCGCTCCGGGCTGCGCCCTCCGCTCCGTCGACGCCCCACCCAACGAAGACTTGAATCCTTACCAGAAACGACTTACCATCATCCCTTACCAAGAGACCATCTCAGGTTCAACAACCAGAGGGACATCCCC
>JAAERE010000187.1 GCA_024230675.1 bacterium | reverse complement strand
TTCCCCACTTTCCCCTTGACGAATGGAACAAATTCAGTACTTTGCCGTTCCAAAATGGACAATAGGAGCGGTTAAGTGAAAGAACACACAAACATAGAGATAGAATCCCCTGGCGTGAACGTCGCCGTGGTCAAAGAAGACGACGACGGCTGGAGGTTCCTTCTGCTGAGACGCGGCGAACAGGAGTCCTACGCCGGTACGTGGGGCTTTGTAACCGGCTCCAAGGAAGGCACCGAAACGGTCGCCCAGGTGGTAGTCCGTGAAGTTGCCGAGGAAACCGGCCTTACGCCGCTCAAGATTTGGGCGACGGAATACCTGGTCCAGTTCTACGAGCCGGAATACGATAAAATCTGGATTTTGCCCTTGATTGTCGCTGTGGTGTCTTCGGACTGCGAAGTCAGGCTTTCGGAGGAAAACAGCGAATTCCAATGGCTTCAGGCTACCCGGGCAAAACGCCGCGTCAACTGGAAGAATCTGGAACAGGCTATCGACGACATCACCGACGAACTCGAGGTCTATCCGGCCCACAACTGGGTGGAAATCAAATCCTGACGGCGGGTTAGGGGCCTAAAGCCCAAACCCCTTGCAAAATAAGGGGAATTTGCTATATTCAGGCCTCGTAAGAGCGGACATTGGAAAGACACAATGTAATGACGATTACAGTATGTAAATCCAAGATTCATCGGGCGACCATCACCGATCGATCCATCGATTATGTCGGTTCGCTGACTATTGATGAAGACCTGATGAAACAGGCGGATCTGGTGGAATACGAAAAAATCCAGGTCGCCAATATATCTAACGGCAACCGCTTTGAGACCTATGTGATCAAAGGGGAAGCCGGCAGCGGTGTTATTGCCTTGAACGGGGCCGCCGCGAGATTGGGCGAAAAAGGGGACCTGGTCATCATTATCGCCTACGGTGAGATCGACAAGAAGGACGGCCCCGGTTTCAGGCCGGCCGTAGTCCATGTCGATAAGAATAATAAGCCTGTCTGATCGCAGCCTGCTGCGTTCTTCAAATCGAGAATTTCCAGTATGTGAGGTTTTAGTTGGAAGCTGACAAAGCTGTCATCGTCCTTGCCGCCGGCAAGGGGAAGCGCATGAAGTCCGATCTGCCCAAGGTATTGCACCAGATCGACGGCATCCCCATGATTAAGATTCTCCTGAACCGCCTGATCCCGATGGGCTTCGCCAGAATAGTCGTGGTCATCGGCCACCAGGGTGAGATGGTCCGCAACGAACTCTCCAATTACCCTGTCGAATTCGCCTGGCAGCGTGAGCAAAATGGCACCGGTCATGCGGTTATGATGACCCGAGAGTTTATGGGAGATTTCGAAGGAACCACGCTCGTGGCAGCCGGCGATGTCCCGTACCTTTCGCAGGAGTCGATTGTCGGTCTGTTCCGGGCGCATCAGGAAGCCGGGGCGGTGGCTACCTGTCTTTCAGCCGTTTTCGACGATCCCACTGGTTATGGTCGCATCATCAGGGACGGCGACGCCGGATTGCTCAGGGAGATTGTTGAACACAAGGACGCCTCCGAAAAAATCCTCAAGATAAACGAGATAAACTCCGGGACCTTCTGTTTTGACAATCAGCGTTTGTTCGCCACTATAGACGAGATAGACACGGACAACGCGCAGGGAGAATACTACCTGACCGATGCGGTTAAGATTCTGCACGGCAAAGGTTTGAAGGTTGCGGTCGTGACCGCTTCGAACCCAGATGAAGTCCGAGGGGTGAACTCCGTAGATCAACTGCAGGAGCTGGCTCAGAAGTTTGCCGACCGGTAGGTTTAATACAATAAAACTATCAACCAACGACGCTCTGCCGCGTTTAATATATACAGACGGCTGGTGAAGAGTCCGATAATGCTTAGATACGGCTGTCTTTTTAGGTTGACGCCGTGGTTTGAGAGAGGTAAATTCAAGTCAGAGTTATAGATAGAGACGGTGAAAAGTCATGATTCGTACCTTCCTGGCAATTGCATTGGTATTACTGTTTGTTGGCGCCGCTTCGGCACAGCAGGCGGACATAGCTGAGTTGCAGACGAATACCACCCAGTCGAATCTTGGGATCAAGGCGGCGCCTTCGCCGTGGTCGCTTCTGGATGCTTCCAGAATCACCTGGTCGCACAGTTATTCGGTATCGTACTTTTCGGGTGGCGGATCATCCGGGTCGCTGGGGATGCTCAATTCCAGCATGTTATATGAGCTGTCTTCCAGTCTTCACCTGACTCTTAATCTGGGCGTTTTGCACAACACGGGAGCTATTTGGGGTGATGGCGACAACAGTGCATCGTTCCTGCCCGGCTTCCGTCTCGATTATCAGCCCTCGGATAAGTTTTTTATGTCGATCAGCTTCCAGCAGTACAACGGGTATGTGTCTCCGTATTCCTACGGTGACTACCGCTACTCTCGTTATCCCTACTTCTGGCGCTGACAAACCAAAACCGCTAAATAAGAAGAAACATAGTTAGAATTCCTCCTCCCCGAATGCATGTTTAAACCCAACCGATCGAATGGCCGTCCGCCATCATCGTCCAACCAAAACACCTCAGCGCGGATTAGTAAGATCCTGAGGCGTGTACTCGATTCCGTTCTCCTGACCGTTCTGGCGGCAGTAGTCGTATACGCGGCATTTCTGGCCGTCAAGGTCAACCGCGGTTATTCGCAGACTCAGGACGCCCCGGATCGACTGGTGCGACTTCAGATTGTCGACGGCTCCGGTGAATCCGGTATGACAAGACGGGTTCGGCAGCTCCTCAAGGACCGCTCCGACGAGGAACTGGCGGTCGTGGTAGTTGAAGCGAAAGGGTTTGACCAGCACAAGGTACCCCATTCGTTCATGATAGCCCGGGAAGAGGACCGATCCTCAGCCGAGTCTCTGGCCCGACGGCTTGGGCTTGATCCGGAGGAAGTCACATATCGGGTGCTCGACAACAACCGGTTCAACGTTACGGCCACCCTGGTGGTGGGATCGGACGGTTTGCCGGAGATGATCGCAGAGGAATCATAAAAGGAGAATTAGAACCAGGCTTGAAGAAGAAACTATCCGCCCTCGCTCTCGCCCGCCACGCCGGTCAGCTGGCTCTCGGCAAGAAAGGATTTGATGTCAGAATCCTTAAACTCAAGGCCGTTTCATCGATTTGCGATTATTTCGTAATTGTCTCGGGTGAAGCCGATGTGCAAGTGAGAGCTATTGCCGACGCCGTGTACGACGGTCTCGTGGAAGTGGGCTACAAACCGTACCATCGCGAGGGTCAGAAGGAGGGGAACTGGGTGCTGCTGGATTATGTCGATGTCGTGGTGCACGTTTTCTACGAACCGACACGCCGCTTCTACGCCCTCGAAAAGTTGTGGGGCGACGCCCCGGTCGAAGAACTGGCCGACGAATAGGCCGCATTGCTAGGAATTTAATTGCTAAAAATACAAACAGGTAAGGCTATGGAACTCGCAGAGCTAAAACAAAAAACGATTGCCGAGTTGCTGTCTATCGCCGAGGGGCTTGATATCCCCGGTGTGTCAGGACTTCGCAAATCAGAACTGATCTACAAGGTGATGGAAAGCCAGTCCGCCGGCGACGGTGTTATTTGCGCCGAAGGCGTTCTGGAAATCATGGACGAGGGCTACGGCTTCCTCCGCTCGCCCGACTACAACTACCTGCCGGGCCAGGACGATATCTACGTCTCTCCATCGCAGATCAAACGATTCGACCTTCGCACCGGCGACACAATCTCCGGCCAGGTCCGTCCGCCCAAAGACAACGAGCGGTATTTTGCCCTGATCAAGATCGAGGCGGTCAATTACGATGACCCCGAGGTGGCCAAACACAAGACGCTGTTCGACAACCTGACCCCGCTGTACCCGGACGATCCGTTCAAGATGGAACTGAATCCCGACGAACTGACTACGCGCATTATTGATCTCATGTGTCCCATCGGCAAGGGCCAGCGCGCGCTGATTACCTCGCCGCCGAAAGCCGGTAAGACTATTATCCTGCAGAAGATCGCGCAGTCGATCGTAGCTAATCATCCGAAAATAAGGTTGATGGTGCTGCTTATCGACGAGCGTCCTGAGGAAGTCACCGATATGCGCCGTTCGGTCAAGGGCGAGGTTATCTCGTCAACGTTCGACGAACCGGCGGAGCGTCACGTCCAGGTGGCCAAGATGGTCCTGGAGAAGGCCAAGCGCCTGGTTGAGCACAAACAGGACGTGGTTATCCTGCTCGATTCCATCACCCGGCTGGCTCGTGCGCACAACTCTGTCGTGCCGCACTCCGGCAAGATCCTATCCGGTGGTGTTGACTCCAACGCCCTGCATATGCCGAAGAGATTCTTTGGCGCCGCGCGTAATATCGAGGAGGGCGGGTCGCTGACAATCGTCGGTACCGCACTTGTCGAAACCGGCTCCCGTATGGACGAAGTGATTTTTGAAGAGTTTAAAGGGACCGGTAACATGGAACTGGTTCTGGACCGCCGTCTTGCGGATCGGCGCATTTATCCAGCGATGGACATCAACCGGTCTTCGACCCGTAAAGAGGCTCTCCTGTTGTCCGAGGAAGACCTCACCAAGATGTATATCTTACGCAAGTTCCTGGCCGAGATGAATCCGATCGAAGCTATGGAATTCCTCATCGACCGTATGAGGAAAGCCAAGAACAACAAGAAGTTCCTGGCGTCGATGAAAGACTGACGCAACCAATCGAAGCGGTCGGGACGGACAAAGTCCCGGCCGCTCTTTCTTTCCTACTAATCCCCACAGAGTTTTTAATTGAACCGCCGCGCCCGGTCTGGTAACCTTTTACTGGGTTATTGTCGCCCCGAGCCAGTTTTCCGAAGGACCTTACACCGGTCTGAGTGTATACCACAAGAGCGGGCGACACAGCGAACGGATGCGACCAATGAAAGAACCTGTTTTTGAGCTTGAGCACGTCCATATGCGCACCGACCGCGGCGGGCATGTGTTTCGCGATCTGAATCTGAAAGTGGAGCCGGAGCAATCGGCGGTGATCGTGGGATCTTCCGGCTGCGGCAAAACCTCCCTGGCTGAACTGCTGGTCGGGCTTCGCTTTCCCCAGACCGGTGAAGTCAAATTATTTGGCGAGACACTCCAGCGCCGCAAGAAGCGGGTTATCCGCAGAGCCCGAAAAAAAATCGGCGGAGTGGGCGGACCGTTCGGCCTGCTGCCTTCGTTGACGGTCTCCGAAAACATTACTCTCCCGCTGGTGATTGCCGGGGAGCGACAGAAGCTCCAGCGCGAGCGTCTTCTGCGCATGCTGTCAGAATTCTCGTTGCTCAAGGTAGCTGGGAAGTATCCCGAAAACCTGACCCGCGTGGAATATTCTCTGGTACAGTTCGCCCGCGCGGCTATTGCCAACCAGCCTCTTATAATCATTGATGAACCGTCGGCCGGACTCGATCCGAAGACCTATCGCCGGGTGTTCGAGTTTCTCGTCAAGGTGGCTCTCTCCGGGCGCTCCATGCTGATCCTGGCTTCGGAGCCGATCGGCCGCGAAATACCCGGCGCCGTAACGTATAACCTGGTCAACGGAGAGCTGGCATGATCCGCATCGCGCACATCGCCCGGGAGTTTGGCAGGAATCTTCGCCGTAACCCCGGCACGGCTTTCGCCTCTATTTTATCGCTGACTCTGCTGTTTCTCCTGTTCGACTTGTTCTGGCTGGCTGCCGGAACCTCGGACCGTTTCTATCAGGATCTCCTCTCCGGCATTAGAGTAGAGGTGTTCGTGGAGGAACCCGTTGCCGACTCCAGCGTGGCCCCGATCAAGGAGGGGCTGGAGAATATAGAGGGCGTCTTCAAAGCCGAATATGTGTCCCGGGGGTTGGCTCGCGAAAGGCTGACCGGACTGGTCGGGGCAGACCTGTTAGTTGGATACGACGAAACGAATCCGTTGCCCCGGTCGTTCGTTTTGACGGTGGAGCAGGATTACTTGCGTACCGCAGCTCTGGAAGAGGTAGAGAGACACGTACGGGCCATCGAAGGTGCCGGTGAGGTACATTACAGCCGTGTTTGGCTGGCCAAGGCGGAAAACACCAAGTCGATCTTTCTGCAAGTAGGCCTGGCTCTCGGAGCCTTGATTCTGGCAACCGCGCTTGTCAGTTCTACCAACAATATTCGGCTGATGACGCGGGCTCGTGCCGTTGGTTTCAGGCAGATGTTGCTGCTTGGCGCCGGCAGGTTGTTCATATCGCTGCCGTTCATCGTGGAAGGCTTCCTGATCGGGGGATTGTCGGCCGCCCTCGGCTGGGGGATAATCTTCTACGGCCGGACCAAGATTACTTTCAGCCGGATCGAGATCATTTTCCCCTCGCAGGACGACATCATCATGTTCTGTCTCGTTACGGCTCTGCTGGGGGCGATAAGCGGCTATTTCGGTTTGCGCAAGCTGCTCAGGGAGCAGGCATGACGGTATCGGGGCGGCTGCTCATACTGTTGCTGATCTGCCTGATGGCCGTCTCCGAGCTATACGCGGGCGACACGAAGAACATTCTCAGTCAAAAGAAAGAACTTGAGCAACTTCAACGTGATGTCGAAGAAGGCCGCCGCCGCCTCGATTCCCTCCAGAGCGCCGAAACCGGCGTGCAGAAGAAAATCAGCGAATACGATCAAAAGATTTCCTCCGACCGAAAGATTATCCGTCGTCTAAACAACGAACTGAATCAACTGCAGAAAGACATCGTAGGGAGCGATTCGACCCTGCAGCAGAACCAGTCGGCGTTCGACCGCTCCCGTCGACGCTACCTGGGGAACATCCGCCAGTTCTACATGGTAGCCCAACAGCCGGCCCAGGCGTTCACCGACCTTCCGAACGAAGAGCTCGAACTGAAGCGGAGAGTCGTCTATCTGTCCGCCCTGGCCAGTTTCGAGTCTTCAGCCGTGGATCAAGCATCGGAATTGCTGGACCAGTCGGTGGGCGAGCTTGACGACGTCACCGGCAGGGCCGACCGGGTGAGCGGTCTGAAGAAAGAGCGCGAGACCAGCTATGCTGTTGAAAGAAGTCAGAAGCAGCGTCATGAAAAGAGTCTGGACCAACTCCGGCGCCGCACTATGGCCGAGGCCGATCGGGTGACCATGCTTGAGAAAGCGGCCGAGGAGATGGCGGCTATCATCGCTCGTCTTGAGGAAGAACGCGCCAGAGCGGCTCAGGAAGGGCGGGGGGACACCGGTCCCTCAGTATTTGCCGGTTTGAAAGGCCAGCTTTCCTCGCCCTACCGGGGGAAGATCACAATGGGATTTGGACTTCACGTTCATGAAGTTACGCGCCTGGAGTCATTTTCTCCGGGAATCACCATTGAAGGGCGCGCCGGCCGGACCGTCTACGCCGTGGCTTCGGGGACCGTCGCCTACGCCGGCAATTTGCGCGGCTACGGAAATTTCGTTATTATCAATCATGACCACCAGTACTACACAACCTATGCCGGTCTCGAGACAGTTCAGGTCGCCCAGGGACAGTTCCTCACGGCACGAACGAAACTGGGCGTGTCGGACTCGGACGGCGTTATCAAGTTCGAACTGCGCAAGGGGCGCGAACCGCTGGACCCGGTGAAATGGATTAAGATTGAGTCACTTTGATATAACCAGAGCGCAAGCCAAAGCCTGGTCAATCCTGGCCAGATCTTTCAACGCAGGGCGGGTGGCCTCGACTTATCTGTTTTACGGCCGCGAAGGCCTGGGGGATTGGTCGCTGGCTGTGGAATTCGCCGCCCTGCTGAATTGCGAGAAGCCCGTTCCCGACGCCGAAGAACCGACAATTTCGTATCCCTGCGGCGAATGCCCCCCCTGCCGGTCGGTGAGGGGGCTTAACTACGAGGGCCTCCATTTTGTGGTTCCGATCCGGAAGCACAAGAAGGACGACGAAGCTATTGACCTGACTAACGAGATCCTGGAGCAGAAGCGGAAGGAACCGCTCAGGCTCCTCGACAATACCGCCGCCACCAACATCCCTATCAATCTCGCCCGCGAAGTGAGAAAGAACCTCACTCGTCGGGGCAGCGAGGGCGTCACACGGGTAGTGGTGTTTTACCAGATGGAGAAGATGCGGACGTCTTCGGCTGACGCCCTTCTGAAATTGATCGAGGAGCCGCCGCAAGACACGGTCATAATTCTGACCACCGCAAGATCTGAGGACCTGCTTCCAACTATTCAGTCGCGCTCTCAGAAGATTCGTCTAAATAGACCTCCGGAACAGATGACCATAGATTATCTTCAGTCTGAATACGGCCTGTCGGAAACACAGGCCCGCCTGGTAACCCGGATTTCCGGCGGGGTGCCGGGCGTAGCCCTGGAGCTGGCCGGGGAGGTTGATTCCGAGGACTCCAGCCGTCGAGGAGTAGGACTTCTGCTGTTCAAATCCCTGTTCGCCGAGAGCGGCGCTCGCGTGGTGTCCCAAATGACGGAGCTTATCAATTACACCGATCGGGGCCAGGTCAAAGACATCCTGAGCCTGTGGCAGTCGCTGATTCGGGACTGTGCCCTGCACGCCGCTACCGGCGAGGAGGACGATCTGGTCAACGTCGACTACACGCCCGAAATTAAACGCCTTTCGCCCCGGTTTGCCGATTCCTCGGTAGCCGCGGCGATGGCCTCGGAGATAAAGAATACGCTTGCCGATCTGGAACTCAACGTGCATATTCAGGCTGCTTTAGTCGCTCTGGCACTTAAACTTAGATGCGCCGTCGAGGCGCCGGCCAGAAACACCGCTTAGGAGATGATTCGTGGCTGAATTGTACCAGGTTGAATTCAAAGGTTCCCGTCGGGAATTCTTCTATAACGCCTATTACCACTCCCTGTCGCTCAAGGACTATGTAATCATTCAATTGGAACAGGGCGAGGACATGGGGCTGCTGACTAAGAAGATCGAGGCTGAGTTGGACTTCAGCGGGACCGGGCGACCCCGGTCGATTCTTCGCCCCGCCGGGCCGGAGGATCTGGATCGCTACGGCCGTCTTAAAGAAAACGAGGATCAGTACAAAAAAGAAGCTCGCGTTCTTATTCGCAAACACGGTCTGGTGATGAAGATTGTGGATGTGGAATGTCAGTTCGACGGCGGCAAGATTACGTTCTACTTCACCGCCGATCACCGCGTCGATTTCCGAGCCCTTGTCAGAGACCTGGCTTCGCGCTATCGGACACGCATCGAACTTCGGCAGATCGGCGTTCGCGACGAGGCCCGGCGGATCGACGGATATGGGATCTGCGGTCTGCGTCAGTGCTGCAACGACCACATTCGTGAATTCGCGCCGATCTCTACGCAGCACGCCCGCGAACAGCAGCTCTCTCTGAATCCCGCCAAAATCTCCGGAAACTGCGGCCGGCTGCTCTGCTGTCTGCGTTACGAAATCGACCTCTACAAGGCGGCTAAGAAAACCCTTCCTCCCATCGGCACCGAAATCAGAACTGAAAAAGGTACCGGAACAATCGACCGGATTGATGTCTTTCAGGAGGAAGCCCTGTTCTTCAATGAGGAAAGCGTCTTGTGCCGGGTGAAAGCGGACGAGATCATTGAGCGCCTCAAGGGGGAAGGCCGCAGGGGGCGCGGGCGTGGACCGGTCAAGCAGGTTAGCCGGGAAGAGGAAGAAGAACTCAAGCGGCTGGATGAAGATAACGGCCAATCGGGTTAGTGCCCGGGGAAACGGAGAGCAGACTTGGCTAAGCCTTTCTATATTACAACTCCCATATACTACGTTAACGATGTTCCGCACATCGGACACGCCTATACGACGATTGCCGCCGATGTCCTGACAAGGTTTCATCGGATGGCCGGGCGTGAAGCCTTTTCGCTGACCGGCACCGACGAACACGGCACCAAGGTGGCCGAGGCCGCTCGCAAGGCCGGGCTTACGCCACAGGAATTCTGTGACCGAATAGTAGAGAAGTTCAAGGTTGTCTGGAAGAACCTCGATATCGACAACAGCTATTTCATACGGACAACCTCGCCCCGGCATGAAGCCGGCGTCCGCAAGCTCCTGGCCGTTTTGAACGAGGCAAAGACGGACGATGGCCAGGACGTGATATACTCCGATTACTATGAAGGTCTCTATTGCACTGGATGTGAGAAGTTTATTACGGAGAAGGATCTGGTCGACGGTGTTTGTCCGGATCACAAAACTGCTCCCGAAAAGCTCCGGGAAAAGAATTACTTTTTCCGACTGACCGCATTTACGGATCGGCTGCGCAAGTTGATCGAATCGAACGAATTGCGGATTCTCCCCGAGGAACGACGGCGCGAGGTGCTCGGGCTGCTCAAGCAGGATTTGCCCGATTTTTCAATCTCTCGCGAGCGGGTCGAATGGGGCGTCAAGCTGCCGTTCGATGAGGACCAGATTACTTACGTTTGGATCGATGCTCTTCTGAACTACATCACGGCGATAGGCTACGGTGATGACGCATCCTCATTCAAGAAATGGTGGCAGTCGAGCGAGTCCGTGCATCTAATGGCGAAGGATATACTCAAGTTCCATTGTCTCTATTGGCCGGCAATGCTCATGGCGGCGGGGGAGAAACTTCCTGACACGATGTTCCTGCACGGGTTTTTTACCGTCGATGGCGAAAAAATGTCCAAGACGCTGGGCAACCAGATCGATCCCAACGGTATGGTGGAAGAGTTTGGCCCCGATGGCGCCCGGTATCTACTTCTGACACAGTATCCGTTCGGGGTGGACGGAGATATTCAAGCCAAGCGGTTTGTGCAGCAGTACAACTCGGATCTGGCCAACGACCTTGGCAATCTCGTCTCGCGGGTCGGCAAGATGGTCGTGGTCAATTTCGAGGGGAAACTGCCGCCGCCGCACGAGGGAATTGAAGGTCTGGACGATCTGATGAAGCAAACGGAGGCTCTGCCGGGATTGGTGTATGAGCATATCAAAAAGTTCCGGCTCAGCCATGCGATAAACGACGCTATTGGCCTGGTTCGCGCGTCCAACAAATTCTTCAACGACACCGCGCCGTGGAAACTGGCCAAGGCCGGCAAGACCGAGGAGCTCGGCGGCATCCTGTACGCCTGCTGCGAGGTAATCAGGATAGTCGCCACCCTGTTGTACCCGGTTATGCCGCGCAAGATGGCCGAGATCAGAGCCGTGTTCGGGCTCGACGACAGTACCCTGACTCTGGATCACGCTCGCAAGTTTTTTGAACTACCTCAGGGCACGCCGGTCAAAATCGATGAGGCTATTTTCCCGCGTTTTGACGCCAAGAAAAAGGCCGCCAAGACATCCGAGAAAACTCAGCCTTCCGAAGATGACAACCTGTTGGACATCTCGGAGTTTGGGAAAGTCAAACTTCGCGTAGCGCAGGTGGTGAAGGCCGAGAGGGTCGAGGGCGCCGATAAGCTGCTCAAGCTCCAGATCGATCTGGGCAGCGAGAAACGTCAGATAGTCGCCGGCATCGCCGAGCATTACTCGGCCGAAGATATTACTGACAAGAAAGTTCTGGTCGTGGCCAACCTGAAGCCGGCCGTGATCAGAGGCGTGGAATCCAACGGTATGCTGCTGGCCGCTAAAAAGGGAAAAAAGCTGTTTGTGCTCACGCCCGATGGTGACCTTCCTCCCGGCGCCAAGGTCAGTTGATGATCGATTCGCACTGCCACCTCGATTTCAAGGACTTCGACAACAATCGGGACGAGATTATCCGGGAAGCCGTCCGGGCGGGTGTGCATACGATGGTAAATATTGGGGCCGACCTGACGACCTCGCAACGTTCGGTCGCTCTTGCGGACGAGTACGACATGATCTTCGCCGCCGTCGGCGTGCATCCACACGATGCCCAGACGCTCGACGACCGGACTTTCGACGAGATAAGAAGATTGTCCGCTCACAGCAAGGTGAAGGCGATAGGGGAGATCGGGCTGGATTACTATCGTGATCTCTCGCCCCGGCCGGTCCAGAAGAAGGCTTTTCAGGGGCAACTGCGGTTGGCCGTGGACGTGAACCTTCCGGTAGTGATCCACACTCGCGAAGCTTTCGAGGACACCTACGACATCGTGAGAGAATATGCAGGCGATCTTCCCGGTGGCGTGTTTCACTGCTTTCCGGGCACAACCGAGGAGGCTTTCCGAGTCTTCGATCTCGGTTTCATCATTGCGGTCGGCGGCATAATCACATACAAGAACGCTTCCATGGCCGTGACCGCCTCGGAAGTACCGTTGGATAAGATAATGATTGAGACCGACGCC
>JAAERE010000186.1 GCA_024230675.1 bacterium | reverse complement strand
CGCTGCCGGGAGATCGACCAGTCCTTCAACTTATAGTTCACCTTACGCCGCCCAAAGCCCTGCTGTTCAGCGTGGTCGCTGACGGCGCTAATCGCGTCCTTACCGGCCTTGCCGTCGAAAGGCGCCGAGTTGACCATCGGCCCGTAAGCGACAAACGCTTCCTCCATAGTGGCTTCATCAAGGCTAGTATTCGCATCAGGATGGATCACAACCCGTATGGGAATATCGTACTTGCGCGCAAACGCAAAGTCGCGCGTGTCGTGTGCCGGGACAGCCATCACAGCCCCGGTGCCATAACCGGCCAGGACGTAATCGGCCACCCACAGCTGGACTTTCTCGCCGTTGTAAGGGTTGATAGCGTACTTACCTGTGAAAACGCCGTCCTTGTCGTCCGTGACGGCCGCACGCTCAATATCCGTCCGCCCCGCGATCTTCTTTTTGTATTCCTCGACCTTCTGGGCGTATTCGGGCTCCAGGTTCAGGTTCTTTAGCAGCTCCGCCTCGGGTGAGATAGCCATGAACGTCACGCCGTAGATAGTGTCCGGCCGGGTGGTAAAAATGGGCAGCTTCTCCCCCGTCTCCTCGATCGTGAAGTCCACCTCGAGGCCGTAGGAGCGCCCAATCCACTCTTTCTGCATCGTTTTGACGTTCTCGGGCCAGTCAGGCAGGGTGTCGAGGTCATCGATCAGCCGATCGGCGTAGTCCGTGATCTTGAAATACCAGCCGAGCTGTTCTTTCTTCTCGACAATCGTCTTGCAGCGCTCGCAGCAGCCGTTGACGACCTGTTCGTTGGCCAAAACGGTTTTGTCTTCTGGACACCAGTTGATGAAGCCGCGTTTGCGGTAGGCGACGCCCTTGTTGAACATCTGGATAAACATCCACTGGGTCCATTTGTAATAGTCCGGTTCGGACGACGTGACCTCGCGGGTCCAGTCGAACGAAATGCCAACTTTCTGGAGCGTAGTCCGACTGACTTCGATATTCTGGTTGGTCCAGGTGGCCGGGTGGATATTGCGCTGGATAGCCGCACGTTCGGCCGGCAGACCAAAAGAATCCCAGCCAAACGGGTGCAGGACTTTCTTGCCCAGCATCATCTGGCGTCGTGCGACGGCGTCGCCTATGATATAATTACGGAAATGCCCCATGTGGATATCGCCGGAAGGATAGGCGAACATAACCAGCATGTAGAATTTCCTGTCGTCTTCGGAAAGCTCGGGAGCCTCGTAAAGACGCTGTTCGTCCCACTTTTTCTGCCATTTATGTTCTATCTGTCCAAAGTCGTAATCAGGTATCGTCTTCTTTTCCGGGGCCATATCTCACCGTCCTGTTGCTTTTAGAATAAGGCGCAATAGTATCAAAATAACGGGAGCTTGGCAATAGTTTTGTGCCACAGGCACTTCTGTGACTCACACGCCTTTACTGGTGGCCACGCAGCTTATTGAGCAGCACTGTCCCGCCGGAGAGGCGATTGGTAATGTGGGCCTTGAACCTCTCCAGCCGGTAGAGCCGTCCGCCGGTCAGCTTGTGATAGACGGTCAGGTGAGTGTCGAAGCCGTAGACGGCAATTCGGCCGATGGACAGCGGCAGATCCTCGGGCGTCGGAAAGTCCATCGTGTACCCCCTGGAGAAACCGGCCTCGGCCGCAGCCTCAAGGACGCGTGGATTAGTGCGCCCGAAAGGATAGCTGATCTCGTCCACGGGCCGGCCTATGAGGTTCTGAAGTCTCTTGCGAGAGTCCGCCAACTCGGATTTGATTCGTTCCGGGTCGCACGAAGTGAGATCGCAGTGCGACTTGCCGTGCGAGCCGAACCTGACGCCCAGGTCCGCCAGTTCTCGTATCGAAGTCTCGTCCATGTGCGGATCGGGAGCTAACCGGCAGCTGTAGTCCCAGCTATTGGGGCGGCCGATAAGATCGGTCGGGACGAAGATTGTCGGCCGGAAGCTCAGGCGCTCCATCAGGGGCGGCAGAAACTCACACAGGTGCTGGTAGCCGTCGTCGAACGAAACGTTGACGTGACGCATTGCACCACTCTTGGAAGAGATGCCAAGGTTTTCAAGAAATAAAAAAAGACGCTCGAAGCGTCTTGGTGAGAAGTTGGTGGAGCCGAAAGTAATCTTCGGCGTCAATTTGTGAAAAGCCAGGGTGAGGGGGGCAGCTTGCGCGGCTGCCTCTTCCCCTTTGCTCTGCCGCCTAGACGACATCTGAGAACGCTTTTTTGTCGATAGGCCCCAGAGCGGTTACTGCAATCTGGGACTCATCGAAAGTCAGATTCGCAATCTCGCAGACGTCGGAAGCGGTCACCTCGTCAATCGCCTGCAGGGCGTCTTCGAGCGTGAAATACTCTCCGGTGATCAGTTCCTGTCGCCCTATCCGATTCATGCGGTTGGAGGTAGCCTCCATGCCAAGCGTAAGGTGACCTTTGATCTGAGCCTTAACCTGGTCAAGCGTTTCTGCAGCAAGCTTTCGCTTCTTGAGGCGGCGACATTCTGCAATTATCAGATCGTAGGCCTGTCGCACATGGGTCTGGTCGGTGCCCAGATAGACGCCGAAGATCCCGGAATCGCGGTAGAAGTCGTGGTAGGCGTAAACAGAATACGCCAAACCGCGCTGCTCTCGGATTTTTTGGAATAACACGGAGGACATTCCTCCGCCAAGATACGAGGACATGACCATCACGGCCATTTTGCGACGGTCCCCATAGGCAAAGCCCGGGAAACCGAGGCAAAACTGAGTCTGGGCGCTGTTGTCCTGCTGGAGGATCTTTCGCGGCGCGGATATCCTTTCCGCGATCGGGGCCTGATCGGCCACACCCGGCGGAAAGTCGAACTTCTCGCGGACAATCTTCACCAGCCGGTCGTGGCTTATGGAGCCCGAAGCCGCAACTACCACAGAGCCGGAGCGGTAATGGCGGTTGAGGAACTTCATCAGCCGGGCTCGCGGCATCGCCTGCATGGTCTCTATCGTACCCATGATAGGCTGTCCCAGGGGATGTTTACCCCAGAAAGTCTCAGCGAACAGATCATGAACAAGGTCCGACGGATTGTCGAGCGATTCCTTGATTTCCTCGCAGATAACCAGACGTTCCCGTTTCATGTTGGTGGGCGTGAAAGTGGCTCGACAGGTGATATCAGCCAGCACATCGACGGCCTCCGGAAGGAATTCATCGAGCACGCGAGCCGTGAAACAGGTCTGCTCACGCGAAGTGAAAGCGTTGAGCGAGCCGCCGACAGATTCCAGAGCCGAAGCTATTTGACGGGCGTTGCGGCTGCGGGTTCCTTTGAAAACGAGATGCTCGATGAAGTGGGATAGCCCGTTTTCTTCGGGCGTCTCGTTTCGGGAGCCGACGTCAAACCAGACGCCTATCGATATGGAACGTACGGAGGGTAGTCTTTCGGTGACTACCCTCACCCCGTTCCTCAAAGTCGTCTTACGATACAGGCTGCCGTCCCGGGCGGCCGATTTATTGCGTTTCGCCATAAGCGAAGATTTCCCTAATGGTCGGACTTTTGTCGACCCCGGTCACGGTCTTTGTCACGATCGCGACGGGGCGAGTCACCCTTGGGTTCCTGGCTACCGCCGTCGTGACCGCCGCTTAGCAGCACTTTGCGGGAGAGTCGGACCCGGCCGTCGTTGTCGATGCTGATCACCTTGACTTCCATGCGATCGCCGACCCGGCAGATGTCCTCGACCTTGCCCACGCGCTGAACATCAAGCTCAGAGATATGAACAAGACCGTCGGTGCCGGGGATGATCTCCACGAATGCGCCGAAGTCGGTGGTGCGACGGACGATACCGTTGTAAACCTTGTTTACTTCGGGCTCTTCCACGATCGCCTCAATCCTGGCCAGGGCGGCCGCGCCGGCCTCGCCGTCGGTAGAAGCAATCATCACCGTGCCATCGTCTTCGATATCGATCTTAGCGCCGGTCTCTTCGACTATGCTGCGGATGATCTTACCACCGGGGCCAATCACCTCGCCGATCTTCGACGGGTTGATCTGGATGGTGATAATCCTCGGGGCAAACTCGGAAAGTTGATCGCGATGTTTCGGTATGGTGGCGACCATCTTATCCAGAATGTGCAGGCGAGCGTTACGCGCCTTGTCGAGCGCCGCGCCCATAGTCTCGATATCCAGACCGGTGATCTTGATATCCATCTGAATCGCCGTGATACCTTCGTTGGTTCCGGTGACCTTGAAGTCCATATCGCCAAAGTGGTCCTCGTCGCCGAGGATGTCCGTCAGGATAACAACATTGTCATCGCTTTTAATGAGACCCATGGCGATACCAGCTACCGGCGTTTTGATCGGTACGCCGGCATCCATCATAGCCAGGGAACCGCCACATACGGAAGCCATCGACGAGGAACCGTTTGATTCCATGATGTCGGAGACGACCCGAATGGTGTACGGGAAGCTGGACTCGTTGGGAATAACCGGCGTCAGGGCCCGTTCGGCCAATACACCGTGTCCGATCTCGCGGCGGTTGGTGCCCCTGATCGGCTTGGTCTCCCCGGTCGAGAACGGCGGGAAGTTATAGTGAAGCATATAGCTCTTGGTGGACTCACCGTCGAGCTCGTCGAGCCGCTGTTCGTCGGCCTTAGTGCCAAGCGTGACGGCGACGAGCGCCTGAGTTTGGCCACGGGTGAAGACTCCGGATCCATGCGCTCTCGGGAGGAACCCGACTTCGCAGGTGATCTGGCGGACGTCATCGGGTTGGCGGCCGTCGATGCGCTTGCCCTCGTCGAGGATCATCGAACGCATGCTCAGGGAGTCGAGGTCGTGGATAACCGTCTTGATGTCGCCTTCGCCTTCGGGGAATTCCTCGGCCAGGGCCTCGAGAATTTCCTTCTTCATCTGCTTCTTGGTGGTGTTGCGAGTCTCTTTGTCGGCGATGTGGTTAGCTTCACTAAGGCGATTGCCAACCGTCTCTTTGACTTTGGCAGCCAGGGCGTCGTCGATAGAAACCGGCGTGTATTCGAACTTCGCTTTGCCGCAGGCGGCCTTGAGTTCGTCGATCTTGGCCACGATCTGTTTGATATATCCGTGACCAAACTGCAGAGCTTCAATCACCTCAGCTTCAGAGACCTCGCCACCGCCGCCTTCGACCATTGCGATGCTGTCGGCTGAGCCGGCCATGGTGATGAGAATATCACACTCTTCGGTGGTGTCCATGGTCGGGTTGACTACTAACTGGCCGTCGATACGTCCGACCCGAACGCCCGCAATAGTTTTGCTAATGGGGACGTCGGAGATGGCGATCGAGGCCGCGGTGCCTATCAGGGCCAGAATATCGGTGTCGTTCTTCTGGTCGTGAGAGACGATGAAATTGATGCACTGCGTTTCGCCCCGGAAATCGTCCGGGAACAGCGGCCGGATGGGCCGGTCGATAATACGCGCAGAGATAATCTCTTTTTCCGAGGGACGGCCTTCGCGTTTGAAGAAGCCTCCGGGGATCTTGCCCGCGGCGTACGACCGCTCACGGTATTCGACCGTCAGCGGGAAAAAGTCAAAGCCCAGTCTGGGTTCGGTGGAGGAACAGACAGTCGAAAGGACCATCGAATCTCCATATTGAACCGTGACGGCTCCGTTGGCCTGTTTGGCCAGGCGGCCGCTCTCGATAGTGAGAGTGCGTCCGCCAAGTTCTAATTCTACCTTGTTAATCATATTCTATTATCCTGTGTTCTTTCCTATCGCCTGAGGCCTAATTGGCGGATTACGTCGCGATAGCTCTCGATATCCCGATCCTTGAGATAATCCAGCATGCGTCTTCTTTGGCCCACCAGTTTCAGCAGACCGTGACGAGTATGGAAATCCTTCTTGTGTTCTTGCAGATGGCCCGTCAAATGAGTGATTCGTTCTGTCAAGAGCGCGATCTGCACTTCGGGCGAACCGGTGTCTCCCTCGTGAAGACTGTGTTTGGCCACAATCTCCGCCTTCCGTGCCTTGTCTATTGACATGTTCTTTCTCCTTTACCGATTATTTCAATAACGTTGTTTTTGTCCTGTTCAATCTGACGAATGAGACTCTCTTTGTCGTCGTACTTCTGATTTGCCCGAATGAAATGAGTCGGATAAACCATGATCTCTTCGTCGTATATATCCCGATCAAAGTCGAAAAGATTGGCCTCGACCGTGAGCCGTTCGACCGGGTTAAAATGATTCTGGCCGATAAACATCATCCCGTGTTTTTCCTCGTTGCCGATCTGAGCCCAGCAGGCATACACGCCTTCCGGGGGAAGCAGCTTCCGATGGCTGTACTTCACGTTAGCCGTCGGATAACCGAGCTTTCGTCCCAGACCGATACCGCGCTCAACTGTGCCGTATATGGCATAGTCATGTCCGAGCAGGTCCAGCGCATCGCTGTACTTGCCCGATTTCATCGCTTCGCGGATCTTGGTCGAGGAAACGAGTTTGCTTTCGTGCTCCACAGGTTCGACAACCTCAACTTCGAAGTCGAGTTCGTCTCCGAGACGGCGAAGCTCTCCGGCCGTGCCGCTTCGGTTCTTGCCGAGACCGTGATCATAGCCGACCACAAGATGTTTGGTGCCGACGGTCTCGACGAGGACCTGTTTGACGAACTCGTCGGCCGAGAGGTTCATCAGGGCCTTGTTGAATTCGAGGACGAGCACCGAACCGTCGAAAAAGTGCGGCACAAACTTCCCCTTCTCCTCGATCGTTGTCAGGAGCATGGGGACGTTGTCCGGTGTTACGACCATGCGCGGATGCGGATGGAACGTAATGAGCACCGGCCGGAGGTTCTTTTCCTCGGCCACGGTGCGGACGCGCTGGAAAATGGCGCGGTGTCCGCGATGGATACCGTCGAATGTGCCGATCGTCACCACCGTGGTGCCGCGTTCGGCGCGGGGGAACCGCTCCAGGCCGTGTATGAATCGCGTCGTCAATTGAATACCCTGTCGTAACTCAGGATAGTTCCCGGCCGCTCATCCGGCGCCTGCTGGGAGGCGAAAGCGGCCGTGCCGACGGCGAGTACGGAGCCCGCGCGGTCCTTTAGGAAAATACGGTCGCCCGGGGCGAAGGCTCCCTCGATGCCTATGACATCGTTGGGATCCGGCTTACGACCGTGCAAAACGAAGCGGCTGGAGTCATCGCTGATCGTAACAGCAGCGAAATCCAGCGCCTTTTCTATAGGTAACAGTTGGTCAGCTAATTTGTCGGATTCGTTGAGAACTGCAACCTGCTCCAGAGTGACGGCATCGTCCAGGGTGTGCCGCCCGGCCGAGGTTCGCCTCAGATGCGACAGGTAGCCTCCGCAGCCAAGCTCTCGGCCCAGATCGTGGGCCAGACTGCGAACGTACGTGCCCTTGCTACAGGTCAGCCGTATACACAAGGAGTCATCTTTGGCTGAGAGCAGGTTCAACTCGGAAATAGTAACTTCGCGCTCCGGCAACTCCACCTCTTCCCCGCGTCGCGCCGACTCGTAGAGGCGCTTGCCGTCGATATGTACGGCCGAGTATGCGGGTACTTTCTGTAGGAAGGTCCCACGGAACTTGTCCAACACCGGCTCCAGCCCGGCGGGATCAAGATTGGGAATGTGGTTGGCAACGGAGTCGAAATCCACACCTTCGGCATCGTAAGTGACAGATTCGCGACCGAGTGTGATGGTAGCCTCGTAGCTCTTTTCATCGCTGGTCAAGTAGCGGACAACCTTTGTTGCCCGGCCCAGGCAGAGAATCAGGAGACCTTCGGCGGCCGGGTCGAGCGTTCCCGCATGGCCTATCGAGCGTTGACGTATGATTTTGCGCACGCGGTCCACGGCGGTATGGCTGGAGATACCCGAGGGTTTGTCCAGCAGAAGGACTCCGTGGAAGGTGTCAGTTGCTCTGGCCATTCGCGTCTCTGAGGAGTTTTAGAATTTCCTGCTTCGCCTTGTCCAGCGATAGCGGCACGCGGCAGCCGGCAGCGTTGAAGTGCCCTCCGCCTCCAAACTTTGCAGCGATTTCAGCCACGTTGACGCCGTTGCAGGAGCGCAGAGACACCTTGGTGGTATCGGCGTCGATCTCCTTAAGCAGCGCTCCGGTAGTTACGCCTTTAGTAAACAGCGTAAAATCAACCAGGCCGTCAGAATCAGATTCATCAGCACCCGACTCGGCCAGCATGTCGGCGGTCAGGGTCAGGATGCAAACCCGGCCGTCGTGGTGATATTCAATACTGTTCAGCACCCTGCCGGTCAGGATCATGGTCGGGGCCTTCATGTCATAGTAAACGAAGTCACAAATGACCCTGGGATCGGCGCCGTGGGCGATCAGGTTGCCGGCGATAGTCATGGTGCGTGAGGTGGTCGAGGCGTAACGAAATCGGCCCGTATCGGTCAGAATCGCAGTGTACAGGCAGGTAGCGACATCTGAATCGATGTCGAAATCGGTTGCCTGAAAGTACTCGTAAGCCATCTCTCCTACCGAGGAAGCCTTGGTGTCGATCCAGTTGACCGTACCGTATTCCGCACTGTCCTGGTGATGATCTATATTAACAATCTGTAAGCCGTTTGCAAGGAATCCGGCGGCCGAGCCGGCTCGTTTCAGGCTGGGACATTCCAGGACAAGACCGGTATCAAAAGATATGTCTTTGGGCAGCGAGTTCGCTTGGACAATCTTGTCCACGCCCGGAAGGAAACGATACTTGTCGGGAATTCCTGAATCTCGGACGAGATGTACTTCCTTGCCCAGAGACTTGAGGTAGCTCCCGAACGCCAACTGAGTGCCCAGGGCGTCACCGTCCGGGTCAATGTGGGAAACCACCATAATGCGGGTGGCTTTTTCCAATGTGCCCCTGATTTGTGAAATGGGATGGTTCAGGCCGGTGGGCATGTCAGTCTTGGTCGGATTCACTCTTAATCTCGTTCAATAACTGTTCGATGCGAATACCCTCCTCAACCGAAGGGTCAAACTTGAAGGTCAGCTCAGGAATATGGCGGACACGCAGAGCCTTGCCTACCTGGGAACGTATACGGCCGTTGTAACGGATCAGATACTCCTCTACGCGAGTGCGATCCTCCGCAGTCCCGAGAAAGGAATAATAGACTGTGGCATAGCGAAGATCATCCGAGAGTTTGACACGGGTAAACGTGAGCATCCCCTTGCCGAGTTCAGACAGCTCGCGCTCCAGCAACTGGGAGATATCGCGATGCATCTGCTGTCCCAGTCTTTGTGATCTCTTGAACTGTCTCATCGTTGTTGTCTCTATGTACGTCGGGACCGCCTGAGTCATAAACGCTTGCCTAGCTTAGCGTGCGAGCCGTCTCGACGACTTCGATCGCCTCTATAATATCCCCGACCTTAAGGTCGTTGTAATTCTCGATTCCGATGCCGCACTCAAAGCCTTCCTTTACTTCTTTGGTGTCTTCTTTGAAACGCCTCAGCGAGGAAATATTGCCGGCGTAGATCTTCTTGCCGTCGCGCATAAGGCGCACCTTGTCTTTGCGGCTGATGCGACCTTCCTTGATATAGCTACCGGCAATAACACCGATCTTGGGTACCTTAAATAGCTCCCGAACCTCGGCCATACCGACAAATTTCTCGGACAGTGCCGGCGACAAGAGGCCCTCGAGCGCCTTCTTCACGTCGTTCTCAGCTTCGTAAATGATGTCGTAAGAGCGGATATCGACGTTTTCATTGGCCGCCAATTCGCGAGCGCGCGAGTCCGGCGAAACCTGGAAGCCAATGATAATGGCTTCGGAGGCTGCGGCCAGAAGGACGTCGGATTCGGTAATGGCGCCGACGCTCTGGTGGATGATGTTTGTTTTGACTTCGTCGGTGGCAATCTTGCCGAGCGTGTCAGAAAGTACCTCGACCGAGCCGTCCACATCGCCCTTGATAATCAGGCGAACTTCCTTTATCTGGCCTTCCTGAATCTGATCGAAAATCTTCTCCAGGGTGACAGCGCCCTGACGGCGACGCGAGTCGTATTCGCGTTTGATCTGATCCCGCTTGAGCGTAATCTCACGAGCCTCGTGATCGTCCTGCGTTACCAGGAAACTGTCGCCGGCCTGCGGCACGCCCGACAGACCGGTGATCTGCGCCGGTGTCGAGGGTCCGATGCTTTTGAGTCGCTTGTCCCGATCATCGACGATGGTCCGGATATGGCCGCGATGCACACCGGCCACGATAGGCTGACCGATTGAACAGGTGCCGCGCTGGATCAGCACAGTGGCAACCGGGCCGCGTCCCTTTTCAAGACGGGCTTCCACGATTACACCCTGGCCACGAATAGACGGGTCGGCTTTGAGATCCATCATCTCAGCCTGAATCAGGAGCATCTCGAGGAGCTTCTCGATTCCTTCGCCGGTCTTGGAGGAAATCTCCACGGAAATGACTTTACCGCCCCAGTCTTCAACCAGGAGGTTGTTGTTGGCCAGCTGAGTCTTGACGTCATCCGGGTTGGCTCCCGGCTTGTCAATCTTACTGATGGCCACAATGATCGGAACGCTTCCAGCTCGGGCGTGGTCGATAGCCTCAGTAGTCTGCGGACGAATCCCCTCGTCGGCGGCGACAATGAGAATAACGATATCAGTTATCTGAGTGCCTCGGGCACGCATGGCCGTAAAGGCCTCGTGACCCGGCGTATCCAGGAATACTATTTTATTGTCGTTATGTGTGACCTCGTAGGCGCCTATGTGCTGGGTGATAGCCCCGGCCTCACCGCTGACCACGTTAGTCTTCCGAATGTAATCCAGGAGCGAAGTTTTGCCGTGATCGACATGTCCCATAACCGTAACCACCGGGGCCCGGAATACGCGTCCTTCTTCGCTCTCTTCCTGACGGACTTCTTCACCGATCTCAGTTATGAGTTTGGTTTCGAAGCCGAATTCGCCGGCGACCATTTGCAGCGTGTCCATATCGAGACGCTGATTAATGGTGGCCATCATGCCCATCTCCAGCAGCTTGGCGACCACCTCGGCCGCCTTGCGGTCCATAAGTTTGGCCAGCTCTGCGACGGACATGAACTCGTTGACGTCGATTACGTTGTTGGCGCCGACATCGTCCACATCTTTATCACCGGGACCCCGCTTGTATTTGCGCTTGGTCTTGCCACCGCTGAGGTTAGCCATAGTGGCCCGGAAACTCTTCGCTACCTCGACCTGATTGACTTCGCGCTTATCTTTGCTGCGACGGCGGTCTTTGCGTTTCTTTTTCTTCTCAGCCTGCTTAAGCATACCGGCCACATCGACCTTCTTCGCCGGAGTAGTAGTCGCCGGCGGGGTCGCAGCGGCCTTGGCGGCTGGGGCAGGCGCCTTCGCCTTGGTCGGGGGCGGTGCCCCGGCCTTGGTGCGGACTTTTCCACGGGGCCGGACGGCGGCCTTGGCTTTGGCCTCAGCGATCTCTTTGGCCCGCTTGGCCTCGAGTTCCTTTTCGCGCGCCTTTGCCTTGGCTCTGGATTTGGCTTCGGCTTCAGCCTGTGCCTTCTGACGAGCTGCCTCTTTGACGGCTTCCTGCCGCTGCTGCATCTCCCGTTTGGCTTCCTGCTTCTCCTGCGCGAACCTCAGACTGACCGCATTGATCATATCCGGCGGAGCCACTGACATGTGGGACTTGGGTGTGTAGCCCAACTCCTGCACGATTTTCAGCATGGCGTGGGAGGAGATTTTGAAGTCTTTGGCGAGGTCGTATATTCTCTTGGTGTTGACTACCATGCTAATTCACCTCCCCGATTCCGCGCTCCAATTGCTTCCGGATATCCGTGGATATTACTCACTCTTGCTATTCCTTTTCAGTCTCCGACTCGTTTTCATCCTCGTCTTCAGCCGCGTCGTCTACTACTTCTTCTTCCAGACTCGCAGCTTCGGGGACTTGGTCTTCTTCCGTGACTTCTTCCAGACTCGGAGCTTCAGCTTCAGGGATGTCGTCTTCTTCCGTAACGTAGTCTTCGTCGTCGACAAACAAATCGCTCTCTTCAAGATGATCGCCGGACTCGTCGTCGGACTCCTCGACTCCCGCCTCTTCTCGCTCTTTTTCTCTCTCAACGTACTCAGCCTCGGCCTGTTCGACGAGAGACTTGGCGTGCTCAATGAGCGTTTCGGCGGTTTTCTGGCCGACACCCTCAATGCGCGTAAGCGACTCAACGGAACTGGCCGCCAGACGCTGGGCCGAACTGATATCGGCCTCGATCAGGCGGTCGCGAATCTTGGCGCCAATGCCCTCGACCTGAGCTACCGGTATCAGCAGTTCAGCGTCCTTCCGTCTGGCGTCATTGTACTGAGTTTCGGAGAGTATGTTAACTTTCCAGCCGGTCAGCTTGGAGGCCAGCCGGGCGTTCTGACCGTTGCGACCGATTGCGAGCGACAGCTTGTCGTCCTCGACCACTACGGTCATCTTCTGGTCGATGTCAAAAGCATCGATGTGTACAACTTTGGCCGGTGCCAGGGCGCGAGTAACAAACACTTCCGGATTGGAAGTGTAAGGTACAATGTCGATGCGTTCGTTGTTTACCTCGCGAACTATCGACTGCACTCGTACTCCCTTGATGCCCACGCAGGCGCCGACCGGGTCGATGCGATCATCCGAGGAGTAGACGGCGATTTTCGCACGTTCCCCGGGCTCGCGAGCGATAGCTTTGATCTCGATCACACGCTCGTAAATTTCCGGAACTTCGATAGCAAAAAGCGCCCGAAGGAACTCATTGCTCACGCGCGAGAGGATAATTTGCGGGCCGCGCGGCTGGAGCTGCACGTCCAGAATAAACGCCCGGACGCGGTCGCCCTGCCGAAATTTCTCCCTGGGAATCTGTTCTTTTATCGGGAGGATCGCTTCGCCGCGGCCCAGATTGACAATTACGTTGCCCTTGTCGATCTGTTGCACCACGCCGGAGACCAGCGTATTGACCTTGTCGATATACTCTTCGTAAATCCGCTCGTGTTCAACGTCGCGGATTTTCTGCACCATAATCTGTTTGGCCGAAGCGATGGCGTTGCGTCCGAATTCGGCTTCGTAGTCGAGATATATGTCCAGTTCATCGCCCATTTCGGCGGTGTCGTCTATCTCTTTGGCTTCCGCCAGGCCTATCTCCAGATCAGCTTCGGCGACCTTGTCCACGACTTTCTTGGTGATAATCATGAACAGCTCATTGGTCTTGCGGTCAAAGCGGAACGAGATATTGTCAGTATTGGTGTACTTCTTCTTGGCCGCCGCCAGCAGACTTGCCTCCAGAGATTCCACAACGGCGTCAAAGTCGATGTTCTTCTCTCTGGCGATCAGAGTCATTGCCTCTACCATGTCAAACGGCATTTACGAACTCTCCATCAAAAAATGATTGTTGCTTTACCAATATCCGCCAGGTTGACGGTAAAAACTTCACTGTCTTCCCTGAGTTCAACCTGGTCTTCCGAGGCGGCTACAATCACCGCCCGAACTCTTTTTCTCTTCTTATCTGCGAACTCTATTTTCACTTTCTCGCCTACGCGGTACTTAAAATCGCGCGCAGTTTCCAGCGGACGATCCAAGCCGGGCGAGGAAACCTCTAATCTATAACCGTCTTCAAACAATTCAGTGCCGTCAATAAAGTTCCCGATCAGGCGCGACAACCGGGCACAGTCATCAAGTGACACGCCCTCTCGACCATAAACGAAAACTCGGAGCATAACGCTCGTCTTATATTTCGACAGCGCAATGCCGGCCAACTCGAACCCCTCCTCGGTGAGCGGTTTCTCAATCAGGCCGGAAATCTTCTGCTTTGTTTCATCCGACATAGTCAACCTAAACAAAAGAGTGGGCCTGCGCCCACTCTGG
>JAAERE010000185.1 GCA_024230675.1 bacterium | reverse complement strand
GACGAAAACGACATGCCCGCTTACTCGAACGAAGAGCCCGAAGGAGCAGCCGAGCTTCCAAACGCCACACCGGAAAGCACCGAGGAGTCCGAGTTCGAGGACCGCTTGAAGCACAATCTTGAGTTGGCCCACGTCCATGTGAACGGTCAGACGCTGCTGTTTTTTGCCCTCGGGGCGGTGTTTCTGTTTACCTCGGTGCGTCGTAAGGTCAAAAAGCTGGTCCTGTGGGCTTTCGCACTGACAATCGTGCTTCACACAGTCGGTCTTACCGGTGAGAGCTACCACTGGATTTACGACGATATGCTGGCGATCAGCGGTGTGCTGATGCTGGTGCTGATAGCTTATATGTGTTTCATGATCTATGTCGATCTGGGGCGAAAACGAAAGGCTACTGAGTAGCTCACGATGGCCAATTCAACAAGATCCTCCAAAGATTTCGCCATCGCCGTGCACGGCGGGGCGGGTGTGATATTGCGCCAGTTCATGACCGAGGAGCGCGAAAAGGCTTACCGCGCGGGCGTTGCGGCTTCGATGAAAGCCGGCTTTGATATTCTCAAAGACGGTGGGTCGTCGCTCGATGCCGTCCAGGCGGCCGTTATGGTTATGGAAGATGACTCGGTGTTCAACGCCGGCAAAGGCGCCGTGTATACGCACGACGGCGATCACGAAATGGATGCCTGCGTGATGGACGGAGCCACGCAGGATTTTGGCGCAGTGGCGGCGGTACGGCTGATTGCCAACCCGGTCAAGCTGGCCCGGTTGGTGCTCGATGAAAGCCCGCATGTGTTTTTGGCCGGGACCGGAGCGGAAAGGTTTGCGGAGAAACACGGGATGGAGCTGGTCGAAGATTCCAGCTATTTCGATACCAAACATCGCTGGCGGCAGCTCCAGCAGGCTCTCAAGCGCGAAAAACAGAACGCCGGCAAGCCGCACACACAG
>JAAERE010000184.1 GCA_024230675.1 bacterium | reverse complement strand
GGGCTCTGGTCAAAGGCGGCTGGGGCTTCGTCTCTTTCAATAGCCTGGATAACCTCCGAGAGAAAGCTGCACTGGCTGTAAAACAGGCACGCCTGGTAGGGCAAGAGGAAAGCCATCTGGCTCCCATCGAACCATCCGTCGAGACCGTTGAGGCTACGGTTCAAATCGATCCGTCCAGTATTTCGCTGGCTCGAAAAAAAGAAATCCTCGATGAATACAACGGGATAATCTGGAACGCCCCAAAGGTTCAGACCTCCAGCGTCGGCTATTCCGATTCCCGGAAAAAGAAAATATTCGCCAGCTCCGAGGGAAGTTATATCGAGCAATCCCGACCCGATGTTACCATCCGGCTGGCAGTCGTCGCCCGGGAGGGAGGCGATGTTCAACAGGCACATCTCAGTCTCGGCAGCAGGGGAGAGTTCGGTTTTGTGGAGACGCTGCACGATCAGGTTCAGGAGATGGCCCAACGTGCTTCAGAGCTTCTCGCTGCCCCTCAAGTAAAAGGCGGAGAGTACACAGTGGTATGCGATCCGATACTCGCCGGAGTGTTTGTTCATGAGGCATTCGGGCATCTTTCCGAATCCGATTTCGTTTATGAAAACGATAAGATGCGCGAGATCATGGTTTTGGGCCGGAGGTTCGGAGGCAAACATCTCAACATCATCGATGGCGCCGCAGTACCGGATCTGAGAGGAAGCTACAAATATGATGACGAAGGCACCCCCTCCACCAAGACGTATTTAATTCGAGAAGGGATTCTGGAAGGTCGGCTGCACTCGCGGGAAACGGCGGCCAAGATGGGTGAGAAGCCCACAGGAAACGCTCGGGCTATGACATACCAGCACCAGCCCATCGTTAGGATGACCAATACGTACATCGAACCGAACGGCACTTCGTTCGAAGATATGATCAGCGAGATCAAAGAAGGGGTTTACG
>JAAERE010000183.1 GCA_024230675.1 bacterium | reverse complement strand
TTTCTAGGAGGATGTGATGGATTATCAGGCAATGTTGGGCTTGGCGGCACCGCTCACAGTTGGACTGGCCGCTATCGGTTCCGGTTTGGGTATCGGTCGTGCAGTTGGTTCCGCGATGGAAGCCATGGGTCGTCAGCCGGAGGCTGCCGGTAAGATTCAGACCGCAATGATCATTGGTGCCGCCTTTATCGAGGCTCTCACCATTTATGCGTTTATTGTCTTCATCATGGCCAGCGGCAAGATCGGCTAATTGCGTTGTTCCGCGTTTGCTGAATCAACGTGATTCAAACCCGTAACTAAGTAGAGCAATGGAACAATTACTCGAACTACTGGATCCTAAACAGATCCTTACACACGCTCTCGGGTTCGTGATCTTTGTTTGGATCATGAAGCGTTTCGCCTGGGGGCCGCTGCTCGGCCTGATGGAAGAGCGGCGCAATAAGATCGCCGGCGAATTTGAGCAAATCGAAAAAGACAAAGCCGAGGTGGCTGCCGTTACCGCCGATTACGAAGCCAAGCTGAAAGAAATCGACGGTGAACGCCGCGAGAAGCTGGTCGAGGCGGTCGACGAGGGCAAGAAAATGGCGGCGGAGATCAAGGCCACGGCCCAGGATGAGGTCAAGGGACTGCACGAAAAAGCCAAGGCGGACCTCCAGCGGGACGTCGCCAAGGCCAAAGTCCAGCTTCGTGACGAGATGATAGCCATGACTATGACGGCGGCGGAAAAGGTTGTCCATGAAAAAATGGATGACGACAAACACCGCCAGCTGATCGGTCGCTTCATCGACAACCTTGGGAGAGCCTGAGTCTTATGATAGCCGCAGAAGTTGCCAAGAAATACGCCAACGCTCTGTTTCTTTCTACCGGCGAACGGGGCCTTGTTGATCAGGCTTACGATCAGTTCTCCGGGCTCAAACAGGCCCTGGAGACCGATGACTCGTTGCTGAGTTTTCTCAGTTCGCCCAAGGTGGCCGACGAACAGAAGCTGGACCTGATCCATACCGTTTTTGGTGAACGTATGGAACAGCTTTTTGTCGAGTTTCTAGCGGTGCTGGTCAAAAAACGCCGGGCCGGCTACATGGTCGAGGTCATCGATGAATTCAACCGGCTGGTCGAATTCGAAAAAGGCATCAGCCGGGTGACCGTCACCACGGCCGTGCCCCTTACCGACGTCGAGCGGGGAAACCTGCTGTCGACGTTAGCCGAGAAGACCGGCAAGAAAATCGAACTGGAGAGCAAAATCGAACCGGCGATAATCGGCGGCATGATCGTTATCATGCACGACGAGATTGTCGACGGTTCGGTGCGACACGGGCTGGACCTCCTGGAGGATCAGCTCCAGAAAATAAAAGTACACTAGACGGCGAAGCCGTCCATCGGGTTCCGAGGGCAGCCTCTGGAAAACCCGGCCGGGTACGTCGCTGGCGATTGGCACGTGCGTCGAAGTCGCTATATCGAACGGCGCTGTGCGGTTATGAAAAAAAAGTGAGTTTAGCTATATGGGAGTTCAGTAATGGGACTCAATCCTGAAGAAGTATCATCGGTCATCAAGAAAGAGCTTGAGAAATACGATACCAAGCTCGAGATGGAATCGGTCGGTACGGTGCTGCAAGTCGGTGACGGTATCGCCCGCATCTGGGGTCTGCAAGACGTCCAGATGTCGGAACTGATCCAGTTCCCCGGTGACATCATGGGCCTGGTGCTCAACCTCGAAGCCGACAACGTCGGTGCCGCTATTTTCGGCGACACCTCCAAAATCCACGAGGGTGACACCGTGCGACGCACCGGCCGGGTAGCCTCCGTACCCGTCGGCGACGCCCTTATCGGCCGCGTAGTCGATCCCCTGGGTCAGCCGATCGACGGCAAGGGGCCGATTGCGACCGACAAAACCCGTATCATCGAGGGCATGGCGCCAAACGTTGTGCAGCGCCAGCCGGTGAAGGAGCCGCTCCAGACCGGTCTTAAGGCTATCGATTCGATGATTCCTATCGGCCGCGGCCAGCGGGAGTTGATTATCGGCGACCGCCAGACCGGCAAAACCGCTGTGGCGATCGACACCATCATCAACCAGAAAAACACCGATGTTATCTGCATCTATGTGGCTATCGGCCAGAAGCAGTCGACCGTGGCCCAGGTGGTTGAGGCTCTTCGGCAGAACGGCGCTATGGAATACACGATCGTAGTCATGGCCTCGGCGGTCGATCCGGCCCCGCTGCAGTACATCGCTCCCTACGCCGGCTGCGCTATGGGTGAGGAGTTCATGTACAACGGCAAGCACGTGCTGTGTATCTACGACGACCTCTCCAAGCAGGCTCAGGCCTATCGCCAGTTGTCGCTGCTGCTTCGTCGCCCCCCGGGCCGCGAAGCCTATCCGGGCGACATTTTCTATTGTCACTCGCGCCTTCTCGAGCGCGCCGCCAAGCTGTCCGACGACTTGGGCGGCGGTTCTTTAACCGCTCTGCCGATTATCGAGACTCAGGCCGGCGACGTCTCCGCTTATATCCCGACCAACGTGATTTCGATCACCGACGGTCAGATATTCCTCGAGGGCGAGCTGTTCTTCTCCGGTGTGCGACCGGCTATTAACGTAGGTATCTCCGTCTCGCGTGTGGGTGGTAACGCCCAGACCAAGATGATGAAGCAGGTCGCAGGTTCTCTGAAGCTCGACCTTGCCCAGTTCCGTGAACTGGCGGCGTTCACCATGTTCTCCTCCGATCTCGACGAGGAAACCCGCAAGCAGCTTAATCGCGGTGAAAAGATGGTGGAACTGCTCAAGCAGGGTCAGTACGTCCCGATGAAGGTGGCCCGCCAGGTGATTATCGTCTGGGCCGGTGCCAACGCCTATCTGGACGATGTCCCGGTGGCTGATATTCTGAGATTCGAGGACGAGTTCCTTAAGTTCTGTGACGAGAAGTATCCTGATATAGAGCATACCCTGGCCAAGGAAATCAAGATCTCCGATGAAATGCAGGCCAAGCTCAAAGATGCTGTAGAGAAATTCAAGGAGCAGTTCAAGTAAGAACTGCGCACAAAGGAGGGATTTGAAATGCGCTTCAAGATTCTTGCGATTCTATTGACCCTGGCGCTGGCCTGCTCGGCTACCGCTGCAGGCAATTTTGGTGTCAAGGGCGGCGGCGTCCTGGCGAACCTTACCGGCAGTGATATTGAAGGTGGCGATACCAAGTTCGGTTTCGCGGGCGGCGTATTCATGCGAGCTCCGATAGGCAAAAGCGGTACCATGACCATGCAGCCGGAAGTGCTGTACGTCATGAAAGGGACCCAGGAGGAAGAGCAGGGCGTCACCGTCAAGCTGAAGTTCGACTATATCGAAATCCCGATTCTGGTGAAGTTCAACCTGTCGACCGAAGGTCAATTCAGGCCGAATCTGTTTGTCGGACCGGCGGTTGCGTTCAAAATGAGCTCTAAGGCGAGCGCAGAGGGCGTGTCTGTCGACATCGACGACGTCAAAGCGTTAGACTTCGGTCTTTCTTTTGGAGGCGGTTTTGACCTCGCAATGGCTAGTGGCAGTGCGATCACTTTCGACGCTCGCTACACGGTGGGCCTCACTAATGTTCCCGACGTTGACCCGTCGCCGAACGTCAAAAACAGCGCCTTGATGTTCATGCTCGGCTACCTGTTTTAGTCGGTGCCCGCAGCGGGACACATTGTGGTGTCCCGGTTTACATGATTGGAGGGCTGGTCTTTCCTTGTCAGAAGAGAAACAAGGCAACTCCGGTTCAAGTGACCTGGACAGTGGTGGGCACAAAGAGGCTCACCATCTGAAAGGCAACGATGGCAACACTACGTGAAGTAAAAAAACGCATTCGGTCGGTGCAATCGACCCGACGGATCACCAAGGCGATGGAAATGGTGGCCGCGGCCAAGCTGCGCAAAGCCCAACAGAGGGTGGAGCAGGCCAAGCCGTACGCGCAGAAACTCGATGAGATGCTGGGGCACCTGGCGGCCGGTTCGACCGGCGAGATCGCCCATCCTTATTTCGAGGAGCGGCCGATCAAGAAACGGACGCTGGTGGTGATCGTCTCCGATCGCGGCCTGTGCGGTTCGTTTAACTCCAACATCCTGCGAAAGACCGACAAGTGGATAGCGGAACACCAGGACGCCGAACTCGAACTGGTCACCGTTGGAAAGCGCGCCAACGACTATTACAAACGGCGCAAAACGCCCATTATCCAATTCCACGGTGACTGGGGCGGCGTTATGGACTACGGTCGCGCTCGTGAAATCGCCGCCTTCCTGGCAGAACGGTTCACCTCAGGTCAGACCGATGAGATCTCGCTCGCTTTTACCCGTTTTGTGTCTCTCGTTCGCTATGTGACGGGGGTGGAGAGTTACCTGCCGGTGGCACGGCCGGAAGTGGGTGACGGCGACGAAGGCGCGGTCAGCGATTATATCTTCGAACCGACGTCGGAGCAGATCTACGCTCAGTTGATGCCGAGCTATGCCAATACGAAAATGATTACCGCCCTGACGGAGTCTTTTGCCTCCGAGCACGGCAGCCGGATGATGGCAATGGGTAATGCCACCAAGAACGCCGGCGAGATGGTTGACAATTTAACGCTTGAATATAACAAGGCGCGCCAGGCGCAGATTACCAAGGAATTGCTCGAAGTAGTTTCGGGCGCCGACGCCCTGGCCGGTTAAGGTGCGCCTTACCAAGGTACACCTTGCTGCCGTTTTGAAGAAATGAGTCTCTGAAATATACTGGAGTTTGACAGATGGCTGAAAACATCGGCAAAATCGTTCAGGTGATTGGACCGACGGTCGACTGTGAGTTTCCCGCCGAATCACTGCCGAATATTCTTAACGCGATCAAGATCCCGGACCCGGACAACAATCGTGATCTGACGGTCGAAGTCGCCATGCACATCGGCGACAACGTAGTCCGCTGTGTCGGACTGGCTTCTACCGACGGCCTGGTGCGCGGCATGCAGGCTGTGGACACCGGCGGACCGATCACGGTCCCGGTCGGAGAGCAGTCCCTCGGGCGGCTGTTTAACTTGCTGGGCGAGACTCTTGATCCGGGTGAACCGATCAAAGCCGATTCGAAACGCCTGCCGATCCACCGTTTGGCTCCGCCGTTCGAGGACCAGGTTACCAAGGTTGAGATGTTTGAGACCGGCATCAAAGTTATTGACCTTCTCGAACCCTACACCAAGGGCGGTAAAGTGGGTATGTTCGGCGGCGCCGGTGTGGGCAAGACGGTTATTATCCAGGAACTGATTCACAACATCGCTACCGAGCACGGCGGCTATTCCATCTTCTCCGGCGTGGGTGAACGTACCCGTGAAGGCAACGACCTCTGGCGTGAAATGAAAGAGTCCGGCGTCATCGATAAAACGGCGCTGGTGTTCGGCCAGATGAACGAGCCCCCGGGCGCCCGCCTTCGCGTGGCTCTTTCGGCCCTGACCATGGCCGAATATTTCCGCGATGAACAGAACCAGGACGTGCTCCTTTTTGTCGATAATATTTTCCGCTTTGTGCAGGCCGGCTCCGAGGTCTCCGCACTGCTCGGCCGCATGCCGTCGGCCGTGGGCTATCAGCCGACTCTCGGTTCGGAAATGGGCGGTTTGCAGGAACGCATCTGCTCCACACGCTCAGGGTCTATTACTTCGGTACAGGCCATTTACGTACCGGCTGACGATCTCACCGACCCGGCTCCAGCCACTACCTTTGCTCACCTCGACGCTATTACGGTGCTGTCACGTCAGATCGCCGAGTTGGGTATTTACCCGGCGGTTGACCCGCTTGATTCCACCTCCCGTATTCTCGACCCCAAGGTGGTCGGCGAGGAGCATTATAATGTGGCCCGCGAAGTCCAGGTGACTTTGCAGCGCTACAGAGACCTCCAGGACATCATCGCTATTCTTGGTATCGATGAGCTGTCCGACGAGGACAAGATGACCGTTCAGAGAGCCCGCAAGATTCAGAAGTTCCTGTCTCAGCCGTTCTTTGTGGCCGAAGCCTTCACGGGCCGACCCGGAGTTTACGTCAAGGTTGAAGATACTATCAAGGGATTTGCTGAGGTCATGGCCGGCAACGTTGATCATATACCGGAGCAGCACTTCTACATGGCCGCCGGTCTTGAAGAAGTCCTGCAGAGATACGAACAGTCTAAGGGCTAGAGCGTAATATGTTTCGTCTATCGATTGTGACACCGGAGAAGACTTTCTTTGACGCCGATGTGGCCTCGCTGATGGTCCCCGGCTCCGAGGGATATCTGGGAGTGCTGTCGAACCACGCGCCGCTGATTACGGCCCTTAAACCGGGCAGGATCGAATACAAGGACGCCGACAACAACCCGCGCTTTGTGGCTGTGTCCGGAGGTTTTCTTGAAGTCTCCGGCAATGTCGCCACGCTGCTGGCCGACGCTGCCGAAGACACCGAGGAGATTGACGTCGAGAGAGCCAGAGCTGCCTACGACCGCGCATGGGAGCTGCTCAAAGAAGCTGGCAAGACGGCCGGCAGAGTCGACGTGAAACGGGCGCGACTGGCGATGGAGCGAGCCTCTAACCGGATCAAGATATACGAAGAGAAGCATAGGTAGGTTTCCGGACCCACATGCGGACCTTCGTCGACCGGTCGCGGCTACGCGGGCGGTCGAGGGGTTCTGTGGCGTAACTGATTGCTGGCCTTCGCCTTGGCTTGATAGTTTGTCCTTGACTTTCCACCCTCTTTTCCGTACTATCCTACTCCATGATACTGGATCTACGGGAATTCGATGAGTTCCCGGCTAGGAAAACAATCGAGGCCGGTCCCGGCGCGCTGAAACCCTTCGCTGATACTATTATAAGCGTCGATGGGGCTTGTGTGTCGGTGGACATACAGAAGGCCGGTGAGGAGTTTTATTGCCAGGCTGAAGTGACCGTCACGGCAACCGGCGAGTGTGCTCGTTGTCTGACTCAATACCAGGCCGAGTTGGTGGGCAAGACTAACTTCATCATCTGTTCCGATACCGGGGAAACCCGGCAGCGGGCGCTGGAAGACAACGAAGAATACGTCTTCTTCAAAGGGACCGACCTTCGCGTGGATATCACCGAACCGGTCCGGCAGACAGCGATTCTGTCGCTGTCGCTCAAGCCGTTGTGTGACGAGGATTGCCGGGGGCTCTGTGCCCAATGCGGCCAGAATCTAAACGAACGGTCTTGCGACTGCGTAAAAGAAAGCACAGACCCTCGGTGGGAAGGCCTGCGGGATCTTCCCTCCGAGTAATTTTGACTGAGGTATAAAACAACATGGCGTTACCGAAGCGCAGACACTCTCGCACCCGTGGACGCAAGCGTCGCACGAACTGGAAACTGACCGCCCCCAATGTGGTCGCCTGCGAGAACTGCCAGCAGACAAGACTGCCGCACCATATCTGTCCCCATTGTGGTTTCTACGATGGCCGGCAGGTCATGACGGCCAAAGAAGCGTAAGAAGCAACACAGCGGTTTTTCTCTGATAATACAGGAGTAATGTCAGACGACACCAGACATACTGTGGCTCTTGATGTCATGGGTTCCGACAGTGGGCCCGCGACCATCATCGAAGGCGGCCTGGAGGCTGCCCGAAAGCTGGGCGAGGCGATAAGAATCGTTCTGGTCGGGCGTGAGGATGAAATCAAGAAGGTTCTGTCGGTGGCCGAAAACGTCCCAGAGGGCGTCTCCGTCAGGCACGCTCCCGATGAGATCCCCATGACTCTTGCGGCCACCGCCGGCGTGCGGATGCGCCGAAGCTCAGTGGCAGTAGGCCTCAAGATGGTGAGGAAGCATGAGGCCGACGCTTTTGTCTCGCCCGGCAACACCGGGGCGGTTATGGCTACTTCCCTGCTGACCCTCGGCCGGATTCCCGGCGTTATGCGGCCGGCAATCACAAGCGTGTTTCCAACCAGTGTCGGGAAACCGTGCGTTGTGCTCGATGTCGGAGCCAACGCCGACGGCAAGCCTTCTCACTTGTCACAGTTTGCGGTTATGGGCTCGGTCTACTCCTCGGTGGCTTTTGGAATCGAATCCCCCCGGGTTGGGTTGATTTCCATCGGAGAGGAGCGCAGTAAGGGAAACGAACTCATATTCAGCGCTCGCAAGCTCCTTCGTGACTCAAAAATCAATTTTGTGGGCAACATAGAGGGCCGGGACATTCTTTCCGGAGCCGTTGATGTCGCTGTGACCGATGGGTTTACGGGGAATATCCTCCTTAAGTTCGCCGAGTCTATCCAGCCCCTCATGGTCAAGGCTGTCCAACAGCAAATTCAAACGAACATTTTCTCCCGATTCGGGGTTATGCTCCTGTTGCCTTTCATGAAGAGAATGAAAAGCACGTTTGACTATGCGGAATCAGGAGGAGCGCCCCTGCTGGGCGTCAACGGTATAACGATTATATGCCACGGCGCCTCGAACCCGAAAGCGATCGCCAACGCGATCATGGTGGCTCACGGAATGGCCGCCAAGAAAATAACCCAGCGAATCCAGGATGAGCTGACAACAAATCATTTCGGAAAGACTAATGAGTCAACAACTGAGAGCGAAAATAACAGGGACGGGATCGTTTGCTCCGGCGCGGGTGATGACTAACGCTGATCTGGAGAAGATTGTCGACACCTCCGATGAATGGATTGTAACCCGAACCGGTATCCGCCAGAGACGCATCGCCCAGGACGACATGAGCAGCGCTGATATGGCTGTCGAGGCGGCCCGAAGGGCCCTGGAGATGTCCGGACGCACTCATGAAGAGATCGACCTGATCATAACCGGGACCGTCACACCCGACTACCGCCTGCCCTCAAACGCCTGTATCGTTCAGGAAAGAATGGGTTTTCCAAACGCCGTAGCGTTTGATGTCGTGGCCGCCTGTGCCGGTTTCATTAACGGACTTTCTATTGCCCAGTCCTATATCGCCTCGGGGGTACACAAAAGAGCGCTGGTTATTGGTACCGAGAAGCTCTCCTCTATCACGAACTACGAAGATCGCAATACCTGTGTCCTGTTTGGCGACGCAGCTGGAGCTGCCGTGATTGAACCCTCCGAGAACGGCCACGGCCTCCTGTCCACCTATATGAAATCCGACGGCAGTATGCGCGATTGGCTGTGGATGCCAACCGGTGGCAGCCGTACTCCCTATTCGGCCGATTTTGCTTTCGACGGTACCGACAAGATTCAGATGGCGGGCTCCGACGTTTTCAAGGTGGCCGTCAAGAAAATGGCCGACGCCGTGCAAAACGTGCTCAGGGACGCCGGACTGACCGTCGACGACGTTTCACTGGTGGTGCCACATCAGGCTAACATTCGCATTATCGAAGCTCTTGCGAAGCGGCTGCGTGTCGGCATGGACAAAGTATATCAGAACATCGAAAAATACGGCAATACCTCTGCCGCTTCGGTTCCCCTGGCGCTGGATGAGGCCAATCGTGAAGGCCTCCTGAAACCGGGCGACAACATTGTCTTGGTGGCCTTCGGCGGGGGGCTGATCTGGGGCGCAGCCGTATTAAAATGGTAATCCTATGAGCAAAACTGTCTTGTTTTTCCCCGGCCAGGCCTCGCAGTACGTCGGGATGGCAAAAGATGTATACGACAATTCGGCCGACGTCCGTCAGATGTACGAACTGGCCTCGGACGAGATTGGTGAAGATATTGCCCGGCTTTCATTCGAAGGTCCGGCTGATGAGCTAAAACGCACGCGCTTCACGCAGCCGGCTATCCTGCTGCACTCGCTGGCCGTGCTGAAAACTCTCGGCGACGACCGCCCGGAGTTCGATTTCGCTGCCGGACACTCTCTGGGCGAATACGGAGCCCTGGCCGTAGCTGGCGCTCTGAGCTTTGAAGACGCCATAAAAGCAGTGGTCAAGCGAGCCTCGCTTATGGAGCAGGCCTGCCAGCAGAACCCCGGCACGATGGCCGCCACGATGGGCCTTTCGGTCGATCAGGTGCAGCAGGTGTGTGAAGATGCCTCTTCCGCCGGGGTAGTAGTACCAGCGAATTTCAACTCCAAAGCTCAGATTGTTGTCTCCGGTTCAGTGCCCGGCGTGGAAAAAGCCGTGGAACTCGCCAAGGCCGCCGGCGCAAAGCGGGCAACCATGCTCGAGGTCGGAGGAGCCTTTCACTCGCCGCTCATGGAATCGGCCCGCTCGGGTTTAGAGGAATTCCTGTCACGTGTCACAATTAGTGAGCCCTCCAGGCCGGTAGTGGCCAACGTCACCGCCGGAGCTGTTACCGACCCAGAGGAAATCAGAAGCCTACTCGTCAGGCAAGTGACGGCACCGGTGAAATGGGCGCAGACGATGGCCTGGTTGACCGAAAACCAGGTTTCGCGCCTGGTCGAAATTGGCCCGGGCAAAGTCCTGGCCTCGCTGGCCAAGCGTGAAATGCGACCGGAAAACTCGCTCAACCTCGACACCCTGGAAAATATCAGGTCGTTGACCGCCGTGAAGGCGTAGGGAGGGGATCAAATGGATTTCAAAGACAAGGTCGTCTTGGTTACCGGTGCGGCTCGAGGCATCGGCCGAACCATCGCCGAGAAATTCGCCGCATGCGGGGCCAAAGTCGTAGTTTGTGACGTCGATCAGCAGGCGGTTGAGACCGCCGCGAAAGAAATTGGTCACGAAACGCTGGGCGTACGCGCCGATGTAACTTCGTCTGAGGACATTGCGACCCTCTTTAAAGAGGCTATGGCTAAGCTTGGTCGGGTCGATGTGGTAGTCAACAATGCTGGTGTGACCCGCGACAGTCTCATGCTTCGCATGGACGAAAAAGACTGGGACATGGTGCTTGACATAAATCTCAAAGGAGCGTTTCTTGTCACGAAAGCGGCCAGCCGAATAATGATGAAACAGCGCTCCGGGCGCCTCATTAACATCAGTTCGATAGTCGGCACCGGCGGCAACGCCGGGCAAGCCAACTATTCGGCGTCGAAGGCTGGCCTGATTGGTTTGACCAAGTCGGCCGCCAAAGAGCTGGCCTCGCGCGGTATAACAGTTAATGCCGTCGCTCCGGGTTTCATTCAGACAGAAATGACTGAAAAGATGCCCGCGCAGGCGCAAGAGGAGTTTCTTAAGAGAGTCCTGATCAACCGGGCCGGCACTCCCGATGACGTCGCCTCGGCCGTAATGTATCTTGCTTCGGATGAGGCTTCGTACGTTACCGGCCAGGTACTCACTGTGGACGGCGGCCTCACAGTATAGAATAATCGAGTAACTAACAGAATATTGAGGAGCTAGTCATGTCCGTAGAACAGAGAGTTAAGGAGATCATAGTAGAACAACTCGGAGTCGAAGAAGGCCAGGTCAACCCGGGTGCCAAGTTTGTTGACGACCTCGGAGCCGATTCATTGGATACGGTCGAACTGGTCATGGCCCTCGAAGAGGAGTTTTCCCTGGAGATTCCGGACGAAGACGCCGAGAAAATAACTTCGGTCGGTGACGCCGTTAGCTACATTCAGGAGCACTCTTCCTGATAACGGCCGTATAATATCCGATTATAACGGGGACTGAATGTGAATTACCATAGAGTAGTTGTCACGGGGATGGGCGTTGTCTCTCCCCTCGGTAATCTGGACAAGTGCTGGCAGGCTCTTCTGGAAGGCAAGTCTGGCGTGGGGCCGGTCACGCGTTTCGACGTCAGCGAATATCCGACCAGGATTGCAGCCGAAGTCCGGGACTTTGACCCTCTGGACTATCAGGACAAGAAGGAGATCAAACGCTCCGATCCTTCGCAGCAGTACGCCATAGCTGCCTCCGAGGAGGCGCTCAAGGATTCCGGGATGGATCTGGACGCCGTGGATAAAGACCGAATCGGGGTCGTTATTGGCTCCGGCATCGGAGGCATCACGGCGTTTGAGACTCAGCACGGGAAACTGATGAAGAGTGGTCCCGGACGTGTGTCCCCGTTTTTCATCCCCATGATGATTATCGATATGTGCGCCGGACTGGTTTCCATTCGCTATGGCTTTCACGGTCCCAATTACGGTATGGTCTCGGCGTGTGCCTCGTCTTCACACGCCATTCTCGACGCTTTCCGCATTATCCAGCGGGGCGAGGCCGATTCCATGCTCTGCGGCGGTTCGGAAGCCACTATTACGCCGAGCGCCCTGGCCGGGTTCTGTCAGAACAAGGCCATGACAACCTTGAACGAAGAGCCTGAGAAGGCATCCCGACCCTTCGATAAACGCCGCGACGGTTTTGTCATGGGGGAAGGCGCCGCCATGCTCGTTCTGGAAGACTACGAACTGGCCGTCAAGCGCGGCGCCCGTATCTATGGTGAGGTGTTCGGCGGCGGCATGAGCGGCGACGCCTACCACATGACGGCGCCCCACCCTGAAGGTCTCGGGGCGCGACGGGCAATGAAGGCGGCTATCGACGACGCCGGTATTTCTACTGAACAAGTTGGTTATGTCAATACGCACGGAACTGCCACCGGCCTCGGTGACATTGCCGAAACCAAGGCGATCAAGGCCGTGTTGGGCGATCACGCCTACAAGATTCCCTGCAATTCCACGAAATCAATGATTGGTCATCTTCTCGGGGCCGCCGGAGCCATCGAGACGGTGGTAACCCTAAAGTCAATTCAAGATGGGATGGTGCACCCTACCGCCAATCTCGAAGTGCCCGATCCGGAGTGCGATCTTGACTACGTGCCCGAAGGAAAAAGGTCGCAGGCTATCGAATATGCCCTGTCGAATTCCTTCGGCTTCGGTGGACACAACGTGTCTCTGGTGGTAGGCAAGCCAAACAACACGCAGTAAATGGGCCTGTGGAGCAAACTCAAAAGACTGATCCCACCCGGCCGATCTTCACCTTCGGACGCCCAGCTTAATGAGCTGGAAAGGCTGATCGGCTATCACTTCCGCGATCGCGGTCTGCTACGCCTGTCGCTGACTCATCGCTCGGTCGCCCGCGCCGCCGAGAAACCCATGCCTTCCAACGAACGACTCGAATTTCTGGGCGACTCCGTGCTCGGCCTCATTATCGCCGATCAACTGTTTCGAAAGCATCCTGATCTCAGCGAGGGGGATCTCACCAAGCAGAAAGCCATGCTGGTAAACGAAACAACTCTCTCGATCGTGGCTATCGAAATCGGCCTTAATCGATTTGTGTACGTCTCAGCTGAAGAGGAAAAGAGCGGCGGGCGCGAACGGCCTTCGATAGTCTCCGACGCTTTCGAATCAATTATCGGCGCCGTTTTTCTCGACGGTGGACTGCAAGCCGCCCGCTCGCTTGTACTTGACACCATCTATTCACGTAAGGCCAGCATCCTCGCCGATGATTCCCAAAGAAATTACAAAGGTGATTTTCTCGAGATGGTTCAGGCACGGGCCGTTGGCATGCCCCGTTACGAGATTGTTTCCGAAACGGGTCCGGACCACGACAAGACCTTCAACGTGGTCGTCACGGTCGCCGGTGAGGAGGTCGGCCGCGGTACCGGATCATCGAAGAAAGAAGCCGAGCAAAAAGCCGCTGCCGAAGCCTTGCTCAAAATGGCCGACGCCGACGAATGAAGACAACGTCTTCCTCCTGTTGACATTGATCCGCGCATTGATACCACCGTCTGAAAGATTCCTATCGTATATATTCCGATGGAGATCAACGGTCACGCATGCGCATCAATCGATAGACAACAGCATTCTCTAACATACCTTCGGTTACATCCACGGATCGTGGAGACCCGTCGTGTGCAATCTACTATTGAGACGGGGAGAGGATGATTTCGGGCCGGATACTGTCTGTCAGGATCGATATTGACATGTTTTTAATGTTGACACGAACTTGGCCGACTCTAAATTGCGAAAATGAATCAGGGTGGTGAGGTTGGTTCTGACACGAACGTCATCGCGTTCAATGATGGCTTCTGAATGATCGGCATCGCCAGTTTTCTAATCTCTCATTAGGAGAAACGTTCAATGCGCAAAACGAAGAAGAAGGCGGCTCCGAAAAAGAAAGCGGTTGCCAAGCGCAAACCCGCCGCCAAGAAGAAGGCAGCTCCGAAGAAAAAGGTAGTGGCCAGGAAGAAAGCTGCCCCGAAGAAAAAGGTAGTGGCCAGGAAGAAAGCCGCTCCGAAGAAAAGAGTCGCGGCCAAGAAGCCGGTCGTTCGCAAAGTGCGCAAGGGTGCCAAGGCCTGGACCAGGGAACAGATCTCGGCTTTGCGTAAAGCCTACCGTAACACCCCAACCGCGAAGATTGCCAGGACCATGCGTCGCACGGTTGCTTCCGTCCAGGCCAAAGCTCGCGCCCTGGGTCTGAAGAAGGCAGTGGTCAAGAAGAAAGCCGCCCCGAAGAAAAAGGCAGCTCCGAAGAGAACGACCGCCCGGAAAACCGTTCGGAAGGCCGCTACTCGAAGGAAAGTGGCCCCTAAAAAGAAGGCCGCTCCCAAAAAGAAAGCAGCCCCCAAGAAAAAAGCTGCTCCTAAGAAGAAAGCAGCCAAAAAGCCGGTCCGCAAGACGGCTGTGAAGCGCAAAGCGGCTCCAAAGAAGAAGGCTGCCCCTAAGAAAAAAGTGGCCAAAAAACCGGTGCGCAAGACCGCTGCAAAGCGTAAAGCGGCCCCGAAGAAGAAGGTAGCCAAAAAGACGACCAGGAAAAAACGCTAGGTCGCAATTCGCTCCATTTATGGGCCCGCCCGTTTGGCGGGCCCTTTTTTATGCTCCCCGGTCCCTGTGCGTGTGGCTTGACAATCGCCGCCGCTTGAGCGATATTAGCCTCCAAATTTCTATCAACGATTGCAGGAGCGGTGGTATTACATGAACGTTGTGGTTTTAGTGAAACAAGTCCCCGAGATCGCCCTGATTAAGGTCGATGAAGCTGCCAACAAGGTCGAGCTGCCCCTCGGCCCCGGCGTTATAAATCCCCTGGATGAATATGCGGTCGAAGAAGGCCTTCGGATCAAGGAAAAAAACGGTGGAAAGTGCATCGTGATGACGGTCGGCACCGAGCGGGCCGAATCAGCCCTGCGCGGTTGTCTGGCGCTTGGCGTGGATGACGCCTATCTGCTATCGGACGATCTCTTCAACGACTCCGACCAGCAGGGGCTGGCCAAAGTCCTTGCGGCGGGACTCAAGAAGCTCGATTCGTTCGATCTCGTTCTCGCCGGTAAGCAGGCTGTAGATTCCGACGCCTCCCAGGTACCGGCCGCTGTGGCGGGCGTACTGGGACTGCCGCAGGTCATGTTTGTGAAGAAGTTTGAAGCGGTTGAAGACGCTCAGGCGACCGTCTTCCGGAGCACCGAAGACGGTTACGACGTCGTGGACGTTAAGCTGCCGGCCGTAGTTTCGGTGGTCAAAGAGATCAACGAGCCGCGTCTGCCCTCACTGAAAGGCAAAATGGCCGCGAAGAAAAAAGCTATAACCACCTGGACCGCCGCCGATCTGGGGCTTGATGGTTCCGACACCGGCGCCAACTCCAAGACGGCCACGATCGGTGTGGCTCCGCCGCCGCCGCGACAGAAGGGAGAGCTAATTGAAGGCGAGACTCCGGAGGACATCGCCGACAAGCTGTTTCAGAAACTTCGAGACAATCAGGTGATCTAGATCAAAGGGCCGCCTCCGGGCGGCCTTTTTTACTTTCTGCGTCAACCCATATGCTCATTCGCAAACTCAAGGATTGCCTCGAGATCACCGCCGGTGACAGCACCCGCCTGAGGGAACTGCTGCATCCGAGTCGGGACTATCCATTCAGCGGTCGGTATTCGCTGGCCCATGCGATTGTAGAACCGGGAAAGGCCTCCGTTCGGCATCGCCTCAAAACCGACGAAGTGTATTACATCCTTGAGGGAACAGGGGAAATGCACGTAGACGACGAAACAGAGTCTGTGTCCGCCGGAGACGCCGTGGAAATCCCCCCCGGCGCCGAGCAGTGGATCAGGAACACCGGTACGGGCGACCTGGCCTTTCTCTGTATCGTCGACCCGGCCTGGCGGGAAGCCGACGAGGATGTTCCCGGCTGACCGCCGTCCGCCATTTCAAATTTGACAATCATTTCAAAAGGCCGATATATTCCTTTCATGAGAAACGCCCTGCCTGACGGAACAAATGCCGCCGTCCGATCCTTTGCGGCCCTGCTAATCCTACTGCTGATATCAATGGCCCCGAGCTCCGTACGTCCGGTCGATCTCGTGACCCAGACGGTGTGTGACCTTCAGGTCCTGTACCTCTTCGAGGAGCCGGAAACAATCGACTGGCCAACCCTGTATTACCTCAACGAAGAGACCGGCTGCAGAATCGACCTGCTCACTCTTTCGGCGGGCAATCACATGGTCCACACGGTAGACGAGGTCCCGGACCGAGGCATTTTTGTCCATCAGTACAATATCAAGCCGGGCGAGACAGCGTTTGTAGACACGCTTCTGGCCGTTCAGTTCGGCGTTCGGCGGCCGGACATCGTTATTATGGGCGCACCTCGTTTTGAAGGGCTTCTGGCTGATCTGGCTACGGCTCTTGAGAGCCTTCCCGCTCGAGACAATTCCATCTTCAACGTTCGCAAGATATACCGGTACGCACCGACCGAGAACGATCAAGTCACGTCCTCATCGGCGGTCACTGTCAACCGGCGGGAGCTGTACGCTCGTTACCGCGACCGCATGCAATTGGAGATCGGTCACCTCTTCCCCTGGCTGCAGACCGAACAGTTTACCGAAGTCGGGCTTTCACGATATGAACTGGTCCGGAGATATCCCGCCGACAACACTCCCGACCCGGACTTTCTGTCCGGACTTGAACGTCTGCGCATGATCACAGTGTTTGATACCGTCCTCGCCGACGGCGCTCTGAAGAATTCGTTTGTCAACCGCGCCCGGAACGTCATCTCCTTTTTCAACCTGTCGCGCAAGACAGTCGGGGCTCCTTCCGTCGACAATCTGATCGCCGGCTACAAAGCACTCGGAACGCTGGTCGAACAGACGCGCTCCGAACCGTTGCTGACCGGGATCGGAGACTTGCAGCCGTATATGGAGAGATTGTACCGCCACGCTCAGAAAGCCGTCCTCACGGACATTGGCATGAGTTGGGACGGTAATATCATTCTCAGAGACTCACCCCACGGTCCGAAGCTCAAGTTTCGGGCTTCACTGTCGGTCAACGGCCCCAAGTTTATAGAACTCTCGTACATCCGGTTCCACCCTTACTGGGACAGTGCGGACGTGATTCTCGATTCCGTGTCGCGACAGGTCGAGCCTCACCAGTCGTTCGTGCGCGAATACCTGGTTGATATCGAGCGCGGTTATCTCGAGGCCACCATGCCGGAGTCGCTGCTCTTTTCGGCAGAAATTGTTTACGGCAGCATGCCCCTGACCGTCACCTCTTCCGTGCCCATTTGGGAGTCGCCGGATATAACGATAGCCTTTGCCCCGGACTTCTTTTTTGTGCCGCCGGTGGCGCGGCTCGAGGTTGACAAGGTCGTCTCTTCTATGAACTGGAAAGCCGTAATCTCGAAGCCCCTCTATTACCACGGAACGGCCAACTTAGATCTGGAAGCACCGCGCGGAGTTTATGCCGGCGCCTATCGCCAGAGCTGGCAGTTGGAGAAAGGTCGCGCGACCGAGACCGTTAGAATTCCGTTTTCCGTCTCCAACCTTTTTGAACTCGGCATACACGAGCAGAAAATCAGCCTGTCGATTGAAGGCCGGGAGGTCGCCAGCGCCACCGGCAAGATCAGGATCGCCGCCTGCCGGGTCTCAGATTCTATCAGCGTGGGGTTAATGCCGGACACTACCGGACTGCTGGAAGACATTCTGCGCATGAGCGGCGCCAACTACTGGCCCCTGACCGATCGCTCCCTCCAGACGGGGGATCTCGACGCCTACAACGTCATTGTAATGGGGCCGGGTGCGGTGCGTTCTTATCCGTCGTTCAAGAAGATCAGGGGCCGCCTTGAGGACTATCTGCGCTATGGCGGGTCGCTTGTTATCCTGGGACAGCCCAACCAGTGGCCCGAGGGCGCCCTGCCGGTTGGCTTTGTCCCGACCACGGAGAGCATCAACGCCAGCGAACTGCTCAATCGGATTCCCGAGGCACGCGTGATGAGTCAGCCCTACGCTATTTCGCAGAGTAATCTATTCAACTGGTTCGCCGAGCGAAAAACCGTCAATCCGGCCGTGATTTCACCCGCTGAGAAAGTCTTTGTTACGCCCACCGGAGCCACGTTGCTCTCTGTCTCACGTTTGGGCGAAGGCCAGATGATTTTCTGCGGACTGCCGCTGATTGAGATGATTTCCGACCTCAATATCGAGGCCATTCACCTTCTGGCCAATATTCTGAACTATTAGCCGCCCTTCACGTTATAATAGCTCACAGGCAGCCGCTAAGATTATTGCAGGGTCGGATATGCACGCTCCCCACACAAGGGAAAAGAGACCGAAGAGATTCTCAACTGTCACCAGGTACCTCAGGCAGAACAGATGGTACTTAATCCTCGGCGGCGTTGCCGTGCTGCTGGCTAACGGTCTCCTGCTCGTCAACCCTTACATCACCAAGATCGTTTTCGACCGCCTGGAAAATAAGGGCTCCATGTCCGAAATCGGTCTGCTGGTGCTGGCCATGATCGGTCTGGCTGTGGCTGCCGGTGCTTTCCGGTTCATGATGCGACGGACGATTATCTGGGCCTCCCGCCGCGTTGAATACGATCTCCGCGGCGAGCTAATGACGCACCTGCTCAAACTGTCGCCGTCGTTCTACGACAGGAACCGTACCGGCGATATAATGGCCCGCGCTACCAACGACCTCGAGGCCGTCAGGATGATGATGGGCCCCGCGATCATGCACATCGCCAACACGGTTGTAGTCGGCACGGGCGCTGTCACCATGATGTTCATTCTCAGCCCGCGTCTGACGCTCTTAGCTCTGGGACCGGCGCTCCTGCTTCCGTTCATCATGCACCGTCTGGGCAACATGATTCACAAGAGGTTCACGCGGATACAGGAACACTTTGCGCACATGACCGCCGTTGCACAGGAGAACCTGGCCGGGGTCAGGGTCGTGAAGGCCTATCGACAGGAGCAGAACGAAACCGATAATTTCGCCACACTGTCTCAGGAATATCTCCGGCTGAACGTGGATCTCGGCAAACTGCACGCCCTGTTCTTTCCGCTCATTCAATTCGTAGCCGGCGGACTGGCCCTGGTAGTCCTCTATTTCGGCGGCCGCGAAGTTATCAGCGGCCGGATAGAACTAAGCACCATCGTCGCTTTTTTCCTGTACCTGAGCATCCTTACCTGGCCGCTGCTGGCCATCGGCTGGGTGGTGTCGTTGTATCAACGGGGGACCGCTTCACTTGATCGAATCAACAACATCCTGTTCACGGAGCCGGAGATTAAGAACGAGGTTGCACAGCCGCACAAAGGCGACCTTAAGGGCAAGATAGAATTTCGCAACCTTACTTTCGGCTACGAAGACCGTCTGGTCCTGGAGGATATCAACCTTACGTTGGAGCCGGGGCAAACCCTCGGCATTGTCGGCATGACCGCCTCCGGTAAAACGACCCTGGTGTCGCTCCTCTCGCGGCTGTACTCGGTGAGGCGGGGGCAGTTGTTCGTCGACGATATCGACATCAACGACTGGGATCTGGCCACGTTGCGACGGCAGATCGGTTTTGCCGCCCAGGAGCCGTTCCTGTTTTCCGCTACGATGGCCGACAACATTAGCTTTGGTGCGGAAGGCGGCGATCTCGATCTGATTCGCGAGGTAGCCGATACCGCCGCGCTGGCCAAGGATATCGAGGAATTCCCCGCTCGATACGAGACCATGGTAGGCGAACGGGGCATCACCCTCTCGGGCGGTCAAAAACAACGAACCGCCATCGCCCGCGCGGTGCTGGTCAATCCGGCGATCATGGTTCTCGACGACGCTACTTCCTCGGTTGACACCGAGACCGAGTTTGAGATTAACGAGCGCATCCACGCCCGTACGAGGCAACTGACAACGTTGATCGTGTCTCACCGGGTTTCCTCCGTCAAGGATGCGGACACTATTATTTACCTGGTGGACGGAAAGATCGCGGAGCGGGGTACGCACGAACAACTGGTCGAGCAGGGCGGACACTACGCTGACCTGTACCAATCGCAGCTCCTGGCGGAAGAAATAGAAAGTCTGTAATGGCGGCTGAGAACTACCACGAAGAAGAAGCCCTCGGCAAGGCTTATGACGCCCGGCTGATGAAACGCCTGTTGGCGTACATCCGGCCGTATCGGTGGGCGGTAGTGGTAGCCGCGGCTCTTCTCCTGATAATTTCTCTTCTGCAGGTAGCTTCACCCTATCTGATACAGGTGGCCATCGACGATTACATTACTCCCGGTGATGCCGGCGGCCTCAGCCTCCTGACCCTGGCCTTTATCGGTGTGCTGATACTTTCGTCGGCGGTCCGCTTCTTTCAGACCTGGCTCACCGCCTGGCTCGGGCAGAAAGTCCTGCACGATATCCGGTCGCAGGTGTTCGGGCATCTGCAAAAACTGCACCTGGGCTTCTTCGATAAAAACCCGGTCGGTCGGTTGTTGACCCGCGTAACCGGCGATGTTAACACCTTGAACGAAATGTTCTCCTCGGGCGTCGTGACGATCATCGGGGACATTTTTACCCTCTTCCTGATTGTGGCCGCCTTGTTGTATTACAACTGGCAATTGGCCCTTATCACGTTCACGGTAGTTCCCCTGCTGGTCGGAGCGACTTTCGTCTTCCGCGCCAGGGTGCGCAACGTCTATCGGGAAGTCCGATTGAAACTAGCCCGCCTGAACGCCTTTCTGCAGGAGCACATTACCGGCATGAAGGTAGTCCAGCTCTTCAACAGGGAAGACGGGACGTTCAGTAAATTCGATGAAATCAACCAGGCCCTCAGAGCGGCCCACTTCCGCTCCATCTACTACTATGCCACTTTCTTTCCGGTGGTCGAGATTATCGGGACCCTGTCGATAGCGTTGCTGCTTTACTTCGGTGGCTTCCGGATCGAGTCGGGCGACCTGACGTTCGGTGAGCTAGTCGCTTTCATAACGCTGGTGGAAATGTTCTATCGACCGATCCGAGATCTTTCAGAAAAGTACAACATCCTTCAGGCTTCGATGGCTTCATCGGAACGCATTTTCGACTTGCTCGACACCGAGCCCGGCATAAGCTCTCCCCCCGGCCCGCGTAAACTGGAGAGCTGTAGCGGACGAATCGAAATTGAAAACCTCTGGTTCGCCTACAACGACCAGGACTGGGTGCTGAAAGATGTCTCGTTCACGGTAGAGCCGGGGCAGAAGGTCGCTATCGTCGGCGCCACGGGAGCCGGTAAGACTTCGTTGATATCTCTGCTGTATCGTTTCTACGACTTCCAAAAAGGCTCTATCAAGCTCGACGGGCACAGCCTGAAAGACCTTCCAATAGACAACCTCCGCAGCCACCTTGGTCTGGTTTTGCAGGATGTATTCGTGTTCAGCGGCGATATCGCCGGCAACGTTCGCCTTCGCAACGAGGCAATATCCGACGAGCGCGTCAAGGAAGCCTTGCGGCGGGTCGGTTTCAATCGCTTCCTGAGCCGCTTCAAGGACGGTATCCACGCCGAAGTCCGGGAGCGCGGCACAACCATGTCCACCGGCCAGAAGCAACTGCTCTCTTTCGCCCGGGCTCTGGCTTTCGATCCGGACGTTCTTATGCTCGACGAAGCCACTAGTTCGGTTGATACTGAAACGGAAAAACTCATCCAGACCGCCCTCGACGAATTGCTAAAGGACCGGACATCCATTATTATTGCTCATCGCCTCTCGACGATAGAAAAGGCCGATAAGATTATAGTTCTGCACCACGGCGAACTTAGAGAGAGCGGCGGCCACGACGAACTCATGCGGCGGGAGGGAATCTATCACAAACTGTACCAGTTGCAGTATCGCAAGCAGGCTTCTGTGCAACCACCTGCCGGGGCCGGTTTGGAAAGACGAGTGAGCCGATGACCCGGACCGAATTGAAAGAACTGACCCTGTTTGCCAGAGAACTGGCGATCGGGGCCGGCGGGATTCTGAGAAAAGGCTTCAATCGCGCCCTCCGAGTCCAGTACAAGGGCCGAATTGACCCCGTTACCGAATACGACCTTAAGGCCGAGCAGTACATCACCGGCAAGATTGAACGGCGCTACCCGCATCACGCCATCCTGGCCGAGGAAGGAAGCGCGGTGGGGGAGACCTCCGATTACCTGTGGGTGATCGATCCCCTTGACGGCACGGTCAACTTCGCTCACGGCTTTCCCGTGTACTGCGTGTCAATAGCGCTGCAATACAAAGGGGAGAGTGTCGTCGGCGCCGTTTATGACCCCGAGCGGACGGAGCTGTTCTGGGCGAGCAAAGGTGCGAAAGCCTATATGAACGGTCGGACCATAAACGTATCGACCGAAAGCAAACTTGAACGGGCGCTCCTGGCCACCGGATTTGCCTACGACATTGCCACAGCCAGGAAAAACAACCTCGGTCTGTTCGCCCGGATGGCCAAAAAGGCTCAGGGGATAAGACGCCCCGGCTCGGCTGCAATCGATCTTTGCTGGCTGGCTTGCGGCAGGATCGACGGTTTCTGGGAATTGAAGCTGCACCCCTGGGATACGGCGGCGGCCAAGCTCATCGTAGAGGCGGCCGGGGGGGAGATTTCTCGGTTGACCGGCGACCCCTATACGATTTTTGACCCGGACCTTCTGGCCTCCAACGGCCGCGTCCACCAGGCTATGCGAAAAGTCCTCGGCCGGAGAAAATAATCTCTTGCCCCCGAACAACAAAACCGACTAATTCGAAGTCCTTATAGATTTTCTGAAACAACTTTGCGAGATCCTGACCTATGAAGAAGAAACAGCTTGTCAAATCGACCTCGGGAATCCGGGGCGTCGTCGGCAACGGCCTCGACCCGATCATGATCACAACCTACGGTGCTGCCTTTGGCACTTTCCTGAAAAAGGGAAGGGTTGTTCTGGGCAGCGACAGCCGCCCCTCCGGTGATATGGTCCGGCGCGCGGTCGTCTCGGGACTGATGTCCGTGGGCGTCGACGTTATCGATATTGGTATTGTCCCAACTCCGACGGTAGAGATAGCTGTCAAGGCTCTCAAGGCGACCGGTGGCATCTGCGTTACGGCTTCCCATAATCCGTCCCCGTGGAACGCTCTGAAGTTCTTCAACAAAACCGGTGAGTTCATCACCCCTGCCGAGTACAGGAAACTCAACCGTATTTTCGAGTCCGGACGGTTCGCCTACCAACCCGTGGACAAGCTGGGGAAGATGGAAACTCAGGACAAGTGGATCGAAGAACACATTAAAAAGACTCTCGCCATCAAAACTCTGGCGCGCCCGGCTATCCGGCGCCGAAAATTCAAGGTGGTTGTCGACGCCATAAACGGCGCCGGTTCGGAAGCCCTGCCGTTGCTTCTGGAGAGACTTGGAGCCGAAGTCGTGCGCATCAACTGCAAGGGCAACGGCGATTTCGTCCACGAGCCCGAACCCACGCCCAAAAACCTTACGCAGCTCGGCCGTGCGGTCAAGCGACACAAAGCGGACCTGGGTATGGCCTGTGATCCCGACGCTGACCGCCTCGCGCTGGTCGACGAGAAAGGTCGTCCGGTCAGTGAGGAATTGACCCTGACTATCGCTGTGGCAGACGTCCTGAGGAAAAAGCGCGGCGCCACGGTAATCAACCTGTCCACTTCAAGGACTACGGCCGATGTCGCTCGGGCACTGAATTCTCCGGTATACTACTCCAAAGTAGGGGAAGCCAACGTTGTCGAGATGATGCGAAAGAAGAAAGCGGTAATCGGTGGCGAAGGCAACGGTGGCGTGATCTTCCCCGCTTTTCACGCGGGGCGGGATTCA
>JAAERE010000182.1 GCA_024230675.1 bacterium | reverse complement strand
GGCCTCCGATTTCAGATGGCCGACAGACCTTCCGAGATCATCGGTCTGGAAGCCCTCGGTCGGACGATCTATCACATATACGACCCCCGAATAACGATGGTTGACGATCAGCTTTTCGTAACGCTGGCGGTTGATACCGATGACGGGTGTCGAGCCGTGTTAACCAGAGCCAGCGACCTCACTCAGCTTGAGTATGTCGGCCAGATGTGGGACGGCGACGCCCGAAACGCCGTTCTGTTTCCCGAGAAGATCAAGGGGAGATTCGTTGGGTTGGTTCGCCCCAATACTGCTGTCAGCGGTGGACCGTCCTCAGGCTCGGAGATATGGCTGGTGGAGTCGGACGACCTGGCCCGATGGCGTCGGGTGAGACCCGTGATGTCAGGCCGCCCCCACTTCTGGGACGAGCTGATCGGGTCCGGGCCGCCGCCGGTAAAAACCAAAGAAGGCTGGCTGCACATCTACCACGGCATTGCGACTCACTTCGATTCAGTCAACATCTATCAGGCCGGCGTATGTCTTCTTGACCTTCAGGACCCGTCGGTGGTGAAGGCTCGCGGGCGATACAATATTCTCGAACCGCGCGAAGACTATGAACTGGT
>JAAERE010000181.1 GCA_024230675.1 bacterium | reverse complement strand
TTAAACGTGGCCAGGTCAACACCCATTGGGCAGTTGATCGTGCAGCGTCGGCAGTTGGTGCATTTGCCAAAGACCGTGTCTTTGAGGTCCTCGAGATCTTCATCCGTATACAAGGAACGACCGTGCACCCACCAGGGAACTACGCGGCCGGTCCAGTCAAAATGTCTTTTGAAAATGCTTCGAATCCGATCAGCCTTGGCGGCCGGGGCGTAAGACGGGTCGTCGGGGTTCGCCAGCACATAATGGCACGAGTCGGTGCAGTTGCCGCAATGAACGCAGCCGACCAGCGAACCGACTATCTGGCGGTTGAGCTTCTTCTCGAATCGCTCCAGCGCCTTCTGCGCCTTGTGCGATCTATTGGAATTTGAATTGTCACTCATCGTTTATTCCACCTACAATCTTGTTCGTTTTGGTTCAGCCTCGGGGCTGGGGCGCACGCTTCAACGGATAAACTCCCCGGTAGCCCATCGTCTTGCCTAGATAGTACCGGGTGAAGGGATAATACAGGTAATGGGAAATCTTGCTGAACGGCACATAGAGGAGGAAGAAGGCCGTCATCATGAAATACGTCAACAGGATCCCTTCGCCATTGGCTGTGCTGTTGGGTACCGCCAGGGTAGCAAAAAAGAACCAGACCGTCATCAGCATCAGCGAGAAGTAGTCATCGGGGGAGCTGATCGCGCGCATATGTTTGCTGCCGAAACGGCGGAACATGCGGATAACTCCAACAGCGCAGGCCGCTCCGCAACAGATTTGGAGGATCAACACCAGGGTCGCGTTCTCTAGAATTCCCGGGGCATAGGGGATGACGAAGGAAAGCCCGATCGCCGCAATTACGCCCAGATGAAAGACTGCGAACTGGGCGTATAGGAAGGGTTTGGTGCGGGTGCTCTCCATCGCCAGCGGATTGGCCACGTTAGCCCAGGAATAAATGATCCCGCGCCGCCTGGTCGTGTCGGCAGCTCCGGTCGGCGCCTGGCGTTCTTTGCCGGCCTTGAACTTGAGCAGCCAGCGAAGACGCAAAATGTAAACGATCGCCATGATCAGAAGAGCTACCTCCTGAAGAGTAGTCTCTGAAAAATGAAGTAAGTCGCTCATGACTCTTCTCCTGTATATCTAACCGAGATTTTGCAGTTGTGACTGATAAGGCCCGTACTCGCGCGAATCGAGCAGACAAAATACGACCTCTTCCAGGCCGGTCTTGCCCTCGAGATGCTGTCGGACCACATCCATGGTTATCTCTGCGCTTACCGCCAGCGGCACACCATAAAAACCGGACCCCATCGGCGGGAAAGCTACGTGCTTGACGCCTTTGGCATCGGCCAGTTTGAGGGCGTTTTCGGTGGTCGTGCGAAGTTTCTTCTCCAGGTCTTCCTCCTGGAACTTGGGGCCGTTGGCGTGGATAATGTGTTTGGCTTTCATGCCGCCGGCCGCCGAGATCACCGCCTCCCCGGTCTCGATCGGTCCGAGCTTATCCAGCTCCTGCTGAACTTCCGGCCCGCCCCGCATCGATATCGCGCCGCCGTAGCCCGAGCCGAGCTTGAGATCGGACTGGGCGTAAAACACAAAACATTCGATATCGAGATCAGTTATATCCCCCTTGGCCAGGCGAATGACGCTGTTCTTGATCTTCTTCTCATCGGACATGTTCTATTCTCCCGAAAAGTGTCGCTTAATATGCCAAACTGCTAGTTGATCGCCCCGTTTTGCTGAAGAGTCCCAATGAATTCCCTGAGCTGGGCCAGGGTGAAGGGCTTTTTGAGCCAGCCGAGGATCTCGTTCTCACAGAACTCCTTGGTGCGGGAGTCCCGGGACGCCATGATAAGGCGGGTCAGCGGGATGCGCGCGTCGTTTGAAAGATTCTGGCAAAGTTCGCGCGATCTCCGGGCGCCCATGGAACAGTCAACTACTATATAATCCGGCCTGAAGTTTTCTATGGCCGACGAACATTCATATTCTGAGCGAGCAAACTCGAGCCGGAATTTGTCCGGCATATCTTCGGTAAGAAGGCTGTCGATCAGACCCTCGCTGCGCGTGATGATCATCACGTTGAGCCCCTGTTCCTTGACGACGTTGTAATAGTCGCACCGGTCGCAAGTGGTTTTGCAGTGAAGTCTGAGATGACCGAACTGCTCCGGGATCTCCCGGAACTCATAGCAGCGCCGGGCCCGGCTCTGATAGACCAGGCAGTTCTTGCATTCCTCGATATCCCGGCCGCAGGCGGCGTTGTACTCCCAGCAGTATTGAAAAGGCGGGGCAACGGTGTCTGCCGGGACAGGCTCTGTCATCGGGGTCTGGCTGGGGATAAGGGTTTCGACAACTTCGGAAGGTATCCGGCAGTGACCGCCGGGGGTGCGATAGGACGCTATCTTGCCCGCCCGGACCCACTTGAGGACGGTGTCGGAGGACACCGAAAGAAGCCGGGCGGCCTGGGTCGTGGTAAGATATTTCTTGGTCACAGCGCTTAGATATTTTCTGTGTTTTCTGAGTTTTCGGTATATTACTAAATCTATCGTCATTTGTCAAGATTCTTTTAGACAAAAACGCCCATTTATCCACTTTCCTGCACGAAATAGCATGCAGATCAATGACTTGCCTTATATGGGATTTCCGGGGGTCTGTTTTTCTGTTGGGCTGAGTTTTAGGAGATATAGGGTTTTGTGGGGGGATTGGAGGTTATGCGACCGGGTGGCGTGAGTCTTTGGGTCAGAACGCCAATTGTTGCGATGCTGGCAAGATCTCAGGGATGTCTGCCTTTCAGTTCGCGCTCCCCTGAGTCACCCCCGTGAAAACGGGGGCCCAGGGCCGGTGTTACACCAACCGATTTGTTGTTGAAGGGTTGTGCGGCTCCAGGCAAATTGAGGCTGGAGCGAGCAGAACTTTCAACATACAGCCGAGCTTGAAATGCAACCTGACGGATCGATGGACCAAGAGGCTATATCCGTACCGGACTTTCTTTACAAATTCAGGCGCTGGAGAGCCAAGGATGGAGAAGCCCACGATAATGATCAGCTTATTCTAAAACATCAAGCGGTCTGGTTTGCATCGCCAGCCGATTTCAACGATCCGTTTGACTGCAAGATCCCTTTCAGATGCGATCTTATGTCGAGAAACGAGCAATACAAGATGGTATATGACATTAGTCGAAGGAAATTCCCGCACTGGGATGCCGAGAGGCTGAGGTCAGAGACCGAAAGAGAATTGCAGTCGAATCCCCTGTTCTCCGAAACTGTCGAGGTGGCTGGCTGCACGTGGGAGGGATACTATGACCTGATTGCAGAAAGGTACGGCGTGCTCTCTTTTGCTGGAAACTGCACAGACATCTTGATGTGGTCACACTATGCCGATTCTCATCGTGGATACTGCGTTAAGCTGGCCGGTAAGGCTCTAAACGGCCACATGCGGTCCCGCCTTTCAACGGACAAGGAAGCCATTCGTCTATTCAGGGTACGTTATGAGAGAGATCTTCCGACGATAGTACCCTCGAACAATGGGAAAGAGCGTCTGGAACGGCACCTATCCCTGCTGTACCACAAGTCAAGGGCATGGGAGTACGAACAGGAGTACCGATTTATATTCGCGGGTAAGACGCGGCTATCAAGAGGCGTTGATCCTGACGTCATCAAGCGTGTCATCTTTGGCTGTCGAATGCCACCAGACCATCGAATGGAAATCGCAGATGTTGTGCACGCCGAACTTCCCAATACGGAACTCTGGGAGGCGGTGCGGTCCAACGATAGATTCGAACTGGATTTCCGACCATGGAATCCAGAGGACAAATGATCTTCCGCCAGTGTCTACAAACGTGATGATGTCACAAGGTCTGGGTCCCCTCTTCCGAGGGGATGACTGACCGGGGATGGCATGCCCAGAAAACCAACAGCAAGCTGTGTGCCACCCGATACTACTCCGGATGCATTGGCGGGTTCGAAGACGGACCCGCCCTACAATAACTCAGAGTCGAAACCGCAGGGGTTTCTACCTACGTCTTACGCCGCCCTTCGACAGGCTCAGGGCGACTCAAAAAACGATGTCGGGTTTCTCACGGCCGCTTCGCAGCGCCGCTCGGAACACCGACCTACAGGAGGACTTGCGCCACCCTTCGACAGGCTCAGGGTGACTAACTGAACCCACACTTTCGCCCACAAAAAAAACCGGGAGACGAATCTCCCGGTTTTTCTATTCAACAGAACGTGAAATCAAACACATCCGGTCGGCTTGGCCAGGCCGGCAACCTTACAGGCGCCTTTGGCGGGACCTGACGGGAACAGTTCGTAGACCTTTTTGAGCGGGAAGCCGGTCTCTTTACACAGCTTCCGGATCATCGGGGCGATACCGAACTTCATATAGTAATCTCTGAGGTAGTGGACCAGTTTCCAGTGATCCTCGGACAGCTCATCGACGCCTTCGGTAGTGGCGAGGGCTTTGGCTATATCTTCCGTCCATACGCCCGGGTCTTCCATGAATCCATCTTCATCGACTTCAATCTTAACTCCACCAAGTTCAAACGTTGCCATGACATTTCCTCCGATAATTGCTATCTGCTTATTGCAGACATTCTTCTATTGTTAAACCTATCAGTGCATTTCAATGTAACCGCACGGGCAGTTCTCAGCACACTTCTTACAGCCGTTGCAGTACTCCAGCTTGAAAGTGTACGGTTCGCCGTTGACGAGCGGTTTCTTGACGGCGTTGTCCTGACAGAAACTCCAGCAGTTGCCGCAGTCGAAACACATTCCGCAGCTCATGCAGCGTTTGGCTTCGTGGACGGCTTCGTCCTGAGTATACGTGCTGACGATCTCTGCCTGCATTTCCTTCAAACGCTCGTCAGCGGCCATCTCTTTCGGTTCCTGCCGGGCGCTCTCTTCGTAGTGGTGCAGCATCAGTTTGTCGGGTCTGATCTTGCCAATATCCGGCGGGCCGAACGACATCGCCTCACCCGAGATCATCTCGTGGATAGCGTTGGCGGCCATGCGACCGTGATGGATAGCGTCGATCACCAGACCCAGGTTGACGTTGTCGCCGCCGGAGAACAGGGCGTCCTCTTTGGTCTTCTGCTTCTCGTCGACCTGAATCCAGTTGCGGCCTTCGATCAGGCTGTCGAACGTTCCGAACTCGGGAGCCTGGCTGATAGCCGCGATCAGGGTCGTAAACTCGAGATCAAACGTATCGCCTTCGATCGGCACGGGGCGACGGCGTCCGGAGGAGTCCGGCTCTCCGAGCTCCATGCGCTGGCACTTCATGCCGGTAGCCTTGCCGTCGGTCGTGAAAATCTCCAGCGGGGCGGCGAGCAGGTCGATCTTGACGCCTTCTTCTTCGGCGCCCGTGATCTCTTCGTCGATCGCCGGCATTTCCGTTTTGGTGCGGCGATACAGGACGGTGGACTCGGCGCCGAGGCGACGAGCCACACGGGCGGCATCAATAGCCGTATCGCCGCCACCGATAACAACGACCTTGTCGCCGACATCGACCTTCTCACCGCCGTTGACGCGATGCAGAAAATCAGTACCGGTGAATACGTTGGGGGCGTCTTCGCCTTCGATGCGGAGCTTGAGACCCTTGTGAGCACCGAGAGCCACAAACGTCGCCTTGTACTCTTTTTTGATATCATCCATGGAGATGTCGTTGCCAACCGAGGTGCTCAGCTTGATGTCCACGCCCATTTCGGCAATGCGATTGATCTCGGCGTCGAGAATATTCTGCGGCAGACGATAGTCGGGGATGCCGTAACGCAACATACCGCCGGCTTTCGGGAAAGCCTCGAACACGGTCACGGGATAACCGCGACGAGCCAGCTGGTAGGCGCAGGACAGACCGCCCGGGCCGCCGCCGACTACGGCGATTTTCTCAGCGCGGACGTCTTCGGTAAGCTTCTTCGGCTTGATGCCTTTTTCCAGGCCGAAGTCGCCGATAAAGCGTTCGACTTTATTGATACTGACCGGGGCTTCTTTTTCTTTGCGGTTGCAGTCGGTCTCGCACGGATGCGGGCAGACGCGGCCGCAGACGGACGGGAAGGGGGTGGTCTCCAGGAATATCTGCAGGGCCTCTTCGAAAGCCTGTTCGTAAGGCATTTCGTACGCTTCGGCCTTGGAGATCTTCATGAGCATTTTGCGGATCTGGTTGTGGTTCGGGCAGAACTCACCGCAGGGGGGTTGTTTCTCTACATGTTTCGGCCGCAATGGCGAGGTTTCGACACTGGAGCCGCCGCTGCTCCTGAGGCTCTTCAACCCTTTCTTTTTCTTTTTTACGACTTTTGCCATGGTGTATCTCGTTTCGTTGAAATTATACTACTATTCGCACTTGCCTTCTCACTGGAGCCGGCACGAGACCCCTGCCGGCAGACCTGTTGCCCGCCGTCTGGTGTCGTTCTTTTCTTATACCTTCGCGCTGCTGCCGATACTGTCTGGCGTTGTCGACAAAAGCTAACGCCCATTTCTCGAAACCGTCGGCGTGAAGATGCGTGTAACAGGCCAAGCAGTTCTTGTGCGTCAGGCCGTCGCGACCGTTGCCCAGCCCCACACCCGTGTTAACTTCAAAGCAGCACTGTGTGATGGGAATATCGGCAACCGGGCCGGAATAATGAAATTCGTGCCCGCGGATTTCATCGCCGATTTCGAAAAACGGGTTGGCGCGGTCGGCCGTTAGCGATGTGTAGCCGTGTCCAACCGGCTTGACGTGCATGTCCAGATCGATATCAAAAAGGCCGGCCATGGGATATTTCTTGTCCAGCCAGGTCAGAGAGCGTGACAGATAAATCAGACCGCCGCATTCGGCGTAGATAGGCAGACCGTCCTCGGCCGCTTCCTTTACCGAGCCCATCAGGGACCGGTTGGCGGTCAGACGCTCGGCGTGAGTTTCCGGGAAACCACCGCCGATATAAAGAGCGTCGAGAGCCGGCAGAGAAGAGTCTTTGAGCGAGGACACCGGTACCAGCTCGGCCCCCTGAGACTGGAGAGCTTCCAGGTTTTCCGGGTAATAGAACGTGAAAACCGAATCTTTGAAATAACCGATTCTGGTGTCGCCGGTCATTTTCGCCCGATCTGTCAGCGTAACCTGCATCGGTGCAGCTTGCCGAGCTGCCTCAACGATCCGATCAGTGTCAAGAAAACGGTCGGCCATATCGGCCAGCCGCAACCTGAGGCCGTCTTCGGTATCGAATTCCGCAGGTGTGACCAAACCAAGATGTCGGCCGGGGATGAGGGAGGCGTCGTCACCCAGTTTGGGCAAGGCCCCCAGGACCGGAAGTTGGCAATATCGTTCGATTGTTTCCGTCACGATTTTCTTATGACGCGGTCCGGCAATTTTGTTAAGGACCACGCCTGCAAAACTGACCTCAGGGTCAAACTCCAGGCAGCCTTTTACCAGAGCGGCAAGCGTCCGGGTCGCCTTGGTAGCGTCAACTACCAGGACTATTGGAGCCTTCACCAGCTTGGCTAATTCGGCGGTGCTGTGTGTACCGTCGACGTCCTTGCCGTCGAAAATACCGCGATTACCTTCGATAACCGCAATCTCAGAGCCGGTGGAGTTGATTGTGAAAGTCTGAAGTGCTTTATCCGGGTCCACCAGGTAGGTGTCTAAATTGCGACAGGCTGTCTGTGAGATCACAGACAGCCATGCCGCGTCAATATAATCGGGACCCTTTTTGAAGACAGCAACTGATAACCCCGCCTGGTCCAGAGCGGTCAAAAGACAGGACGTGACAATTGTCTTTCCTGAGTCTCCTGATAAACCGGCAACAACGAGCCGGGGTATTTCAGTAACCATAGAAACAAAACCCTGGGACCTGCTGCTAGTCGTTAGCGGCGCCCTCTCTGTGAGGGATTTCCAGGAAGCTGCCCCCGAAATACGTGTAAACACATCTTCCGGAGTTAACCAACAGTTTGATAGCTTCCTTACAGGTCTTCTTGTCGACCTCATCGCCAAAAAGCTCTCTCATGGCTTTGTTGAGATCCATGGGTTTGTATTTCTTTACGCCAAAAGCATCTTTGACCATCTTGTGCATGGCGTCAGCTATTTCTTCAGGTGTCTTGGCCACTTAGCACCTCTTAAAAGGTTAAATGGGTTGAACGTTTGAAGGTCAGACCGGCGTGCTTGAAGTCATCGATATGAACCTTCTCGAACTCGATGCCGGACATCTTGAAGAACTTCGGCCAACCGATACGCTCGATCCATTCACCCATTCTTTCGTACTTCTTGGCGTTCTTGGCCCACAGTTCAACCAGATTGCGCACGGCCTCTGTAACCTCGGGCCAGCGCGGCGGGTTGTTCGGCAGGAACGGAATAGCCAGTTTCGAGAACATCGGTTCGTGGCGGGCGTTGGAGACCTTACCACCGACCCAGATCGAAACACCGTCGTTAAGCGGATCAGCCAAAGGCATAGCCGGGCAGACGGTGTAGCAGTTGGCGCAGAACATACACTGTTCTTCGAGAACCTCGACCGAAGGATGGCCTTCGACTTCCGCCGGGCGGATAGCCGCGGTCGGGCAGGAAGCGCTGAGGTTCGGGATTTCACACACCTTCTTGAGGTTGGCGTGATCGATACGCGGCGGACGACGGTGAATACCCAGGATAGCGATATCCGAGCAGTGTACCGCACCGCACATATTCAGACAGCAGGCCAGAGCGATTCTGAGCTTGCCGGGGAGTTTCCTCTCTTCGAAATACTCAATCAGGTCGTCCATGACGGCCTTGACGACGCCGGAGGCGTCAGTCGCTGCCGAGTGGCAGTGAACCCAGCCCTGAGTGTGGACGATGGCGGAGATGGCGTTGCCGATACCACCGACCGGGTGCCCCATATCCTTGAGGTCCTTGATGAGCGGATCAACGTTTTCTTTTTTCGGGGTCAGGAACTCGATGTTGTGGCGGCTGGTGAAGCGCACGTAGCCGTCACAGTATTTGTCGGCCAGATCGCAGTACATGCGAATCTTGTCGATGCTGATCAGGCGGCCGGAGGCGGCTCTGACCGTATAGAGCTCGGCGCCGGACTCCGAGACGTGCACCATGACGCCGGGTTTGACGATTTCGTGATATTTCCACTTGCCGTAGTTTTCTTTGACTACCGGCGGCAAGAACTGTTCATAATGGGGAGGACCGTAGTCGGTCCGTCTTTCCTGCATTGCTTCGGCCATATCTATACCTCTATAGTAATACTTTTTTTCCGCTTCAGTACTTAACCTTTGTCGCCTTCTTCATCGTCGTCTTCTTCGAAGAACTCTTCGTAGAAGATGTACGGGTTTTCACGCGGGTGCGCGACCATTTCCGCTACCGGTTCTACCTCGATAGCTTCGAGGAAGTTGCCCATACCCACGCGCTGGATGAATTCACCCACGCGCTCGCGGTTCTTGCCTTCCTCGGACCAGACGTCCCAGATGCGCTCGATGATATCCTTGAGCTCCTGGTACGGCGCTTCCATTTTGATGAAGGGGATAAGTACGGAGGACAGCAAAGCGCCTTCCACGATCGGAGCTTTCGATCCGAGCAGGATAGTGGCACCGCGGTCTTTTCCGGGGCGGAGAGCTTTCGGCATGACGTTGATGCAGTGCATGCAACGGCGGCAGAAGCTGTTGTCGATTTCCAGTTTCTTGCCGTCCCAGGCCATGCATTTGCCCGGGCAGCGAGAGATGACGTCTTCTTCAATATCCAGGCCACCATCGACGTATGCCTTCACCTCGGCGTCATCCTGCTGGATGCTGTCGCGCCAGGTGCCGATGAGGGACATGTCGGAACGAGCGATCGAGGCTACGCAGTCGTTGGGACAACCCGAGAACTTGAACTTGAACTTGTACGGGAAGGCCGGACGGTGCAGCTCGTCCTGGTATTCCATGGTGAAATCGTGGCAGGCGGCCATGGTGTCGTAACAGGCCCATTCGCAGCGGGACTGACCGCAGCAGCAACTGGGAGTACGCACGTCGGAACCGGAACCGCCGATATCGAAGTTGATCTTCTGCAGCTCGTCAAAAATCGGCTCGAGTTCCTCGGTGCGGGTACCCAGGAGCACCAGGTCACCGGTGGAACCGTGCAGGTTGGTGATACCGGAACCGTGTTTCTCCCAGATGTCACAGATCTTGCGCAGGGCTTCGGTGTTGTAGTACCAACCGGCCGGCTGATTAACTCGCATAGTGTGGAAATGCGAGACGTTCGGGAATTCCTTGGGGAGCGCCGAATAACGGCCGATAACGCCGCCGCCGTACCCCATGACACCGACGATTCCGCCGTGCTTCCAATAGCCAACTTTCTCGGTGTATGATTTTTCCAACTGCCCGAGCAGGTCAGCGCACATCGGGCTTTTCTTGGCGGCCATCTTAATTTCTTTTACGAAACTTGGCCACTTTCCTTTTTCCAGCTCATCAAGCTTGGGAGTGTTTGGGAGTTTATCAGCCATTGCGTCTCCTTAGGTTCCGGGCAAGCCTACATATATAGGCCGGCCTCAAAATAACTATAGCTTATTGACATCTTGTGTTTTGTCTGTTCCCGGAGTCATAGTGAAAGAGATTGGATTTCAAGCCTCTTGTAAAAGCCGATCAAGCTCAATCGACTTAGTTATTATTTTCACTATCCCGAATATTGCTAACTATTTTTCCCCTTTCTGTCAAGCGGAAAATGTGAAAAATTTCATTATCTCCAATGTGTAGTAAATATATCGTCTTTTCTTGTCGGAAATTTGCACGCATTCGTAATATTAAGTATTACTTAAGTTTAGACCTGCAAAGGCAGAAGCGAATTCTCTCCGAAGTCGCATTTGAGGTTCAATCTTTACAATAAAGTATAGTATATCTTCGCGGTTAACTCCCCTCATATGGAGAAACGGCTCAATGCGTCCCCAAAAAGAAAAACCCCCTACAAAGGGGGTTTTTCTTCTGATTGTCGAATTGTTCGGAAACGAGCCTACATATCCTTGTAAGGATTTGGTCCAACCGTTTCCATCGTCTCCAGGAAGGCATCGAAAAGCTCCGGTACCCGATGGAAGTCGGTGATGGCCAGCTCATGTATCTCGACGCGCTCTTCTTCGAGCACCAGCTGTTTCAGTTTCTCCCGGACGTTGTCCATCCGATATTCGGCAAGCTCACTGCCCTTGATGAAGTGGCATTGGTAGTCGTCACCCTTCTTACAACCGATGAGGATAACGCCGTCAAAACCGCTGGCGAGAGCGTCGCTGATCCAGACCGTGTTCATCGAGCCCAGACAGCGCAGCGGAATGATACGAACCATGGAATTGTATTTCATCCGCTTGACGCCGGCCATGTCGACCGAAGGCATGGCGTCGTTTTCGCATACAAACGCCAGGATTCTCGGCTTCTCCTCGAATTCATCCGGGATTTCCACGGCCTTGATCATTTCGGAGATCATGTGCACGCCATAGTTCTTGAACGAAACGATACGTTCCGGACAGGCGCCAAGGCAGACGCCGCAGCGACGGCAACGAAGCGGATTCGGCAGCGGATTGCCTTTTTCGTCTTCATCCAGCGCGCCGAAAGGACATTCCTCGGTGCAGCGTTTGCACTGGGTGCAGCGTTGCATGAAGAAATCCGGATAGCTCAGGTCTCCGGCCCGTGGATGGACCGCCGCGCCGCGACCGATTGACTCCACGGCCTGAATAGACTTCAGGGCGGCGCCGTGAGCGTCCCGACTGCTCTGGTCGAGATCCATGGGGGCGCGCACACAGCCAGCGGCATAGATGCCGGTGCGTCGGGTTTCATATGGGAAGCAGATGAAGTGCGAATCCGGGAAGCCGTATTTCAGAGTTGGTAGATCCGTGCCCTGACGGTAGGTCAGGTTGAGTATCTTGGCCCCGGACTCGGCGCCCTCCGCTTCTTTTTTTCCGTCAGCCGCTTCACCCTCGCCCTCGGCGGCCTCAGCGGTTTCACCTTCGGCAACCGGTTCGGGCTCATCAACCTTGGTGGTTGGCACCATGCCGGCGGCCAAAACGACCATGTCGGCTTTCACCTGGATGTCTTCGCCCAGCAGGGTTTCTTCGACGTTCACCGCAATCTTGCCGTCGTCGGTCTTTTCCACGCCGGCGATTTCGCCCTTGGTGAAGAAAATCCCCTCGTCTTCCTGCACGCTCGCATAAAAGCGCTCGTACTGGGCCGGCGAACGAAGATCCTTGTATATCACGTATATCTTGGCGTTGGGATACTGCTCGCGAACGTACAAAGCCTGCTTGAGCGATACCCGGCAGCAGACCGACGAGCAATAGGGAAGATGATCCTGGTCGCGAGAACCCGCACACTGGATGAAAGCGATGCTTTCGATCTCTTTTCCGTCGGAAGGTCTCTTCACGCCGCCGTTGGAGACCATCTCTTCCATTTGAGTGTTCGTCACTACGTCGGGGGAGATGCCGTACCCGAGATAGGACAGCTTCTCCGGATCGTAAGGATTCCAGCCGGTGGCCAGAACGATCGAACCGACCGTCAGTTCGGTCGGGGAACCGTTTTGCAGGGCCACCTCGAACTTGCCGGGCTGACCGGCCGTTTTTTCAACTGTGGTTGAGGTGTGGACGGTGATGTTTCCGTCCGCTTCAATATCCTTTATCAGTTGCTCGTAGCCGGAGTCCTCGAGATTTTTGTACGGCGGGTGTTTGGGGAAGACTTTCTTGTATTTGGTCGCCCAGCCGCCCAGTTTATCTTCTTTTTCGATCAGGGTCACTTTGTAGCCGGCTGCGGAGGCGTTTTTGGCCGCCGTCATACCGGTTATGCCGCCGCCGACCACCATAATGTCTTTGCTGGTTTCTTCGATCAGCGGCTCCGGCGGTTCGATGACTTTCACTTTGGCGCACGCCATGCGGATCACGTCCTCGGCCAGCATCTGGGTGTCCTCGTCGTTCGGCTCATGACACCAGGCGACCTGCTCACGAAGGTTCGCGCGGTCGGTCAGGGTATCCTTGCCGAATTCAAACAGCTCCGGGAAAACCCGGACCGAGCAGGCAGCCACGACAATGCGATTAATGCCTTCGCTCTCGATATCGGCCTTGATCAGGTCAAGACCTTCCTGGCTGCAGAGGATGTCGTGACTTTTGCAGACCGCGGCCCCGCCTTCGCTGGTGCCTATCTCGACCAGTTTGTCAACATCCATCGATTTGGCTATGTCACAGCCTTTACATATATAAACGCCAACTTTGGTATCCATCTCTTAACTCCTCCTGCCGACGTTGATGGCTTTCAGGGCTGCGCCGGTAGCGTCCTGAATCGACGCCGCGACATCGAGCGGCCGCGAGGCCACCCCGGCGCTGATCACGCCTTTGTCGCCGTCGGGCGCTATGAATCCGAACTCGTCGAGCTCGGTTTCCAGCGGCGGCGCAGCATCAACCGTGTTGGGCACCATGCCGGTGGCCAATACGGCCATGTCAACCTCGGTCTCAACAACTTCGCCCGTGAGCGTGTTTTCCGCGAAGAGGACGATGTTGCCCGAGTCGGTCTTTTCGGTGACTTTGCCAACCTTGCCGCGGTGGAAGAAGAACTTCTCGTCCTGCTGGACCTTGGTGTAGAAATCTTCCATGCGGCCGGGGGAGCGTACATCTATATAAAACAGGTGAATCTCGGCTTCGGGATACTGCTCGCGTACGTAAGTGGCCTGCTTCATCGAAGCCAGACAACAGACGGCGGAGCAATAGGGAAGATGGTTCTCATCGCGGGAGCCGGCGCATTGCACGAAACCGATCCTGGTGATCTCTTTGCCGTCGGAAGGACGGGCGATCTTGCCGTCGGTCGGGCCGTTCTTGGAGGCGTACCGTTCCATGATCACGTTGGTGATAACGTTCTTGTACTGGCCAAAACCGAGGTTGTCGATTTTGGTGGCGTCGTAAGGCTTCCAGCCGGTAGCCCAGACCAGCGCTTTGACCTTGGCGGTAATCGTCTGCGGCTGCATATCCAGGTCGATAGCGCCGTATTCGCAGGCCTCGGCACATTTCTTCATGCGCTCGTCGCCGGCGGATTTCGGATCAACCACATAGCGCGGCGGGTAGGCCATCAGGTGTGGCAGGTAGATCGCTTTGGTCTTGTCCAGACCGTAGTTGAACTCGTTGTCCCGCTCGATCTCGCAGACCTTTTCGCATTCGCCGCAGGCGGTGCACTTTTCGTTCACGTACCTGGGGGTCAGCTTGATCTTGACCTCGTAGTCGCCGGCGGTCCCCGAGACGCTTTCGACCTCGGCGAGGGTCAGGACTCTAATATGAGGACTGACGCGGATTCGCTTGAGGTTGATCTCGATGCCGCAGGTGGGCGGACAGAGTTTTGGAAAGTACTGGAAGGAAGTGGCGACCCTGCCTCCGATGGATGGGTTTTTTTCCAGGAGGATCACCTTCTTGCCGACCTCAGCCGTCTCGATAGCAGTGGTCATCCCGGCGATACCGCCGCCGACAACCAGTGTATCGGCTGTGATCTGACTTTCGACCGGTTTGAATTCAGCCATACCCGTCTCCTTGAAGCCTTTGCCCAACTGCTTGTGGGCTAATGTCTTTCACTCGTGTTGCCTGGCCGTGATTGTGAATTTTTTAACAAACAAGGCCACTTTTTACAGACTAACCCCTTGTATCGGTTGAGTCTGCGGTGAGTTTACGAAAAAGACAATAATACTTTCCCGGAGTTTTCGCAAGGGTTTTTGAGGAGGACTGGGTGTGTCTTCTATTGGGGGGCTAGAGCCATTTTTGTGTAGGTTTAATAGTAAACAGTAATAAACAGTAAGAAACTTGACAATCGCCATGTCCGGCCGTACATTATATGAGTCAACCCATGATATGGGCAACCCATGACAGGAGTGAGGTGAGGACATGAAATCAGGGAGACTTCTATCGTTCGAGTTCTTCCCAACCCTCCAGAACCGGGAAGAGTTTTTTCAGAAGATAACTTCCGAGAAAAACGTCTGGCAGAGGCTGCTCAACCAGTATCTGTTGCAGACGATTTTCGCGTTTGCCTACGGACTGGTGATGGGGAGCTATCACAGTTTCTATCAGGCGCTCGCGGCCGGGGTCAAAGTCGCGGTGCTGTTCAATCTGGCACTGATAATCTGTTTTCCGGCATTTTTCATCATCCAGTTCATTCTCGGGTCGAAACTCCGCGTGAGTCAGATGATCTCCATCATCCTTTCCGGGTTTGTTCTGACCACGGCCATCATGGTGTCGTTTGCGCCGATCATCATCATTTTTCTGCTTACCGGGGGCAACTACTACTTCCTGCAACTGCTGCATATCGCCATATTCATCCTCTCGGGGTTTTTCGGGATGAAGACGGTGGTCGATGCCCTGAGGTACTCCTGCGAGGAAAAAAACGTCTACCCTCAGACCGGGGTGGTGGTTTTCCGGTTCTGGGTAGTGATCCTCGCATTTGTCGGAGTACAACTGGCGTGGAATCTTCGGCCGTTCCTGGGCGATCGGGGCGAGGGGTTTACCTGGTTTCGAGATTACGAAGGCAATTTCTACACGGCGTTGATTTACTCCGCCCGGCAACTGGTCGCGGGTGAAGAGGCTCCGCCGAAGGAGCCGTACACGCCGACCGAGGAGACCTGGTCGCGACCGCCATCGGCTTTGGACAGTATACCGGCCGACTCGATTCTCTATTACCTCGGTAAGGACGAGCAGGACAGCTAAATGAAGACGGACATCATGACGCTCGAAGAAGTCGCGGCATATCTCAAACTGAAGCCACAAACGATATATACGTGGGCCCAGGAGAAAAAAATCCCGGCGGCCAAAATTGGCAAGGAGTGGCGGTTCCGAAAGTCTATCATCGACGAGTGGTACCTGAAGCACATCGACGAGAAGTTCAACGATGTAATAGAGAGTTGGAAGAAGAATCAGAATCCGACCGGCGATTCC
>JAAERE010000180.1 GCA_024230675.1 bacterium | reverse complement strand
TAATGCCCCCGCGGGTACGGCCTATGCTGTTTTTTCCGCAAGGGATCTGGCCGGTAACCGGGGTGATCTGGTCGAAAGCGGGGACAGCCTTTTGATCGACGCCCGGGGTCCGTCGGTGACCAGTATCGTGATTTCACCGGCTGCGCCCGTCAAAAACGATGAGCTGAGTCCGGTGACCGTCACCGTGACCGTGGGATTGAACGAAGCCATGAAAACCGGTGAACTTGCCCAGCTTTCCTATATGCTTTCAAACCACAGCGGTGATCCCGTTGTGATCGATAATATGACCATGATTCAGACCCAGCCCGGCGACGCACAGACCTGGCAGAGCAGTTTCGAGCTGCCCTCTGATGCGGGGTCGGCTGAGAGTGAAAATCTGCAGTTTGTATATGCGGGTATCGATTATCTGGATAATGTGGGTGACTGGATAGACTGTAACAACCTGTTCCAGGTCTACCAGGGCGAACTGCCGCCCCCGGCTTCTCCCACAGGTCTTACCGGAGAATCGCTGCCTGAAGGAGATATCCGGCTCACATGGAGTGAGACCGACAACATTTCAGCCTATCAGCTGTTCAGGCAGGCGCCGGATGAGACCGAACTTTCGGCCTACGGCGACCGGATGAGTACAGCCCAGCTGGAATTTATCGATTCCCCCGCAGAAGAAGGTATCTATATCTATGCCGTGGCCGGTGTGCGGGAAGAAAACGGCCAGGAAGCATTCGGCATGAGCGATACGGTCAACGTCAATTCCGATGCCACAGTACCGGGTACGCCCGACAATCTGGCTCTTGAACTGGTGGCAAACGGTATCAAG
>JAAERE010000179.1 GCA_024230675.1 bacterium | reverse complement strand
GCTACTTCGAGATAGGCGTTTTCCGGTTTCAGGCCGCTTTCCACGAGAACCTCAAACCCGCTCCTGATTAACATCGCCAACCCGCCGCAAAGTACCGCCTGCTCGCCAAACAGATCCCCAACTGCCTCCTGCTCAAAAGTCGTCTTGAAGAGATTGCCGGGGCGAATGCCGATAGCTCCGGCCAACTGAGTGATAGTACTCCGGGCCTGGCGCGAATGATTGCGGTACACGGCATAAAAGGCCGAAATAGAGCGCCCCCCCAGGAATTCCTCGCGCACCGCAACACCCGGCGCGTGGGGGGCGATCAGGATAACATCGGTCCCTTTCGGCGGCGTCACGGATCCAAAATGCACCGAGGTCCCGTGCAGAAACCAGAGCGTGGCGTTTTTGCGAAGTGAAGCTGCTATCTCGCGCTCAAACACGCGCCCGTGCAAATGATCCGGAAAAGCAAAACACACTATGTGTGCCTTTTTTACGGCTTCGGAAATTTGGGGAATGTCGGAAAAGTCGTCCCGCCGGGCTGCCCGACGTGATTTCGAACGCACGCGCAGGCCAAGCGTTACCGGATAGCCGGAATCGATAAGGTTCAGGGCCGTAGCCCGCCCCTGCGACCCATACCCGATCACTGCTATCGTTGGCTTCTGCTGTTTCTTACGCTTGGTCATAATCGGCCCTGCGGGCCTCCTATCCTTCAGAAACACCAATAGGGCGGCTTCGCCGCTTTTTGGTTTTGGTTTTGGCGACAGTTTAATATAATCTTACAAAGACAATAAGCAACACAAGGGGATCATTGCGCAAGATGGATAAACACCATCAAGAGATACTGGAGTTGGTCAGGGCGGCCCTCGCGGAAGATATCGGCAAGGGGGACCTGACCTCGCTGGCCTGCCTTGAGCCTGACCCGCTAAAAGCCAAGATTGTAGCCAAGTCGAGCGGCGTGCTCTCCGGTGTGGAACCGGCGATGCTGGCGTTTGAGATTGTCGACTCCGCCAATGAACTCAGTTTTGACCTAAGCGCCGGGGAGAGCTTTGCGGCGGGGGACACAATTGCACGAATTGACGGTTTCAACCAGACTGTCCTTTCGTCGGAAAGGGTCGCGCTCAATTTTCTGGGCCGGCTCAGCGGTATCGCCACCCACACGGCCGCTTTCGTAGAGCGGACAAAAGGGACCGGGGTACGCATCCTGGATACCCGCAAGACCACTCCCGGCTGGCGCTATCTGGAAAAGATGGCGGTCCTTCACGGCGGAGGCT
>JAAERE010000178.1 GCA_024230675.1 bacterium | reverse complement strand
TTATCTGAATTCGCCCATGATCGTCGATCCACTTCGTGAGCTTGATTGCCGCGAGGACGCTGATGCGGCAGTTGCGTTTATTATAACCACTCGGGAACGAGCAGCGGACCTTGAACAGAAGCCCGCCCATATCGTGGCCGCAGCGCAAAGTCAGATAGTCGAAACCGAAGAAAAGAACAGCTTCTACGGACCGAAACTCGCGGAGTTGCCGGAGATCGGCCGCGTGGGTGAAAAGCTTTATAGTATGGCTGGCGTCAGTCCCAAGGACATACACATAGCCCAGCTCGATGATGCATACGCCCCACTGATTCCGATGCAGCTGGAGGCGCTTGGTTTCTGCTCTCAGGGTGAGGGCGCAGCGTTTTGCGAAAACGGTGATCGCATTCGAGCCGGCGGTTCTCTGGCACTGAACACAGCCGGTGGCTCCCTCGGAGAGGGTCACATTTTTGGCTTGAATCACATCGTTGAAGCCGTTCGCCAGATACGGGGAACATCATCGAATCAGGTGAACGATGCGGATTGTGTGCTGGTCACTACCGGTGCCGGCGGCCCGGCAAGTGGGCTTATCCTTGGAGGCAATTGATGAGTAGTCCGAATGAATCGAAATATATCGCGCCTAGACCCATCCCTGGTGAGGATAGTGTGCCTTTCTGGGAAGGGATTTCACGGCACGAACTGGTTTTCCAGCGTTGCAGCGACTGTGGTCACTGGGTCCATCCGCC
>JAAERE010000177.1 GCA_024230675.1 bacterium | reverse complement strand
GCCCAGGATCTGAAGACCGGTTACCTGCTTGGCGCCACACCGCGTAAACAGCAGCTCACCGAATTCATAGGTCTGCTCTTCCCCGCTCTGGCAATGGGCTTTACGATTTACTATCTCAACGACGCTTTCGGATTTGTCGAAGGCGCTACCGGCCGCACGCCGCTCCTCGCCCCACAGGCCAATATTATGGCCACAGTCGTTCAGGGGGTGATGAGCTTCAATCTGCCGTGGGAACCAATTATGGTCGGTGGTGTGATCGCCCTGGCAATTGAACTGCTGGGGATATCTTCGCTGCCGGTGGCGATAGGCCTCTACCTGCCGCTGTCGCTCTCCACACCGATTATGGCCGGCGGCATAGTCTCATGGCTGGTCAAGCGGAAATCTACTCCCGAACAGTTCCAAAAGCGGAACCTTCGCGGAATCCTATTCGCCTCGGGCATGGTGGCCGGCGATGGTCTCTTTGGAGTTGTAGGGGCGTTTATGATCGGCTCCTGGCCGGCGTTTGCAGCTTACTACGACGCTCACTACGGCATGCTGAATTCCCTTGCTGGAGGTTTCGGCCCGTGGCTGGCCCTGATACTGTTTGGCTTGCTGACCGCTACGCTGGGTCACATGGCCTTCAAAGGGTTTGGTTCAAAGGACTGATCGCACAGCCATAGATGAAAGACGAAGAGCGGACTGCAGTTGGCGGTTCGCTCTTCCCTTATTCGTCACTTCCCCAACCAATCTACCAGCACCCTCACACCTTTCAGGACATTTAGGCACCACGTCTCGGCAAACGAATCCGGCAGCGACTGATCGAGCGGAATCGTCTCGCTGGCCGTGAGTGCCTTGGCCCCATCGAAATCGACATAGGCAATGCGTGCGGTCAGCTCTTCGGGCGGGCGGCCGAAATCGCTTCCCGGCAGCATCGCCACGCCGGTATCTTGAAGGAGCTGCTCACAGAGAGTAGTGGAGCTGGTGATGCCACGCATCGCAAGGCGGTCAGCCAGAGGTGAGAAATCAGGAAACAGATAGAACGCTCCGTCGGGCGGATGCACGCTCGCCCCGGCTTCGGCCAGCATAGCCGTAAGCTTGATAGCAATGTCTGCCAGAATGCGACGGGAGTGCCAGAGGTAGCGCTCTATCTCCGTCCCACCGAGGAACGCCCGCACGGCGGCGTACTGTATAGGCGCGCTCACGGAAGTATACGTCTCACTTGCCGCGGCCGTCATGGCGTCGCGCAGCCAGTCCAGCGACGAAGGAAAAGTAAACGTCCCCAGCCGCCAGCCCCCTGCCCCGCACCATTTGGAGAGCCCGGAACTGATGATCGTATGCTCCGGACAAAAACGGGCCATGGAAACATGGTCGCCCAGAAAGTTGGTCTGCCCGTAGATTTCGTCGGATAGGATGACCATCTCGTACTTGCAGCAGACCGCGGCCAGTTCTTCAAGTTCCTCGGCGCTGTAGGTACAGCCGTGCGGATTGGCCGGATAGTTCAGAATCAGAATGCGCGGTCGGTACGGATCGTTCTGTCGTTCGAACCTCTGACGCAGCTGCTCGGCCGTCACCTGCCAACAGGTTTCGAAAGTGGTCGGGATGAGGCCGATCTTCCGCCCGACTATCTTGGCCTGTGGAATATACGAAACCCAGCAGGGCGTGGGGACCAGGAGCTGCCCGTAGTAGACGATCTGGAGCAGGAACATCAGCTCCTTTGAACCGGGACCAACCATCACGTTTTCCGAGAGAGCCTCGACTCCGTCGTGCCGTCGATGAAACTCCGCGACCGCTCGCCTGAGTTCCGGAAGTCCGCGCGCCGGGAGGTAGGCTTTTTCGTGGGCGTGGAGTTTGAGGGCGTCGACCACCGGCTTTGGCACCGGGAACGGCGATTGGCCCAGCCCAAGGCGATACACATTGCGGCCCTCGCGCTGGAGCGACTGGCAGCGGTCGTTGATGGCGATCGTGGCAGATTGCTCCATGCCACGTACATCCATATTCAAACTGACGGATTTGCTGAGACGTACCATCGTGCCTCCCCGGCCTCACGCCGGCCTAATCGGGCCAACATTGAGCATCGGCGCTCATCAGTTGTTACGCCGGGCAGAAGACAGGCGTTGGATTTGTGGACCTCTTTGTTGGTTATTGTTGCCTGGGACAGGCCAGAAGGTTTTTGAACATAAGTCGCTTCGCGACCGTCTTTGGGGTAGATTCCCCTCGTAGAAAATGATTCCGTCCCCACCTCGTCTCGGACACAGACCATTGGCAGGCTTTGTGTCCCCCAAGGTTACTCTTGCGCCCGTTCGCATCCAGCGTCAAGCGAAAGGAGCACGATAATGAGATATGCTGCAACGCTATTTGTACTGTTGTGCCTGACAGGGACGTGCACCGTCTATGCCGGCGAAAATCAGCCGACTCCCGTTGAAGCACCCATTGAGAAAGTTACGGTTTATCCCGGCCAGGCAAAAGTCACGCGCATAGCCGGCCTCGACCTGGAAGCCGGAGAACACTCGATTCTGATAGAGCGCCTGCCGAGCAAAGTCGACGCAGAGACGTTCAGCGTCTCGGCTGCCGGGGTAAAGGATGCCCTGATCCTGGGTCTGCGTCACAAACAAGTGCACCACCTCGAATCCCCCCGCGAGAAAGCGGCCGAGCTGAAGCGGGAGATTATGAAGTTGGAGCGAGAAGAGCGCGATCTGCTGAGAGACCATCTTCAGGCTTTCGAGAAACAAAAAAACCTGCTGATGGCACTGGCCGGCGCGGCGGGCAAGCAAATGGGCGAACAGGTTACACAAGGCGCCCTGGAAGTCTCACAATGGGAAGCCGCGTACGATTTCGTTGGGCGTAAGCACATGCAGACGGATGATTCTATTCGAGCAGCTCGCGCTCAGTTGAACGACATAGAGGTCCGGCGAAGCCAGCTCGTGAGACAGCACCGAGAACTGGAGGCGAACCAGCGTCTCACAAGTACCTCGGTGACTATCGACCTGCGTTTGGAGAGAGCCGGACATGTTGAGCTCGCCCTTGACTATATCATATCGGGGGCGACCTGGATTCCGATTTACGACGCCCGCCTGAAACCAGGATCGGACAGCGTCGAAATCGGCTACTACGCCGAAGTCATCCAGACCACAGGTGAAGACTGGGAGGATGTTGAGCTGACTCTCTCGACCGCTCTGCCTTCTCGTGGGACGGGTCCGGGAAAGCTGCTGGGTTGGTTTCTGTCGGCTCCGGCCCCCAGGCGCTCCATGGAACTGGACCAGACAATCACCGTCCGCGGAAAGTCGAAGATCATTGATAGATACAGTTCGCACCAACCGGTCCAGACGGTGGACGCGCTGCTGGAGCAAGTTGCCGGAGTCCAGACAAGCTCCGAAGGCCAGGTTTTCATTCGAGGTAGTCGAGCCGGCGAAGTGGCCTATATAGTAGATGGTTTGCCCATCGACGCCCCGCTCGGGTCCCTGGATGCCTGGTCCTTTAACACAGCCTTCAGAGTGCGACGAAAAGAAACGATCCTATCCGACGGGCAGGCTGTTAGAACGCCGATTGCTAACTACCAACTCGCCGCCTCTCCCCGCTTCATCTGTCGCCCGAGCAACCGCAAGGACGCTTTCCGGGTGATGTCCCTGAAGAATCAGGACAAGGCGCCCCTGATGCCCGGCAAGGTCTCGATCTTCGTAGGCTCCAGCTACATCGGGAAGGCCGCGTTGGCTGGGATGATTCTCCCCCGGGAGGAATTCGAGATAGGCTT
>JAAERE010000176.1 GCA_024230675.1 bacterium | reverse complement strand
GTTTTCTCCCGCTTGACTTTTGACTGTCCTTTTCGGACTCTTATATCATGATCGCACCAAGTATAACAGACAGGCCCCGCCTGTGAAAGCGATGATTCTCAACCGGCCGGGCGAAAAGCTCCAGCCGGTCAACATCCCCGAACCCAACCCCGAACCGGGGCAGGTCAAAGTGAAAGTCTCCGTCTGCGGCGTCTGCCGCACGGACCTTCACGTTCTCGACGGCGACCTGACCGAGCCGAAACTGCCTCTTGTACTCGGTCATCAGGTAGTGGGGACGGTCTCTGAACTGGGGAAGGGTGTGAGCGCTTTTCACGTCGGTGAACGGGTGGGCATTCCCTGGCTGGGCGGAAGTTGCAGCGGCTGCCGGTACTGCAATTCCGGAAAAGAAAACCTGTGCGACAGCGCCCGCTATACCGGGTATCAGATCGACGGCGGTTTTGCCGAGTACTGCGTCGCCGACAAAGGCTTCTGTTTCCCGATTTCCGAAGACTATCCTGATCTTCAGGCGGCCCCGCTTCTGTGTGCCGGCCTTATCGGTTTTCGCGCCTTTCGTATGACAGACAGCCCGAAAAAACTTGGCCTTTACGGTTTTGGCGCCGCTGCCCACATCCTGATTCAGGTTGCCCGCTATCAGGGAATTGAAGTCTACGCGTTCACCCGGCAGGGGGACACGGCGGCTCAAGGCTTCGCCAAAGGGCTTGGCGCGGTGTGGGCTGGGGATTCCTCGCAAACACCGCCGGAGCCTCTGGACTCAGCGATTATATTCGCGCCGGTCGGGGAACTTGTCCCTCTGGCTCTCAGGGCTACGGTCAAAGGGGGAACGGTCGTCTGCGCCGGTATCCACATGAGCGACATCCCTTCGTTCCCGTACTCGATCCTCTGGGAAGAGCGGTCGGTGCGCTCAGTCGCCAACCTGACCCGTAAGGACGGTGAGGAGTTTCTTGCGCTGGCGCCGAAAGTTCCGGTCAAGACCGAAGTCCACGCCTATCCGCTGGAGAAAGCCAACCAGGCTCTCGAGGATCTCCGCGAGGGCCGTTTCACCGGTGCGGCGGTGGT
>JAAERE010000175.1 GCA_024230675.1 bacterium | reverse complement strand
TACTGCCGCAAGCGATCCGTCCCGTCTCCCACCCGTCTTTTGGGACGGGAGGCACGTACTTTCAGTTGGATGGCCGGAGGCACGAGCACGGTATCCCGGACGGAATGAGCCCCCATTCATACCGTAAATCGACACTTCGTTCGCTAAAATCGCATTGTCCCTACAGGCTTCAAGAAGACTTTCTGGTACAACAACCCCGATGAAACTACCCTCGATATCCGATTGCCTTCACAACCTCCGCGAAATCGTACGCGCGCTCTTCGTGCTCGCGGTGCTACCCGTCTCCTTCGCGACCAAGTACCTGCGCTTCCTCTGCGCCCATCAGGAGCTCGTTGCGCAGAATCTCCTGTTGCGGCGGCAGCTCGGTCTCTTCATCGAGCGAGAGAAGAGACCAAGACGCGCCAGCAGGGGCAACCAGCTCACCATGGTACTGCTCAGCAGACTCTGCGACTGGAAGGACGCCCTCGTCGTCATCAAACCGGAAACGCTGATCCGCTGGCACCGTCAGGGCTTCAAGCTCCTCTGGCGTTGGAAGAGCCGGCCCGGGCGACCACCGCTTTCGGACACGGCTCGCCGGCTCATCACGAAAATGGCAAGGGAGAATCCTCTTTGGGGGGAGGAGCGCATCGCTCACGAGCTTTTCCTGAAGACTGGCCTCGAAGTCTCTCCACGGACGGTGCGCAAGTACATGCCGCGAAAGCCGAAAGGGCGGCAGCGCGGCAGCCAGCGCTGGTCAACCTTTGTGCGCAATCACCTAGGCTATTGCCGCCTGTGATTTCACCGCAGCCGTGACGGCGCGTTTTCAGGTGCTCTCCATTTTCGTGATCATGGAGATCGGGAGCCGCAGAATTCTCCACGCCAACGTTACCGCCAATCCAACGGCCGAATGGACGATCCAACAGTTCCGCGAAGCCCTGCCGTGGGAGCACGACTACCGATGGCTCATCCACGACCGCGCTTCGATCTTCTCGCGGGCACTCGATAATGCCATCGAGGCCATGCTGCTGACAGTCCTGAAGACGCCTTTTCGGGCGCCGCTCGCGAATGCCTTCTGCGAGCGGCTGATCGGAACGCTTCGCCGGGAATGCCTCGATCACATCATTCCAATGAGCGACACGCACCTACGAATGATTCTCAGGGAGTGGGTTGAGCACTACAACCGTGGCCGGCCTCACTCCAGCCTCGGGCCGGGTTTGCCCGACCCACCTGCTGGACTGCCGGTGGCTCGGCAGGCTCAACGGCACCATCTGCCGAACGGTGCGACTGTGAATCGTATGCCGGTGCTCGGTGGCCTCCACCACGAGTACCAGCTCGATCTCGCTGCCTGAGTCGCCTGCCGCCCATTCAG
>JAAERE010000174.1 GCA_024230675.1 bacterium | reverse complement strand
GCCCGAATGTCCCCCAGCATGCTGCCCAGCAGGCCGTAGAGCCTGGCGATCTCGTCGGTCGTGAGAAATAGTGAGAGTTCGCGGAGAGTCTGATCGTTGTACGTGTCGTGTATGCGCATTCCAAAGCTCCGGGCAAAACTGCTGTCGATGGTACCCACAGCAAGCTGTGGGCTACCCGTCCATTCTTTGTAGCCCACCAAGAGCCGAAGGCGTCTGGTGGGAACTGTCCGGCACATCCCACCCTGGAAAGGGTGGGCCACCCGGGTTAGGTCTGCCCGAATGATAATCATCTATCGTGGCTCGTATTACTTGCATAATAACGGCAGGCCCGAAGGAGACCTGCCTATCTGTGTAAAGGCGTCCCGGAGCGCCGGGCCGTCCTGCCTACCGGTCAAAACCGCAAGGGTATTGACCTACCCGTCAAAACCGCAGGGGTTTCGACCTACCCAATCGTCTAACCTACGCCTCAGCGAGCTGGTGGACGTCCTCAGGCGAAGGCTGCAAATACGGCAGCGTATCCATTGAATCCAAAAGCTTCTTGGAGACACTGGCTGCATTCGGCACATCCGGCGTGTCCACCTCTGCGACCGGGGCTTCGATCTCCGGAGCCTCGGGAGCCTCGGGTATCTGCGTCTGCGGCACGAACTGTGTTTCAATACCGTCGATAGCCGTCTCCACCCGGTCAAAGAAACTCTCGATCGTCCCGGTCAGATGCTCTCGAGCCATTTCCACCTGGGCGCCGGAAAAACCGAGTTCGCCGGCGGCCTGGTCGAAGAACGTCGTCACCTTATCGAGCAGCCCCTGTTCGGCGCCATCGAGATAACCGTCGACAGCGTCAAAAAACGTGCTCATCAATTCGGTTGATCCTCCGACCGCGATGTCACCGGCGGAATTCACATAATCGCCAACCGCACTAGGGGCCTGATCGGCAACCCGCTGGGTCTGGACGTTGAACCGGTCGGCAAAGGCCATGCTGAACTGGTTGTCCATACGATAGCGGACCGAAAACTTGTTCACAGCGCGGTAATGGTCTCCGCGGACCGACTCTTTGAGCGAGCGACGTACTTTGGAGGATTCCTTATAGAATGATTCCAGGGCGAAGTTTTTGGTCTGGGCGGCCATCCGGCCGGTGCTGCGCGTTCTTGCGGCCGAGAAAGACCGGCGCTTGTACGGATCGGTTTCCTCGGTCATGTTGGTCTTAACCTTTTGGTAGCCCTTCAAAGCGAAGTCGGCGTTGAGGCCAAACGCGGCGGCGGCGAATTCATCGATAGCTGCCGTATCTCCGTCTTCAATCCTTTCGACCGTCTGCATCACAGCCGCGAGATTGAAGCTCAGGTCGAGTTTGTATTCCAGCTCGGCCTTGCGTTTGTAATAGTAAGTGCCGTCGGGCTGTTTTTCCACCGGAGTCTGTCCGGTCTGGGGATCGTCGGTTTTGGTCTGGTTCTCGACTGCCGGAGCGTTTTTGTCCGTGGCGGTTTTGGAGGAGTCCGAAGGTTCATAGCTGTCGACCCTCGGTTGCTGTGCCTCCACCTCCGCCTTCTCGGCGGGCACAGCCTGCTCAGTCGGCAAGCTTTTGAAATGGTTCGGCGTCCGTCCGGCGGACATATCCTGAGCCATGCTCAGGTAGCGGTTTTTCATATTGTTGGCAACAGTGGCCAGGAATCCCGTAATATCCATTGCTAGCCCTTTGTTTAGCTTGGTTAAAATGCCGTACCATTTATATCGACATTTGTGCCGTTTTCATAAGTCGGGAGAGGGCCCCGGTGACCAGGCTCCACGTATTAAAAGTTGACTATCATGGCCCCGTTGCCTACAATCGCTCTAACCTTCTATTACAAAAGAACTTTGCATAGACAACACAGGGGAACATAGCAATGGCGCACAATGACAGAATTAGACTCATCTTAACGCTCCTGATCCTGGCTCTCGTAGCGGGTTCGTTCTCCTGCGGAGAAAAGGCCAGCGAGCCGGTTGAGGTGGACCCCGTCCTCTCCTGGCAGCCAATGACGGTCGGGGCAAACTTTCGGGATGTTTGGGGAACCGACCCCGACACGCTCCACGTGGTTTGTGACGACGGGATCCTCCGTTATTACATCGAAGGCGTTTGGATCGACATGATGTCCCCGACCGATAACGACCTGTACGGAATCTGGGGGACTTCTCAAAACAACATATACGCTGTCGGCGAGCAAGGAACGATTCTCCGGTACGACGGCCTCCACTGGAACGAAGTTAACAGCCCAACCTCTTTCGACCTCTTTGCCGTCTGGGGCAGTTCGGAGACAGACATATTTGTCTGCGGTGGACGGGGACAGATTCTGCACTACGATGGTGTCGAATGGACCTCGACTTTTTCCGGAGTGCAGGTGGATCTCAACGGAATCTGGGGTGTCTCCGACAGCAATGTATTTGCCGTGGGCTTTTCCGGTGCCATCGTGCGCTACGATGGTTCCACCTGGAGCCAGGTAAACAGCGGCACAGGTCAGACGCTGCGTGATATATGGGGTCTGGGATCCGTTTTCTTCGCAGTGGGCGACGGCGGTGTGGTTCAGAGATACGATACTTCCGGATGGCACTCGGGCCTTTCTACCACGGATCGGGACCTGACCGGCGTCTGGGGCAGCTCCATATCCGACGTATATGCCGTCGGAGAGCATGGGAGTCTTTTGCATTACGACGGAACGGCTTGGGATGCAGATCCCAGCCCGACGGACAACCAGATGCACGCGGTTTGGGGATTGTCGGATGATTTCGTTTTGGCCGTGGGTGAATCCGAAGATGTGGTTCGCAGCGACGGTCATGACTGGG
>JAAERE010000173.1 GCA_024230675.1 bacterium | reverse complement strand
AGGCAAACGCACTGCCTTCCCGTTTTGCCCGGTCGTACACGCCGCCCGCGAACAGGAATCCAAACGTGTAGGGATAGTTGTAGAACGGCGAGTCGGTGATAAAGAAATGCAGTTTCGAAGCCCAGAACAACGGGTGATGCCCCGATCCGTCGAGCAGGTTGCCGTAGGCTTTTTTCTGCGCTTCGATCATCAGTTCATCCAGGCGCGCCCTGGGAACCGTCCCGTTCTTGCGCTCGGCGTAGAAGCTCCGGTCGAACAGATAGCGGCAGTGAATGTCGCAGAACATGACGTACGCCTGCTGAAGCTTCTGATCCACAAGCATCAGCTTTTCGTTGGGATCGTCGCACGCCTCCATCGCGGCATCGTTGACCAGCGTCTCGTTGAAAATCGAAGCCGTCTCGGCCAGGGTCATCGGATACTGCGTAGCCAGGAACGGCGTGTCCTTGAGTACGTGATGATGATACGCGTGCCCCAGTTCGTGGGCCAGGGTCAGCAGGTTTTCGTAAGACCCGGCGTAGGTCATGAAAATGCGGCTCTGCCGATACTTACCGGTCCCGGTGCAATAACCGCCGCCGGCTTTTCCGCTGCGATCCTCAGCCTCGATCCACTTCTTATCAACCGCCATGCGAGAGAAGTCGGCCATTTCGGGCGAAAAATCCTTGAGGTTCCTGACGACGAAGTCCGCCGCCTCGTCGTACGGATAAAGCCGGTCGGCCTGTCCGCAAGGGGCAAACTCGTCGTACCAGCGATATTTATCAATGCCGAGAAGTTTCTTCTTGGCCTCGACATACGGCTCCAGCTTGGAAGTTTCCCGGGCGATCACCGACCACATAGCGTCGAGGCTCGCCTGCGAAAGCTTGGCCTGGTGCAGGGGCTCGAACAGGGGCGAGTCCCAGCCCCGACGACCGTAAAGCGACAGCCGGAACCCGGCCTGAGCGTTGAGCGTCATGGCGGCCAACTCCGCGCGCGATTCCCAGGCTTCGGACATCTTTTTGAACGCCTGCGCTCTTACATCGCGGTTGGCATCGCCCATTTTGGTGGCCAGCTGCCCGAGCGAGAGAGTGTTGCTTGTGCCATCTTCTTCAAATTCAACCCGAAGGTCCCCGGCCATTTTGTCATAGAGACGGTTCCAGGCGTGATAACCGTTGACCGCCAGATCCAGCGCCAGAGATTCCTGCTCCACGGCCATCTTCTTTTTAGTGAGGTCACGCTCGTGGTTAAGGTAGAAGCTGATCTCGCTTATCTTGTCCGACGTCACCAGCTTGTTCCAGGCATCGTCGGTCTGTTCCAGCGACAGAGCGTCCACCTCCGCCTTGAGCTTCTCCCAGAGAGAGAGGAACTCATACGCTTGAGCTTCGTAAGTATGCGCTCCGGCGTCGTCAACCTTCTGCGAAGTCAGCATGTGAGCAAACGAGAGCCCCAGTTCGATATCTTCGATAACGTTCTGGAGGTTCAGGATGTGATCCGTCCACGCGGCTATCGCGGAGTCATCGAGCTTCTTGGGAAGCTGGTCGGCGTCCTGGCGAGCTTTGTCTAGCGCAGCTTTGGTCTTCTTCATGAAGTCGGCAAACTGCGGTGAAGCGGAACCGCCCGGAAAAAGCGATTCCAGGTCCCAGGTTGGAGCCGGGGGGATTTTGGTGCTGGTAGTCATGTGTCTCTCCGATTTATTCGTTGTTCTTGTCTTTCATCTCTGTGGCCGGCTGTCCGCTAAACGTCCGGCGCTTCATATCTTTTCACCCAACGGGCATAAAACAACATCGCGATGGCCGAGGCAATACCAATTGCTGCGAAACGATACCACAGTTCGTAGGGGCTGTAAACATCCCAGAGCAAAGAAGTGACTTCGGCGTGAGATTTGCCGGTCAGTTCCACCAGTTTGTTCATCGCCTCCGGGCGGGAAATATCTGTTACGTTGAAGTTCCTGCTCAGATAATCAAGGGCAAGATTGGCCTTGTCTCCCATCTCGTCATAGGCGTGCCCGGCGATTACCGAGCCCAGCCCCCAGCCTACTCCCTGGGGCACGTTAGCGTACCCCATGTAGAGCCCCTTTTCGCCCGGCGGTGCAATAACGCCCAGATATTCGTTCATCTTGGGCGAGGCCAGCATCTCCCCGACCGAGAATACAAGAATACCGGCCAGACAGAACGCACCTGCGGTGGTGAATCCGGCTAATACCAGCCCACATGATGAGCAGACAATGCCCAGGAAAATCGAATGGGTCCGCCGCATGCGCGAAACCAGCCAGGAGATGAATACAACTGCGATGATGATCAGGCCGGAGTTGAAATTGATCATCCATTCCTGTGATAATTGCGGTCCGCGAAGGGAGTTCTGCTGGAGCATCCATTCCGGAATGTGCAGATCGGCCACCAGTTTGGAGCTGTCGATCCAGTCGACAATGAAATTAGGTAACATGTCAAAAAGTTGCATGAACATCAGCCAGAACCCGGACATGATAATCACGAATATGATCAAGCGCAGGTTGAAGAACTTTTTGATTGTGACCACGAACGTCTCAAGAAAGCCGGCCACTTGCTTACCGCCCGAAGGTGGGTCCTTGTACGTAAGCAGCATAAGGAAATTGAGCGATACCAGAGCCGCACAGCCGTAAAAGACGGCGGGCCAACCGTGGCCGTAGAGGAAATGCGCCACCGGCGGACCCAGGAACCCGCCCACGTTGACCAACATATAGAAGATCCCCCAGCCGACCGAGGAGTGCTTTTTGTCCATCGAATGGACCATCGTCCCCCAGACGCCGGGTTTGAAAATAGCCGTGCCGAACGCCAGCGTACAGCATCCGAAAAGAAATGCCCAGTACGAGGTCTGAGTCGCCATGAGAACGTATCCCAGAACTTTAAAGACGATCGACACAAAGATAGTCCTCTTGTATCCGTACCGATCCGCAAAGCCGCCGGAGAACATCGGCGTGATCGACTGGAACAACGCCCACCAGAGGAATATCTGACCTTTCTCGATAGCCGTGAAATGAAGGCCGCCGATTTCATCGGCCTGGGCGATATAAATCGGTACTACCACCCGTACGCCGTAGTACGCCAGACGCTCAATCATCTCCATGATGTTGGCCATCCAGAACGGACGGCTCATGGCCGTTAGTTGGCGCAGGAGACCTTCGCGCGCGGGACCGGAGGATTCAGTTGAAACGGTTGACAAAGTTACGCTCCAAGAGTACAGTGGGGATTAGTGGGGCGTAAGATGCCACCCAAAAGCCCCCCCGTCAACCCCTTAGGGGCCGCGCCGGTGCGGCGCAGGCCCGAACGCTGGAAAGTGATACGATGACCGAAAACGACCCGGTGGAATTTCCAATCGATGGCACCCTGGACCTTCACCAGTTCTCCCCCAAAGAGACGCGGGCAGTGGTCGAGGAGTACATTCAAGTCTGCCTTGAGCGCGGCATCCTGTCGCTCAGAATCGTTCACGGTAAGGGGATCGGGGTGCAGAGGGAGATTGTCCGCAGCCTGTTGAAGTCACATCCGAGCGTGAAGGCTTTCCGGAAGGAAGGCGGGGCGGGCGGCGGTTGGGGGGCAACTGTGGTTGATCTGGAAAACCCCCCCGGAAAATGACCGGACACAACAATACCCCCGACAAACGTCGGAGGCATTGTCGCTGAAAGATTCAATTTTACTCGCGTAAAACCATCTTCCCGGTGGCGCGGAACTGCCAGCCAACAGACGTTAGAGCCCATTTCTGCAGACAGGACTCACGGCATCCCACCCCTGTACTTGTTTCCCCCCTCCCTCTCAATAACCGGTCTTCGCGTCGTCGAGATCGGAGATGTCTAAGACCGGTCCCCAATGCCCATAGGCAGGACCGAATATATCTCTTTTAGGTAAACCGACAGAAGGGCTTTGACCTGGAGATAGGTATGTTGAAATAAGTCAAAATGTGGACGGCGGGACGTGAGCAATCGTCCATACGCTCCCTCCGCGGTTTACCTAATTCATATCGTGTTATCGTCCGGCCAATACAAAAAGCCAGGCGGGGATTAACGAATACGACCAGTATCTATACCCCATATCGGCATCTGCTTTTGGCCATTCTCAATGTAATTTCTGCGGGCCGCTATGTCAAGGCAAAAGGTAACGCTGGTGGGCTTTTTGTGGCGGTTCCTGTCAGTACGAGTTGATCACACACGTTCAAACAAGGCGAAGATGCAATGCGATGACAAGAATATGTAAAAGACAAGCAGGACGGAGTTAGGACGTCTAAACTTTCTTGATGTTCTCCAGCTTCTCGCGCAGTTCGAACCGCTCCATCTTCGAGAGTCCGAGCTTTTTCAACTCGTCAGTGTCGGGGAGTTCGAAATCGGACAGTGTCTGCTTGAGAATGCGAATCTCCGGTCCGGTGAAGGAGACCGATTCAAGAGCGAAATCCACGAACGCCTCGTAGGCCGCCGGACAAATTGTTTTGACCATATCAGCCATGATGTTGGCGTACTCGCGAATTTCCTTTTGCGCGTGTTTGTCCATGCGCAAACGGAGAAAGTGCAGAAGATTGTGGAGGTCAATCTTCCAGTACCATTCGGTGTACAGCGAAAGCGGCAAATCGATTCGCGCAATCTCGCGAGCCAGACCGGCATCGATAAATTTCGAATAGCCCTGGTACTGAGTTTTCTGAGATTTCGCCAGATGCTCGATGAATTCCTGCTTGAGTTCGTCGGGGACTTCTTCCTCGCTTCGCCCCTGTTTGTTGTCGGTCGACTGGAAAGCGACGTCTTCCGGCGGCGGGACGTAGAATTCTTCCTTCATGATCGAGTACCGGCCGGAGTATTCGTTGACGTTGGCCGTCCTGTGTCTTATCCACTGGCGGGCGACAAAAATCGGAAGCTTGACGTGGAATTTGAACTCGACCATTTCGAGCGGCGAGGTGTGACGGTGGCGCAGAAGGTACCTTATCAGCTCACGATCGCGGGATTTCTTGGTGGTGCCGGCGCCGTAGGAGACGCGGGCGGCCTGGACTATGGCGGCGTCGGAGCCCATGAAGTCGACCAGCCTGATGAGGCCGTGATCGAGGACCTTAAATTCCTTCCCGAGGAGTGCTTCCGCTTCTGGTGAGACCTTCTGTGCCAACTCTTACCTCTCGTCTGTGCGGTTAAGTGGTGGAGAATATAGGGGGTGGTTTGCTGGCGGGCAATCAGAAAGTGGGGGAGGCGATTGTTACCGAGAATCTCAGGTTGTCTGCCGTTCGATCTCGTCGATAATCCGGCGATAGTCCGAGGCGATCGTCTCGGCCTCGCGCGCACTGGAGTGTTCCTCTACGATAACGCCGGGATCGATCTCTTCGCCTCTAGCGTAAGCCGCAGTTGTTTCCCAAGCCTCGGCCCTGATCTCCAGTGCGCCAAGGATTTGACCTAAGTCTATACGCT
>JAAERE010000172.1 GCA_024230675.1 bacterium | reverse complement strand
GGAGATATCACGGAAGGTTGAGACCCGGTCCGCCGGGCACCACACGCTTGAGCTCGATTTGAAAGACCAGCCATCGGGGGTGTATCTCTACAAGTTGCAGGCTAACGATTTCTCCGAGACGAGAAAGATGCTGTTGTTGAAGTAGGCAGGCACTAACAAACCAATCGAGCAGCAGACGAGGGCGTCTGCGGCCCACGAACAGGTACATACATATCGGAGGACCAAATGAGTACGAGAGAACGACTAAGAAAACAGCGAAAGGCGAGTACGCACATCGGCTGGCCGCTGGGGCTGGGATTGGGAATCGGCTTCATCATCGGGTTTATCCCCCATAGCCTCGGTGGCGGAGAAAAGCTCTTTGCGGATTGGGCCTACTTTCTGATAGCGTTCGGTCTCGGAGCGGTCAGTGTTCTCCTGGTGTGGTGGTTGGCCGGATACAAGGTTACGCGCTCACCCGAGACAGAAACCCTGTTACGTGATCGCTGACGAGTTCGCAGAAAGAAGCTTGTAGGTCGGAATTCCTGTGGTTTTGACGGGCAGGTCAATACCCTTGCGGTTTTGACCCCGGCAGGATCGCAGGGATCCTGCCCTACGAGTATGCCGGCGAGTAGGGGGCAGACGAGGGCGCAGGCATGGCCTGGTTTCTGTCGCCCACGGGAACTCCGGCAGTTTCGTCAAGCGGCAGGTCCGAAGACGGACCTTCCCTACATCATCCAGACTTGTCGGGCGAAGCTATCCCCACAAAAAAAGCCGGGCAATTGCCCGGCTTTCAAAATCGTCTTGATGGGTAAGGCTGCTACTTGCGGTGTCTTCTCGCAAAGCCCAAACCGATCGCGCCGAGTCCCAGTAGAAGGATAGTGCCCGGTTCCGGAACTGCCGGGTAAGCTTTCTGAATAAGATCGTTGCCGCACTCGATAGTTGTGCTGAAAGCTATCGACGAGAAGTCGGCGAACTGACCCAGCAGGCTAACGTCGAACGCAAACTCGAACACGTGCGTATCGCCGTTGCCCTGCATCGGGTTCTGCTCCAGGCCTTCCCAGAAAGTGTGCTCGGAATTGATGGCTCCGAGATTAGTGCCTTCGTCAACACGCCAGGCTCCGACCTGATCGGCAATGCTCGTGCCGTGGTAGGTGCCCGGAGCGTCGGGAATGCCAAGGTAGGAATCGACGCTGTACAGCTGGCCGCTGGCGACGTTAATCGCAAACTGGTTCTGGCTGCCGTTGACGCCAAAGAATATATCACCGAGACCGTAGGACCGGTCCCAGCCGGTGGAATAACCCGATAGGCCGAAAGAATTGGTCAGGGACAGATGGATCGTATTGCCGACCCGGGCGTAATTGAAGCCTTCGAGGTCGAAACCTTCACCACCCTCGCCCAGCATTCCCGGCGAAGGCAGGTTGCCGATACCGTGGGGATAGTTGATGGGGCTGTAATTGTTGTTGCCGTCAAAAGGTCCGGTGCCAAAATCGTAGAGCTGCCAGCTGAACTGGGCAAATCCCGGCGAAACCGCCATTAGCACAAGAGCTGTCACCACAAAGAGGGCTTTTTTCATAGCACTTCCGATACTTGATGTAGAAATTCTGTTCACAGACTGAATAGCAATTGCTGTGCCTCGTTTCTGAACACCGGGTGTGTTATTTCAAATCGTTATCCGACTGTCAATTAGACCTTTACGCGGCGCGCCGAGAGATGAAATCGCCTGAGGGAAATAGGCAACTGTTTGCGCAATTAATATACAATTCGGACTATTCTGACCCCGACGTGATTGGTCGGCGGCAGCTAGTTTCCACCGTAAAACTGAAAATAGATCAGCAAAATAAGGATCAGGCAGAACAGTACGCCGGTAAGAAAGCCGATTCGGAACGTGTTATACCGGGCCACGAACGAGCGTTTCTTTTTGTGCTCGCTGAGATCGGCGTGACAATGCTTGCAGCGCGTGGCGCCGGACGCGATCGGCTCGCGGCAAAAGGGGCAGCGGATGGTTTCTTTCGCTACGGTCATGGCGCGAATATGTCGGGAATTTGGAGAAACGATCAACAAAAAACGCGAGGCAGCCCTGAAGGATAGCCTCGCGTTCAAATCCCTGTGTCCAAATAGCAGAAAGGTCTAAGCCGGGTATTCCACCCCTGCGAACCAGTCGAGGTCCAGTTCAGGAAAAAGGACGTCGCGCTCCTGGCAGTCTCGCAGGAACTGGCGTTCACCCTCGCGGATCATCGCGCCGGCAATTTTCTTGTCGGCGATTTCGGCGATTCGCTGGAAGTCCTCGTAGTGTTCCGAAAGCCTCAACTCCGCATAGTCCCGGGCGGCGAAAGTCGAGATCAGGAACTGCCAGTCGGAGGCGCACATGAGCATGAGTTCGCGCGCCAACTGCTTGAGGATCTCCTCAAGGTCATCGTCGTGTTTGTCTTTGTTTGCCTGCCAGTAGGCGGCCAGCTCACACATCTTGGCTTCGCACTTGTATATGTGCTTCCAGGTCCACTCAGTATGTTTGTTTAGCCAGATGTAATGATGATTCCCCTGCCCCCAACTGCCTTCGGGAATCGAGATAACACGGTCCGGTTTGCGCCTCTCGAGGTCCTCGGAGAGAAAAGTCAAGTCGATCTTCGAACTCAAACAGGCCTGTTTGAGAGTTTCCTTGAGAAACAGGGGTCCCTCGTACCACCAGTGACCGAACAGTTCGGCGTCGTAAGGAGCGACCAGTATGCCGGGCCGGTCTTTCTCGGCGAAGTCGGCGGTCAGGAGTTCGGTGGCGGTGTCCACGAAATGGGTGGCATTTTCTTCGATTCGCTCCAGGGCGGTCTCGTAGTGATACTCGATTTTGTCGGCCAGGTCGGATTTGGGGGAAGTCACCGCCCAATAGCGGAGCCCGCCGGGGAAACGCTTCTTGTGAAAGTCAAGATAGTTGCCATCGCCGGGATAACCGTGTTCACCGGACCAGACCAGGAGGCCGGTTTCGGGATCGCGAGCGAAGATGGCGGTCGGCTTCTTGCCTTCGGAACACGAGGTCACCAGGTAGGCTTCGCGGGGAGTTTTGTCGGCCTCCTCCTCGCGCGGGGCGTACTGGCGGGAGAACTCGCCCCAGAGGAGCTTGAGGGCGTCGAAGCGATCGATATACACGCCAACCGATTTGCCGCCTTTGAGAAGGACGCTGTCGACGATGAAATAGTCAATGCCGTTTTCGCTAAGGAACTCATCGGCTCCTTTGCGAAGGTAGCTCTCCTGGGCTCCGTTGATCGGAACCGGCGGAGTCCATTCGTAACGGGGACGGTAGGCGCATTCCGGCAGCCACATGCCGTGCGGTTTGCAGCCGAAATGCTTTTCATAATTCTTAACGGCCGCTTTCGTCTGTGCCTGCAGAGATTCGTCTCGTGACAGCAAGGGGAAATACCCGTGGGTAGCACCGCAGGTGATTATCTCCAGGTATCCCCGGTCCTGCAGTTTGCGGAATTCGAACAGGATATCCTGACCAATATTGTTGAACCGGTCCAAAGTTTTGCTGTAGAACGCCTCCCAGTGATGGGAATTGACCAGCATGTCTGTCTGGTCGTACTTGGCGAATTCTTCGCTGTCGTGCTGGGCCGCCGCAATCTTCTGGTTGAGATAGACGACAAACTCTTCCTTGAATTGGCGGTCGGCCAGTTGTTCGCATAACACGGGCGAGAGGCCGATAGTCAGTTTGGGTTGGAGACCCTCGTCAATCAATTCCCCGATGACTCTCAGGATCGGAAGGTACGTTTCCGCCGCGGCCTCGCACAGCCAGTCGGTACCGTGCGGCCATCGGCCGTGCGACAGCACGTAAGGCAGATGCGAATGAAGGACAAACGAGAGATATCCCTGGCTCATTTTTTCTCTCCGGTACTATCGGTCGGGTTTTCGAAACCGATTGGGTTTGCCGCCTGATGCGGTTCGCCGTGGACTTTTATCGGGCCGAACTGTTTCTCGAACTTGGCGAGATTGTCCTCAAGGGTCTTCTGGAGCAGCTTGGCGTGCATCGGTGTCATTATAATTCGAGCCAGCACCCGGGCTTTGGGTGCCCGCGGCATCACTCTCGCAAAATCGAGGATTATTTCCGTGGGAGAATGCATCAAAAGGGCCATGTTCGCATAAATGCCCTCGGCTTCCTTTTCTCCCAGTTCGATATTGATCTGCTGCTTGGGCGGGTTGGCCATTTTTTCTCTATCCTCTTGAAAAACAGGAAATTACTTCTTCACTTGTATGGGGACTCGCAGTTTAATATATTTGGGCCTCAAGTCAACTCAATTATCGGGCTTCAGGGACCCACGAGCCCGAGGGACAGGACCCGGATGCCGCTGAGTCGCGAACAGATAGACAGAATCACCGGCCGGATGGGGAAGGCTGAAATCCTTATCCTGGGCGATATAATGCTCGACGAGTACCTCGTGGGCAATGTGGAGCGGATTTCTCCTGAAGCCCCTGTGCCGGTCGTTGACATACTCTCTACCAAGAAACTGCTTGGCGGCGCCGCCAACGTGGCTGCCAATATCCGAACGCTGGGAGACAAACCGCTGCTGCTGGGGGTGGTGGGCGACGACGAGGCCGCTTCTGGCCTGCAAGCCCTGCTTGGCGAGCGAGACATCTCGTCGGATTTCCTGGTGGTGGACAAGACCCGTCATACAACCATTAAGACCCGAATCGTGGCGCACGGTCAGCAGGTGGTCAGGGCCGACCGCGAGACTCGCCATGAACTGGTGCCCGAAGTCGAAACACGGATCCTTAACAAGATTCACGGAGTCATTGATCGGGTCGCCGCCATCGTCATTTCCGACTATGGCAAGGGTATGATCACGCTTTCGCTTTTGCAGCAGGTCATCGCACTGTGCCGCGAGAACAACGTATATATTGCTGTCGATCCCAAGGAAACTCGGTTCCATAATTACGTCAGAGTTTCTCTAATCACACCCAACCATCACGAAGCCGGTTTTGCCTACGGTCTTCGAATTCGTACCGAGGAAGATCTGCTCGAGGTAGGTCACGGCCTTCTGAAAAAGTTACAGGCTGAGGCGATCCTCATCACTCGCGGTGCGGAAGGCATGTCGCTGTTTCGCGAAGGTTTCGAGCCGACTCACATTCCTACCTTTGCGCGGAAAGTCTACGATGTTACCGGCGCGGGGGATACGGTCATAGCT
>JAAERE010000171.1 GCA_024230675.1 bacterium | reverse complement strand
GAAAACCATCCGTACGCCCGGACTCGAACTGGCCCCGGTCAAAGTCGGATACGACCTGACCTGGTTGGACGGTGCAGGAAAGTCGATCACAGCTACTCCGGTGCAGGTCCCGCTGGGCATTCGGTCGGCCCTCGGTGAGGGAGAGGCCTGTCGCGAATACATGCCGGAGGAGGGCGCCTTCGTGGTCCGCATTCCGGGCCCTGGGCCGGACCAGACGCCGGCCTCCGTTAGAATGGAAAGAACTTCGCTAGCCGGCAAAGCGGTGGATCGCCTGCCCCTGCCTCCAGTATTCGAGTCCGGGAGCATGACGGTGCCTATCGGCAGGATACGCTCGGGGCCCTCGGCGCTGGAAGGCTTCGTATCGTCTGCGAAGATTCAGGACACGGGCGACGACGACAACCGGCTGGTGATTGTTGTTCTGGGCGACGGCTACACGCTGACCAATCTCAACAACGGCGATTTCACACAGAACGTGATAGACATGGTGCTGACGATGGGCAGCGCCGAACCGTGGGATTTTATGATGGATGCTACAAATATCTATCGAGTCGATGTTGAGAGCAACGAGGCTGGAGCTGACCACGAGACCTACGGCGTGTTCAAGGACACCTACTTCAATTCCTCTTTCTGGCTTGCGGATACCGAACGCGCACTGGGGCTGACCGGAGATGGACACAGCAAGGCCTACGCGTTGGCTGATCTGGTAGCCCGGGCCGGCGTGTGGGACGTCATACTCGTGCTGGTGAACTCCACCAAGTACGGTGGAACCGGGGGGGGGATTGCAACTTCCTCGGTTAATTCGGCTGCGCCCGAAGTCGTTCTGCACGAGCTGGGACATTCGTTCGCCGAACTGGCCGATGAATACGAGACCGAATATTCCGGATATCCGGCGGGGGATCACGAGCCGAACGTCGACTATGACTCGGCCGGCGCCGGCCTCAAATGGTTGGCCTGGGTGGAGCCCGGCACGCCGCTTCCGACCCCGGAAACTTCGCCGTATCTCAATATGACGGTGGGGTCGTTCGAAGGCGCCCGTTATCTGACCGAGGGAATTTACCGGCCCGTATATAACTGCAAAATGCGCTCGCTGGGACCCGATTTCTGCCCTGTCTGCAAAGAGGCCCACATTCGAGAGCTGATGAATCTGATCACCCTGGCCGATGAGCATTATCCGGAAACTTCGGGCGAGCACGCCGTAGATGAGACCGGTACAGCCTTTGGCGTGATGCCGCTGCCATTTCCCGACTATGTGTATGAATGGACGCTCGATGGCGTCCCGATCCCCGACGCTTTCGGGACTGAATGGACAGCAACCGCCGACGACTTGACCGAAGACACTTCCCATGTGCTTGGCCTGACCGTTCGGTTTGAGACGCCTCTTGTCCGCCTGGACACGCTGTTCGAGAGCTACTCCTGGACTTTGGTCTGGGACGGCCCCACGACCTGTTGCCTCCCGCCGACGGTCGGGGATTGTGATCAGTCAGGTGTGATCGATATAACCGATGTTTCTGTTCTGATAGACAATCAGTTCCTCACGTTGACGCCGCTGGCATGCGAGGTAGAGGGGGATCTCGACCTGTCGGGAGTTGTCGACATTACCGATGTCTCGGTGCTGATCGACAACCAATTTCTGACTTTGGCGCCGTTACCCCCCTGTCCCTAAGGGGACAGGCCGTGTTGCAGGGCCGGTTGTCCACTTTGTGACATAGTTTGTTATCTGGTTCGGGCGCTCGGTGTGTTGTCGTTGGCAGCTCCTCGATCCCCTCATTGTAAGCGACCATGTACTAACTAGTTAGTGTCCTGTGGCTCTCGGGCCGGTGTCCGGGCCTGGGGGGCGAAGAGTCCTCCGTCTGTCGCGGTACAATGAGTCGATGGTCCTGTTTCCTGCTGTGCGACAAACAGTTATACGGGGACCCATGATCTTTTATGGCTTGACACACCAACCGTCAAAAGTTATCATTGAGTAGCAGGTAAAGTTATCAATTTTTATACCGCTCCGCGCTGCGCGAACAGCTATTTTTGCGGAAATCGTATTGTTCGACACAAGACTATCATAATAATAGCGTGGACCGCTTGGTTCACGTCCAAATCATTGCTTTGGGAGGAGTCATGACCAAAAAGCCATTGATGCTATCATTGGTTGCCGTTGTGCTATTGTCGGCTGTTCCAGCCCTGGGGGATTGGGACGAGGGGCAACCCCACAAGATGCACTGGCCTCAGCTGCCGGACGAGTTAGGCTGGGGCGTCAATGCCACTAAGCCTGTGATTCTGGCAGATGACTTCCGGTGTGAGGAGACGGGCTTCATCAAGGACATACACTTCTGGGGTGCCTGGAAAGGCGATCAGGTGGGGGAACTGATCGGGTTCCAGATGAGCTTCCACGCCGACATTCCTGATCCTGACGGCGACGGTCCTCTGTACAGCCAGCCAGGCACGACTATCTATGACTGGTTTGTTCCGATCGGGGAGGTTGTCGTCCGTCCGGTAGCCGAACCTGGAGAGCAGAGCTGGTACGACCCGGTGACCGGCGAGGTGATCATGACTGATCACAACGACTACTACCAGTACAATTTGTTCCTGGACGAGGCAGACTGGCTGGAGCAGGATTCCGGTAACATCTACTGGATCAACATTTCGGCCGAGGTTGTTGAAGGCACAGGGACATGGGGTTGGAAATCCACGCCTGAGCACTTGAACTTCAACGACGACGGCGTATTCGCCTGCTGGGGGGATCTCCGATGGGGTGAGCTCTATTGGCCCGGTTCAACGGGATTCCCGTACGTACCGGGTGACGTCAACGGCGATGGCGTTGTTGACGCGGCCGATGTCACGTATTTGCAGAACTATCTCAGCGGCGGGCCGCCACCGCCGTACGTCCTGCCGTGCGTGCTGCCGCCTTACTATCCTGCGGCCGATGTGAACGGTGACGGATTTATCGACATGATGGACGTCATCGCACTGCAAAGCTTCCTGAGCGGCGGACCACCGCCTGGATTCCCGGCGAACTATCCGCCGATGGAAATGATAGGTCCTTCGCTGAACCTTTCGCTCGTAATTACCAATACTGCGGATGAAATTCCGTGGGATTGTGAACAGAATCCGCCTCCGAATAAGTCGGGCGGCGGTTTCGAAACCGAGCCTAACAACAGCTGTTCCACGCCCAACGCCGCGGCGTGTGAGTATTCCTACTGCGGCACCATTGACCCCTCGGGCGGGGACACCGAGGATTGGTGGCAAATGGTCGTGCCGCAGGACACCTGCTATTGTGTGGACGTACGCGTGTTCGCCAATGCGACTCCGGGAACTATCGCCACGGGTGGCGGGCTTGACCCCGAGTTGACCGTATACGCCGCCGATTGCACGACACAGTTGTTCTACAACAACGACAAGAACGGTACGCTTCCGCAGTGCGTGGGCACCGACGCTCAGTACGACTGCAACGATCTGGGCAATTGCCACCAACCGGGAACGGTCCTCAATCTGAAGGTCAGTCCGGCGTCGGCTGCGGACGTGGGACCGTATCTGCTGGTGATCAATTGTTATCAGTGCGAGTGCCCGGAGGAGCCGGTAGAGGATACCTGCGAGTATTATAAAGCTCGGTGGGAGGATTACGCTCCGAACGGTGTGCCGGATATCGACCAGAAGCAATTCAACTGGACCTACCCGCCTTCAGGCGCCTGGTCCTACTGCGGTCCGGTAGCGCTGGCCAACTGCCTGTGGTGGTTCGACTCCAAGTTCGAACCTTCACCGGTCGATCCTCGCCCGTTCGCTCCGGGGCCTGGAAATCCGCCGGCTAACGACGGCTATCCGTTGCTGCCGTCGTTTGATCCAACCGGTCTGTGGGACGATCACGACACGCTCAACGTCCAGCCGTTCGTAGATTCTCTGGCGCTGTACTGCCTGACCAATACCGGCAACAGCGGGACAAATGTGCAGGATATGTACAACGGCGTGTTGAACTGGCTGACCAAGACCGGTCTGTCTTCGGCCTACACGGTCCGGCTGATGGCGGTCGATGGTGAACCGGTCGATTTCGATTTCATTCGTGAAGAAATCCTTATAAGTCAGGATGTGATCCTGCTGCTCGGTTTCTACCAGGATTTCGGAGGTAATTGCGAGCGCATTGGCGGGCACTATGTAACCTGCGCCGGGGTCTGTACAGATCCGCTGACACCCGCGCTGTGCATTTCCGATCCGTACTTCGACAATAACGAGTCCGGGGCTCATATCCCCAGTCTGCACAACGATACCTGGTACGTGTCCGGGCCGCATGGGACGATGCATCACGACCGTTACGATGTCGTCTCGAACACCTGTCCCGTGATAACACTTCCTCCGTTTGTGCATGAACTGTCGTCCTATCCGGTGAATGCCGCGATCGTACCGGCGTTCGTGGGGCAGAACAAGATTGACCCGACCCAGGTACCGCCCGATCCAAATCCGGGGCTGGCGGTGCACACGGTAATCGAATACGCCCTGATCATCTGTCCCGTCGAGGAAGAGATAATTGACTCGGTCGTCTGTGAGCCGGTGGGTGGCTCTAATCCGCCGCATCCGCCTACTTACTGGTACGACGTCTTCCCGAACGGCACAGTGGGGCTCTGTGACTTCCATGTGGTCGTTCAGGACAGCATCGTAGGTAACTACAGCAACTGGGTCGACCCGGGCGGCTGGACGCATCTGCTACACAAGGTTGGCAGCGAATGGTGGGTCTCCTGGTATGACGCCAGTTGCACCAACCCTCTGCTCGCACCGTTCCGATTCTCGTTCGACAATCCGAACAGCGGTGTCTGGGGGCATTGGACAACAACTTCCGGCGGCAGCAGCGATCCGTTTACCGGTATTGTGGATTCCTCCGGACGCCATTCGGCCAGTTCGGACGGCTATGGCTATCGTGTCCACGGACCGGTGCTTCCGGCCGCGGTTTACGACTCGGTTGTCTGTGAGCCGCAGGGAGCCGCCGGGCCGACGCACCCGTCGGGTTACTGGTACGACGTTATCCCGAATACGGCCGGCGGTATCTGCGACTTCCACGTGGTCGTCAAGGACAGTGTGATTGGCAACTATTCCGGCTGGTTCGAACCTGCCGGTTGGACGCACAATCTCCACAAGATGGGGCTCGAATGGTGGGTCTCCTGGTACAACACTGGCTGCACCAGCCCGATCACAACGCTGTTCCGCTTCGGGTTTACGAACGCCGGAACTTCTACCTGGGGGCACTGGACAACAACTGTGAGCGGTTCGATGGTCCCGTTTACCGGCATAGCTGACTCGTCCGGCAACCACACGGGCAGTGCACCTGGTTTGGGCTACATGGTCCACGTGCCACAGGCGCCAGGGACGACCTGCTGCATCCCGACCACCGTGGGGGATTGCGATCAGTCGGGCGTTGTGGATATTACGGACGTCTCGGTACTGGTCGACAACCAGTTCCTGACTCTGACTCCGCTTGTCTGTCCGGCCGAAGGAAACATCAACTATCCGGGTACCGGGTACGCTACAACGGATACGGTGATTGATATCACGGATCTTACAATCCTGATTGACAACCAGTTCCTGACGCTGGCTCCGCTTCCGCCGTGTCCGTAGAAGGCGCGCCGGAAGGGTGAGTTAAACCCTGAATCAGAACCCGGCTGCGATCTTTGAGATCGCGGCCGGGTTTCTCTATGTGCGTAGAGGGGGGAAGGCGAATCTAGAGCAGGAATCATCCGTTTCTTTCCGAAATCTCCCTACAACCCGGCGCGGATACAGTACTCCTTTGTAGGTATTGCGATGTCCTATAAGGGTTTATGTGTCGCTTTTTAGCCAAATATATCTTGCCCCGCACAGTAAATGATATATATTGCCCGTCGATATTAGAACTGGAATGTGGCCAGATTCTGGCCGTGACAAGGCTTGAGACATCTTATCTGGAGGTTGCTGCCGTGGCAATGAAAATAACCGATGAGTGCACCGCCTGTGGGCTGTGTTTGGAAGAGTGTCCTACGGACTCGATTACGGAAGACGACATCTATGTGATTGACCCGAACACCTGCAACGAGTGCGAAGATCAGGACGATGGTCAGCAGTGTGTGAACGTTTGCCCGGTTGACTGTATAGAAAAGGCCTGATACTTACCAGTGACTAGCCGACCGCCCGATTCGCTCGGGCGGTTTTTTTTGTGCCTCGAATACCCTGATTTAGTGACAATATTAGACAAAAAAAGAGGGCGCTACTCTGGTTGGGTAGAGGGGGCTAGGAAACTACCCAGGGACAGCAGAGAGTCACCCTCGTCGTCGTATATATTATAAAAATCTAATTGACCCGATATAGCTGAAATAAGTTCCGCTCAACGCAATTTGTCAAGGTCTTTTTACCAAGAAAAAGCCGAAATTGCCGGTGTCCGTTCAGCCATTGAGTATTATCGGCTAGTACCTGACAATCTTAACCGGTATAGTGATCACAAATGACCCCAAGCCGTCGGGGGCGTCCAACGTGACTTCGAAGTTGGAAAGATACGTCCCGCTGGCAAGACCTTCCTTCGGTGTGACGACCATCTCCACACTTTCTCCCTTTGAAGCCTTGTCGGAGATCACTTCAACCGAAAACAGGTCATCGAGAGGCTCAATCTCGCGGATGTTGATGAATTCCAGCTCGTTGTTTACCAGGGTTGCCTTCTTCGCCCCTTTCCCGGGCAGGTAGAAAAGCGACACCGGTTCGGGGCGCACGTTGTAGCGCCATTGGCCTATCTGGGCCTTGTAATAGAGCTCCAGCTTCGGGTAGTCGGGATCACTTGTCTCCAACCTGATAGCCTTACTGCTCGGACCGTAATAGTCAGTGGTGGCAAAACTCAGCCGCACCACGGCAGTGTCTCCGGGAGCAAGCGAAGTATCCGAGATCGTCGCGTGGGAACAGTCGCAGGTAACCTTGCAGGCCACAATCTCAATAGTTTTTGAAGTCCCGTTGACAACCGGATACTCGTGGAAAACTTCCAGGTCAAAGCCTATGCTTCCGAAGTCATGAACCGGGTCGGGGCTGAACAGGCCGGTCTGCGATGCCGCCGTGAAAGGGCAGAGGGCAATGAGACAGAGCAGGCCGATAGCTTTCTTGAGGTCTGGTTTTCTCATTTTCGGAAAGATCCCTATGTCGTAGTCAAATAGCCGTGTTTGCGCATCCAGTTATCGTTAAAGCACTTGCTCAAATACCGAATTCCGGCATCGGCAAACACCCCGATTACAAGGGCCCGGCTGTCAAGCTGTGATGCGACCTGCTCAATGGCCACTGCCACGGATCCCGAAGATCCCCCGCCGCATATGCCTTCGGTCCGGGCTATCAATCGGGCGCGGTTGAAGGAGTCTTTGTCGGAAATCGTGATGACTTCATCCACCAGGTCGGGGTAGAGGGCGTCGGTCACTACGTCGGAGCCGATTCCCTCGACCATATAGTCGTACCCTTCGACGACCTCTTTTGTTCGAATATAGTCGGTGAACACGGAGCCTTCGGGGTCAACGGCGATGCACTGAATCTCCGGGTTCTGCTCCTTCAGGAACTTGGCCGTGCCGCTAAAAGTCCCACCGGTGCCGATGCCACATACGAAGTGCGTCAACTGACCTTCGGTCTGCTCCCAGATCTCGGGGCCGGTCCCGATGTAGTGAGATTCGACGTTTTCCTGACTGTTGTATTGATCGATATCGAAATAGCCGTGCTCTTTGGCCAGACGCCGGGCCACCTGGTAGCAGCCTTCCGGATCGTCGTGGGCGCGCTCGGTAGGTGTTACGATGACTTCGGCGCCGTAGGAGCGAATCAGATCGACTTTCTCCTGGCTGGTCTTCTCAGGTGTGACAACTATGGCCCGCAGCCCGTAACGAGCCGCCACCATCCCGATAGATGACCCGGTGTTGCCTGAGGTGTTGTCTATGACCGTATCGCCGGGTTTGATCCGGCCGTCCTGAATAGCCTTCCGGACAACGTGAAGGACCATGCGATCCTTGACCGATCCGGTAGGGTTCAGAAATTCCAGTTTGACGTAGACTCTGGGGCCGTTTTCCGGTATGCCTGTTTTTAATCGCACCAGAGGGGTGTTTCCCACCAGCTCCAGCAAATCTTCATATAGTTGCATCTTGTCTCCCAAAAGAGGTTCATATGTTATACAATTGTTTGCCCTTTTCCAAGGGCTTATTACTTATGGGATTGCCCTGTTTTAAATTGACAATCTCCGGAAGCGCCGGTTATATGCGGCCAAAGTGCGAATCTACGGTTGCTGGGCGCCGGGGATTGAATAGGAATTCGGGATTGCGGAGGGATTATGAGATCGCTGAAAATAGTTCTGCTGAGCGGGCTGGTGATCTGTCTTCTAGCGGGCTGTTCAGAAAAGCAGAAGGACGCGGCCAAGCTTGAACAGGAAATGCAGGAGATGGAAGGCGAGGGCGACTCGGGCGTTGAGACCATGGGTGAAGAGGCCGAAACATCCGGTGAGACGCCGGTCGCAGACGCCGCCGCTATTCCCGAGGAGGAACAGCCCGAACCTTTGTCTATGCCGCCGGCTCCGCAAGGTGACGGTTACACCGTACAGGTGGCCTCCTGCGAGAATCAGGAATATGCCAGCCATCTGGTTGACGTCTATTTCGGGCGGGGATATGAGGCTTTCGTTTCGACAGCCCTGATCGAGGGACAGACCTACTATCGGGTGCGGATTGGCAACGTTGAGAGTCTGGCCGAGGCGAAGGAGCTCAAGCTGGAGCTGGCCGATCGCTATTCCATAGAGCCGTGGATCGATCAATTGAATCAATAGCGCTCTGGGATAGAAGAAAAACATCCATACCGGCTTTCGCTGTGCAATGCGAAGGTCGGTTTTTCTTGCCCATAGTCTGTGGATTCTGTCTCAAACGAAAAAGGCCGGGATTCCCCGGCCTTCTCACTATATGTTTTGAATCGGCTTACTCCTCGACTACCTGCTCCTCCGTCGGAACTTCAATCGTTTTCAGCTGAGTGTCGAGAAAAGCTACCTGCCTGCGGTAACTCGTGATGACATTGGGCCGCTTACCCACTCCGTGACCTTCGTCCATGAAAATGAGCGAGTCGACTACGCCACCGTTATCCTGGATAGCCTGGATGATCTGGCGGGCCTCTCCGACCGGCACGCGGCTGTCGTTGGCGCCGTGTATGACCAGCAGCGGGGTTTTGATAAGGTGAGCCTTGTGGATCGGCGAGATTTCGGCCAGGAATTCCGGATCGGACAGCGGACCGTACTCCGACTCCCGATTCTTGCGGCGGTCGGGGCGTGTGTTCTCAAGGAACGATTGGAAATTGGCGATGCCGACGTTGTCGATCGCGGCGTCGAACAGATCCGGATATTCAGTTATCATGCCGAGCACCACATAGCCGCCGTAAGATCCCCCCCTGATGCCGATCCTCCCTTGTTCAGTATAGTTGTTCTCCAATAGCCAGTCGACGGCGGCCTTGTAGTCTTTGAGGGAGTTCTTTCTGAGTTTGTAGTCGTCCAGAGCCATGTACTCACGGCCGTATCCGCCGGACCCCCTCGGGTTAGGAGCGAGCACACCATAGCCGTTGAGGATCAAGTATTGGAAATTCCGGTAGAATTTGGGCTTGAACTGACTGCTGGGCCCGCCGTGAGCGCTTACAACGAACGGAATCCGGTCGCCCTCTTTGTAGCCGGGGGGGAGGTAGAGGAAGGCGGGGATTTCCAGACCGTCAAAACTCTTATAGTGAATCAACTCAGGATCGCTGAATAGCTCGCGGTCGATGCCGGCGTAGTTTGAGAAGGATAGTTGCTGAAGCTCCTCGGTTTCCGGATTCCAGCGCCAGATATCGGGAGCGCGGCTCGGTCCTTCGAAAGATATCAGGCAGGTACCATCCTCGGCGAAAAAGCCGCCGCCCAACTGGCCGTCGAGCGGGGGAGAGGTCAATTCGCGACGAGATTCGATTTCGCGCATCATGAGGCGCATGTAGCCGTCTTGGTTGACCTTCACCGTCATGTACTTGTAGTCGCGAGAGAGGTGCAAGGCGTCACATTCCCAGGTCGGGTCCAGCCAGCCGTCTTCAACAAACTCCACATCGGGAGAGCCGACTTTCATTTTGGCCAGCCGCGTGGTGCCTTCATCGTTGGCGTTGCACAGCAAGAAGATGGTCTTATTGTCCGGCATCAGGGCCATATCGTCGTAACGCACATCGCCGTCATCCTCGTTGATTTTTGAGTACTCTCCGGATGTCAGATCAAGCAGCCAAAAATCTTTGTCGGCGTTCGAATTCCAACGCTCCACAATCAGACGGGCTCCGTCCTGGGACAGAGTGACCGGGTATTTTGAGCCGGCCAGGTCAAGCGTGTCGCCGAATATCTTTTTCGACTCGCCGGTGGCGATGTCCATGCGATAGATGTGATAATCGACCAGGTTTTCCTCGGTCGAGTTGTAGATGATCGACCGATCGTCCTTGGCCCACATGCAAACGCGATAACGGGCGTCCGGGCGATTGGTGAGTTGATGCGTTTTTCCCGTGTGCGTATCCAGCAGGAAAAGCTGTGACAGCTCGGAGCCGCCGACCGAGGCGCCGACTATAGCCAGATCACCACCCCAGCTCAGGTTGAAATACGGCACTCCGCCGGAGTAAAGGTCAATGCCGTCCTCGAAAGTTGTCAACTGGTACGGCCATCCTTGTTCGTTAATGCGAAAAACCTGGGGGGCACCGGCCAGGGAGGAGCTGAAGAAGGCTGTTTTGCCGTCCCAGGTATAGCCTGCGGGCTTAGCCGAGCCGATTTGCAGAAAGGTCGCTATATCCGATGCGAACTTGCCGTGATCCAGCAAAGTCTTGGGTGTTGCCTGGTCTTGAGCGAGAGCTGGCGACAGCAGAACAAGAACCGTCAGGGTGATCGATAGAATTGACCTTGATATCCCGAGTCTCATGAGCATCTCCTGAAAAGTCGTCTGGTGTGTTTTCTCTTTATACAGGAGGATAGCGATTTTTGCGGTCGGCATCAACTCGTATTCGAGGAATCTGAGGGGGCCGGCTGGGTAGCTACGGTTGGATGAGATGGGTCAGGGGGCGGCGGTCGGCGCTGAAGGGGAATTTTGCCGCGTCGGCTTCCTCGTACAACACGCGGCGGTAGAATTCACAATCCTGACAGGAGGGGGATGAGCAGATACCGGAGCGAGTCAGGCGGTTGCCGGAATCTTGGAGGGTCCAGCAGACGCGGCCGCCGGCGATACCCCCGTTTTGCCCGTCGCAACGCATCGTCTTCGAGGCTGGACATACGCCCAGCGTCTTGGCCATCAAGCCGCCCTTTTCACGTCCGCAATTTTTGAATTGCCAGCAGTTGAGTTTTCGGCTCACCTGGCAACGCTCCTTTCGCTAGTCTTTTATGACGCGCATTACGGCACTGAATTCCGGGTCGGACTTCATCTTCTGGGCCTCCTCTTCGGAGGCATATTTCAGATATTTATCGTAGCTTTTGTTTACCTGCTTGATGTTGCCTTCGCCGAGATAAGCGAGCATCAGGGACTGATGGATCGCCGGATCCTTCGGAGTCAGTGACCTGGCGTCCTTGAAATGCTTAACGGCTTTTTTGAAACTTCCCTGGTTGTATCTTGCCTCTCCGAGCCCGAGGTGGCCCTGGAGGTTGCGCTTGTCGAGCCGTATCACCATGTCAAAATCGGTAATAGCGGCGATGTCCTGTCCCTGCGCCAGATAGAGACTGGCGCGGCCGAGATAGCCGCCGATTGATTTTTTGTCCAGGCCTATCGCCTTGTTATAGGCCGATACAGCCTCGTTGTAGCTGTTTTTGAATCGAAGGATTTCGGCCGCTCGAATGTAGTCGTCGTGCGCGGCCTGCATCTGTCCCTGGCCGCTGTAGACAGCAGCGCGTTCGGTGTAGGCGTCGACAAAGCTCGGGCTCTTGGCGATTGCCTGCTCAAGATCATCCAGCGCTACCTGGTAGTTGCCCAGTTGGATGTTGTTGCGGGCCGATCGGAGGAAGTCCTGTTCGTCGTAGACGGCCCGTTTGGCAGCCGCCGTGGCCGGGGTCAGGCTGATCTTAAGAGACTCCGTTTTTCCGGCTTTCAGCGTGAAAGTTCCCTCGGCCGGTTCGAAGCCTTCTTTCGAAACAGCATAGCTGTGCTCACCCGGTTTCAATTTGGAGTACGTCAGATTGCCGGCTCCCAAAACCGAACCGTCGACCGAAAGCTTGGCGTTTTCGACGTTGGCCTCCAGCGCCAACTTGGCCCATTTCGGGGCGCTGGACTTCTTGCCAGAGCTGCTTTTCTTTTTCCTGGAGGCCTTGGCCGGAGTCGAGGACTTGCTCTGCTCCGGTTTCGGAGCTTGCGCAATTTCCGTCGGTTGCTGAGGTTTGGCCGCCTGAGGAGGAGGCTCGCTCTCGTACAGGTTGGGGATCAGGGCGATGGTCGTTATCTGCCCGTCGACCACCGTAGCATAGTCCTGTCCAACGATCTCGTTATCGAAGAGGAATTCGACTTTCATGCTGCCGGATTCCATTGGGTCGGTCTTGAAGAATCCCTGGGCGTTGGCCTGATATTCTTTGCCGATGTCGGGAAAGCGGACCGAGGCCCCAAGGAGCACCGGCTGCTGATTCTCGTCCAGTACTACGCCGATCACACGCCCCTCACCGGTATTGGCGTCGGAGACAAACATTGCGGCGACCCAGAAGATAAGCACGGCTGCCAGAGGGCCAAGGGCGCCAAACAGTACTTTGTTGCTGACTTTCTTGTGCTTAAGCAGATAGTCTCGACCGTTTACCGTCAGCTCGTCGTCTTCATGAAGTTCCTGCTCTCCCGTGATTTGGATAAACGACTTCGTGAAGTAAGCGACACCCCGAACTCTTTGGGCCATGTGCGGCTTAACCTCGGGGAGGTCCGCCGTCGGCGCGGGGGCTTCGGAGGCCTCCCGGGCGGACTTTTTGGGCGGCACGATGGGCGAGTTGTCGAAACCCTTGGTAGGTGTGGAGCTATCGTCAATGTTATCGAGGTTCTTGATCAGGTCGAACTTCTCGTCCTCGCTCAGATATTCGGATCTTTTCTCAGGCTGCTTCATCTTCTGAGAAATCTCTCGCACCTGCTCCTCGGAGAGTTTTTCGATACGATCCGGCTTGTCAGGGGTTGACAGGTTGTCGTCAGAAACCTGGATGGCGTCGGAGCGGTTCGGGCGAGGAGCCTGGTAGCTGTAGTCCGGCGGGGGAGGTGCAGCTACGTGGGACTCACCGATGGGACCCGTGTCTGAAGCCTCGTCGTCGATTCTGGCGGAGTCCTCCATGAAATCGGCGGCGCTCTGGATGCCTAAATCGTCTTCCGCAGGGGTCTTGGGCGTGTCTACGCCGCCGACCAGTTCGTGTTCCTGGGTGTGGGCCTCGGTTACAACAAAATCCAGATCGTCATCGCCGGCGGGTTCGTTCTTGGGGGACGGATCGGGCGTAGAAGCCTGTTCGGCCTTCTTGTCCTTGTCCGGGCGATGGTTACGGTTGGGCTCGTGAGATTCTTTCAATGCTCAATTATCCTGTCGGGGTTGTTTTGCTGCTTCTTGTTAGTATCGTCGGGACAGAGAAATTCTTTAAATTTTCCAGGGGTGGAAAACGTCTGTATGGCAGGCGGCCTAAGTAGAGGTACTTCTCTAAATTCCCGCTTGACAGGGGCTTTGGTGAGTCTGTATACTTACGGATTGCTTTCTAGAGGTGAAATTGGACTCGTTTTTCGGTCGTTCCTGAGGAGGAAGAGATAAATGTCAAAACCTGATAGTCGCCTGTTGTTCTTGATACTGATCCTGGGGCTCCTGACGGTGTTCTGGGGTTGTGGTCAGACCGACGATATCACAGCATCCAAGTCATTGACCAATATATGGCTATCAGCCGAGCGGCTGCCCAGCTTGCCACCGGGTATGGTCTACGAAATGTGGGTGGCAGAAAAGCCCGTTACGGACACGGCTATTCCCACCGACGAACTGATTTCGATAGGCCGGTTCTCACATATCACTAACGACACCATCAACGCCTTCCTGGACGTTAACGGCGTCGTGAGAGCCGACAGCAACAAGTTTGTGCTTAGCGCCGATCTGTTTGATTACTCCGGGATTTTCGTCACGGTAGAGGACGCCGGAACAGCGCCGGGGCTGGTCCCCGGGCCTATTATGCTGGTCGAGCCGGTTCTGGGACGGCCGTTGGATTCGGTTATGAGACTCAACTTTCCGCTGGACGGTGAGAACGGGCTCTGGGGAGCTATTGCCAGATATAGCATGGAAGGGGTTACCGACGAACAGCGCTGGAGCAACGACGGTTACGGTCTGTGGTTTTCGACCTATGAACTGATCCAGCGCAGCATCCCGGATACTCTTGATGCGACCTGGACCTATGAGATTGATAGCGTCGAGGTGCTTACGGATTCTATTACGGGTGACACAACCAACTGGGACGACATACTTCTTCCCCGGCGCGACTCAGCTTCTTTCGAAAACGTCTCGTGGCGCATAGATTTTGGTCTTGATTCCCTGACTCTGGACATCGATTCGTTTATTCACCAGGGTATTGTCACTACCCAGTATCTTGTCGTGGACTCAGTCCCGCCTTTCACGTTTAAAGACGATGAATTTGAATACAACATAGTGAACCGATCGGTTTACCTGGACGTGTTTTCGCAGGATGACTTCGGTTTGCCGGATTACAGTGCCTGGGGCTGGAAGTGGCAGGGTTGGATCGTCTCCGATCACATATATCCGGATACGGCCATAGGCTCGTTCACTCCGCCGCCGTGGGATTATAAGCCGGGTACAAGCGGCAACGGGTTTATCCCCGGTGCCGATGGCGGTCTGCTCACGACAGGCAAGTTCTCCAACATTGAGCTGCCGGACGATTCCGATCCCTATACATACAAGATTATTTCCAGGATCATCGACACCGGAAGTGTTACAGACACGATCTTCAAACGTCCTGACTGCCCGGGCGAGGATTTCCTGAATGGTGCCGCTCTGAACGCTGCTGGCATCACCGACGGTACGGCGCTCAATCTCCTGCCGTTCCCGAACGGTTTTACTTACGGTTCGGTGTTCCTGACTCTGGAACCCGCCAACGATGTTTTGGACAGCACCAATTTCCCGCTGATCGCCTTCGTGCGAGAGTTTCCGTCAGACTGGCCCTTCGGCGGTTCTCATGTCCTGATGCGGAACACGACCGGCACGGTGCCCGGCACCTCCGGCTTCCCTGAAATTACTATCAAGATCGAACGTCTCTAGATCAGTTCGACCAGGATACAAAGCCGACGTCCTTAGGAGTGAAGGACGTCGGCTTTTTGTTTCGTCCGGAGCCCCGATAGGGTGAAAGGCGGGGAGTCTGCAGGGTTAACAGGACGAATGCCATCGCAATTATTGCGGTCGTTATCAAATATGCATACAGTTTCCTACTTTCAAAGATCGCCTGTTCCAGGAGGTTCCGAGCGGAAGCTAAAGGGGAGCTTCAGGCGGCTTTTTTGTGTTGCCAGATAATGTGTTATGGCTTATATTTAAAGTCGGTGGTTAGTCGCTACCGTCCGCTCAGTTACGGCACAAATGTTGCTCGCTTGTCATTGCGATAGCGAGTCTATTCCGCTAGGCACAAAAGATATAGGGAGTGGTGCGCGCTGGAACTCCAGCCACCTGACGTTAGAGTCGGGCATCCCCCCTCCACCACTCCCTCTTTTGTCTCCCCACGATAACAGAATCATCATCAATATTGTCAGCTAACGTCCGATAATATCCGAAAAGCTGTGAACACCGTCTAGAAAGGGAGTCCTAGTGGGCACGGACCGACCCGGAATATTCGCCAGGCTGAGCCATCTCATCGTCATCCAGGTTGTCTTCATCTTCGCGGCGTTGGCCCTCATCCTGTTCTATCCTAATCCCGCGCGTCAGTTCGAGGACAAAACGACCCAACTTTTGCAGCGGGTTGCTCACTCGGCGCAGACCTGTCTACACGCTCTGGGTGAGGATTGTAACGGAGATTTCTGTCGGAATCTGCTCTCGGAGTCTCACGTCCACCTGGCGGCAATCGTTCGTTTGGGCGAAGGTGATGATTTTGAGTACCAGTGCAGCTACGACGGATCGGACCAGAAGGAATCCCGCACGAACGCCGGATCTCTTTTGGAGAGTTACCTTGAGCCGGCTATGGTGCTTTTCGTAGGTCGTGAAGGTTCCGGATCGCTCGTGGAATCACCCCCCGGAAGCAACTTGAGCGTGTATTACAATCGCCTTGAGGTGGCCGAGAAGACGCCGCCCGCGGTGCTTGTGTCGGTCATAGATAGTGGACTCATATTCTCTCAGCGTTCGGAATTGCAGTACGCCTTGCTGGTACTCTTTTTGTTCTCGACCCTGATTTCTCTTTTGACGGTCGATCTGGTATTGAGGAGATTCAAGCAGCCGCTTGACCGCCTCATCAGAGGTCTTGAGAAGACGGCCGCAGGCGAACTCTATTATATGATCGAGGCCGACGGCGACAAGGAACTCAATCGTCTGGCCGGTGCCTTCAACCACATGACTCAACGTCTGTGGGACAATCAGAAACAATTGAAGAAGTACAACGCCAAGCTGAAAAAGTCCAACCTGTCGATCCTGGAGTCCCAGCTCTTCCTGGCCACCCTGATAGACAGTTCGCCCCTGAGCATCATTGTAACCAATACCAATGGCCAGATCTTGATTTTCAATCGTGCGGCCTCGGAAGTATTCAACTTTGCGGCCGAGGAGGTTCTTGGGGAAGATATAGATGTCCTGTTCGCGGAATCTCCGACGCAGGAGGCGGCAGCCGACGAAAGCGCAAAGGAGACACCCGGACTCGAAGCGATTTGCCGTCGACAGGACGGGGAGCATTTCCCCGCTTACGTAGTCGTAAACCCGGTGACAACGCAACAGGGCAGTTTGAACGCCAACCTGTACGTCCTGCTGGACATTTCTGAGTCCAGAAATTTTCAGGATATGATGATCCGGCTGGATCGCTATTGCACTCGAGGGGAGATGGCCGGAGATATTGCTCACGAGATAAACAACTACCTTGCCGTGCTCATGGGTAACCTGGAGCTTATGCCGATTCTTCTGCGCAAGGGGAACACCGAGAAGATTGACAAGAAGCTTGATGTGATGAAAACGACGGTTGATCGGATCGCCCGCTTTGCCAACGGACTCATGGATACGCCGCAGGACGAACTTCATTTTGAACCAAGTTCCCTCAATCAAGTGGTCGAAAATATAATAGCTTTCCTGAAGCCACAGAACCGGTTTGACAACATCCGCATCAGTACCGAACTGTCCGCTGATATTCCGGTCATGAAACTGGACCAGGGACAGATCCAGCAGCTCATTGTCAATCTGGTTTACAACGCCTCCGACGCTATCTCCGATCTCGAGAGCCAGCGTTGTATTCGGGTCGAGACCTCACTGGTGGAGGCCGAAGGCGGGGCGCAGGTGAAGCTGGCCGTCAGAGATAACGGTCCCGGAGTACCTGAGGATAAGGCAGAAATGCTCTTCAGCGACCGTTTCACTACCAAGCGTAAGGGCCACGGAATCGGCCTTATTACCTGTCGGAAGATTGTGGAAAATCACGGCGGGCACATGGACTATCGTTATTGTGACGGCGCCGAGTTCAGCCTCGTGGTCCCGACCGAACGTCGGGATACGTCCAAGGCCGATTCTGATCGGACCGAATCTCCGATCACCGCTCAGGGCTGACAGTTTTTGTTGTTGCCGGGGAACGGCTTCACGAATAGCTTCCAAGCATGTTCGAATCAACCGACGTCCCTTCAGGTATGTCCGGTCAACGTCTGCTGACCGCCTTGGCCATCGCCCTGGTCGTCGCGTTACTGACCGTCTCGTTGTTTTCATACCTCAAAAGCCGCTCCGACAGTCTGGATTTACTGGTCGCACAGGGGACGGCCTTCACCGAAAGCCTCGCCCAGGCTTCCGAAAACGCCATTGCGTCAGAGACGGTCTATGATCGGCTGGTACAGGCCAGATACAGCGATTTGGCTGCTTCGCTGAGAGATCGGAACCTTGAGTCCATAAGCGAGCAGGAACTGGTCACGCTCGCCCTCACTCACGACTTGATGGGCATATATCTCTACGACAGCACTGCTGGTCAGGTGACCGGAGTTGTCGCCCGAGGACCTCACGAAGCTCTTTCGGAGTATGTGGAGGCCGAAGTATCCGAATTGCTGCAATCACCGGAGTCAAACTATGTGCTCCTACTGGAGGAAGGCGAGACTCCGGGGGAGACGGTACACTACTACCTGGAGGTGACCAGCCGGCTGGATCGAGTAATCGTACTTGCGGTAGACGCCCTGTACTACACCGAGGCTCTTCGGCAGACAGGCATAGGCTACCTGGCCCAGAATATGGCCCGCGAGAAGGGCGTCTCGTACATCATTTACCAATCCACGGACGGGATCATCTTTGCGTCCACCAAGCCGGGCGATGTGCTTGCGATTGAATCGGATTCCTTTCTGACCGAGGCGCTGGAGTCGGATAGCATAATGTATCGGGAACTTCAGTTTCAGGAAGGACCCGTTCTAGAACTGGTGCGGCCGTTTTCATCGGCAAAGTACCCTTTCGGCCTGTTCAGAGTAGGGCTATCCCTCGATGCTTTCCGTGCCGTGGAGAAGGCCGCAGATCGTCGCATGCTGGCTCAGGTCGGATCGCTGCTGGCCTTGCTGATAGTGGCCCTGCTGTACTTCAGGGGCCGTCGAAAGAGGCTGGAGTTGCGGCAGCGTTTTTCCGACATGAAATCAATCACAGACCAGATATTTGAACAGATGGACACCGGCGTGGTGGCGGTTGACGCCTCGGGAGTCATCAGTCTGGCGAATAGGGCTTTCGAAGAGATATTTGCGGTCGAGGCGGTCCGGGGTAAGCTCTGGAGCGATACGATTAAGGACCATGCCTCTGTTGTCCATGACTTTGTCGCCGGCTCTCGCAAGACCGACGAGACCGAGGTCAGCATATCAACCGACGAGGGTGTCCGGGTTCTTCTATTGGCGAGATCCAAACTGGCCGGCGACACGGCCTCGGTAGTCATGGTAGTGTACGATATCACTCGCCTTAAGGAATTCGAGCGGGCTTCTGCGCGCAAGGAGCGGCTGTCCGAGATGGGCGATCTGGCCGCGGGGGTAGCGCACGAGATTCGCAATCCGCTCAACGCTATATCTATTGCCGCCCAGCGACTGGCGACGGAGTTCAAGCCGCAGGACCGCGCGGACGAATACCGATCTTTCACGCAGCAAATACGAGACGAGACCTCTCGCCTGAACGATATCATTACTCGCTTTCTTGCCCTCTCGCGGGTAGACCGCAAGAAGCAGCGGGAAATCCAATTGGATAGCCTCCTGCGTGAGATAGGTGAGCTGTTGAAGGTTGAGGGAGACCGGGTGGGGCTTAACGTGGCCGTGGAGGTGGAGTCCGGGATCCAGGTCAAGGCCGACCCTGATCGTTTTAAGCAAGTCTTTCTGAATTTCTTCAACAATTCAAAGGAAGCTCTTGTCGGCAAGGCGGGAAGCTTCTCTATCATAGCCCAGCGAGACAGCGGGCAGGTTCGCATTGCCGTTGCCGACACCGGACCCGGCATCGCCTCGGAGTCGCGAGAGAAACTGTTTGCTCCCTACTTCACGACTAAGGAGGCTGGGACGGGGTTGGGGCTTTCGACCGTACAAAGGATTGTGTCGGAGATGGGGGGGGATATCCACTTGAACGAATCTTACACCGGCGGCGCCATGTTCGTGATCACGCTGCCGGCGGTCCCGGAGTAATCATATCACATACAAAAGGGCGGCCCGTGAAGGCCGCCCTGTAGTTGTCAGTGCGAGATGTCGTGCCGTTCTTATTTCATCTTGACCAGAGCCTTCAGCCAATCGGTGCTGACAGACTTCGGACGAGTGATCGGCGTACCCATCGCGCGGTTGAGCACCTGCTGCGACAGCATACCCATCGAACGCGACACGGAGAAGAGCACCGTGTAATATTCGAACTGAGTCAGGCCGTAGTAATACAGCAGCGCGCCGGAACCGGCGTCGACGTTCGGCCACGGGTTCTTGGCCTTGCCGTGCTTCTTGAGAACCTTCGGTACCACTGTGAAGACGCGATCGACAGTCTGGAAGACCGGATCCTTCGAGAGATACTTTTTGCCAAAGGCGTTGAAGGCGGAGAAGCGAGGATCGGTAACGCGCAGGACAGCGTGACCGTAACCCGGAATAACCTTGCCCGAATTGAGCGTTTCCCAGGCGTAGTCTTCGATTTCCTTCTCGGACGGAGCGCCGCCGAATTTCTCCATAGTCTGGAGAATCCAGCCGAGGCATTCCTGGTTGGCCAGGCCGTGCAGAGGGCCCGCCAGGCCGTTCAGACCGGCCGACACAGCGTAGAAGGGATCGGAAAGGGCCGAACCGACCGTGTGGCAGGTGTTGGCCGAAACGTTGCCACCTTCGTGGTCGCAATGCAGGGTGAGATACAGGCGCATCATCTCAGCGGTCTGGCCCTTGTGGGGCTTGAGGCCGAGCATCTTGGCGTAGTCGGCGCCCATGTCGAGCTTCTTCGACGTCGGAATCAGGTCGCCCTTGAAGTACTTGATGCGGTAGACACCGGCCGCGATGGTGTGGATGGTGCCGAGAATGCGCATGGCATCTTCGAGCGTCGGAATCCAATAGTCCATCTTGCTCAGGCCCTTGGTGTAATCTCGGCGGAACGCGGACTCGTTTTCCATCGCCAGGATAGCCGTGTCGAGCATGGCCATCGGGTGCGAGCTCTTCGGCATAGCCTTCAAGACTTTCCAAACATAGTTCGGGACTTCGCCGTTGGCTTTCAGTTCCTTCTGGAACAGAGCGAGTTCGTCGGCTGAGGGGAATTTGCCGGTGATCAGCATCCAGAAGATTTCTTCCGGCAGCTTTTCCTTGATCTTCATGATCGGTTTTCCGCGAACGATCAGGCCACTATCCGGTTCCACGACGGAGGTGTCGCAAACCATGCCCTTGATGCCGCGCATTCCGCCGATAGCCTGGGCGACGGTGACTTTGGAAATCTCGTGATCACCATGTCCCTTCATCAGCTTCACGCGTTCCTCGCGAAGTTTCGGAATCATGCCGCTCAGTTTCTCTTTCAGAGTCTTAGCCATATTAGTCTCCTTT
>JAAERE010000170.1 GCA_024230675.1 bacterium | reverse complement strand
GGACCATCCGGTCGACCGCATCACCAGAGTAGATATAAGTGGGTATTAGGATTTCATGCAGCTCGTACTAGCCACCAACAACAAAGACAAGATTCGGGAAATCAAACATCTTCTAGATGACCTCCCGGTTACGATAATGACGCGTGACGATTTTTTGGATTTTCCCGATCCGGAAGAAACGGGTACAACGCTCGAGGAAAACGCCATCCTCAAGGCGCGTGAAATATCGGAGTTCTGTGAGCTTCCGGCACTGGCCGATGACTCGGGGCTCGAAGTCGACGCACTTGACGGCGCCCCCGGCGTGTATTCTTCGCGGTACGCCGGCGAAGACGTCACGTACGAAGACAACAACCGCAAGCTGATCAAAGAGCTGAAAGGCGTACCTTCGGAAAAGCGCACCGCGCGCTTCCGCTGTGTGATCGCAGTCGCGTGGGACAAGGATGATATCCAGACGGTCGACGGCAAGGCCGACGGGTTTATCACCGAAGACATCGCCGAGGGCAAGGGTTTCGGCTACGACCCGGTCTTCCATTACCCGCCTAAAGACAAGCGGTTTTCACAAATGTCGTTGGAGGAAAAAAACAGCGTGAGTCATCGGGGCCTGGCTCTTCAGGAAGCCCGCACGCTGCTCATTGACCGCTTGAACAAGCTGCGCTCATCGTAGGTCAAAACCCCTGCGGTTTCGACGTCTCGTTCAAACCGGAGGTTCGGATTGCTAGCTCCGCTGATGGGGTCAGAACGGCAAGCGTATTGACCTACTCTTGTCGGGCCTGCTGCCCTAGTCACTCCCCACCCTTCGACAGGCTCAGGGTGACTTAGAAATGCATCTGAATAGGGTAAGAGGCTTTCTGTAGGTCGGCGTTCCGAGCGCGGAGCGAAGCGTTAGCGAGAAACCCGACATCCACCTGATAATAGATGAGAAATCCCGCGTCGGGTTTCAGAGGCTTTGGCAAGCCTCAGGAAACCTACCTACAAGGCTGCCCTCTCGCAAGTTCCCACAGCAAGCTGTGGGGCACCATGACAGACCCATCCTACATATGCCCGGACTGCACCAACCGGGTGGCCCACCATTCCCATGGTGGGATTTCCAATGTCTAGCGATTACTCCACAGCAGGTTTTTTCGCGCTGCCGCAGCACAGTTCGGCGATCTCAAAACCCAGGCCCAAACCCAGACCGACCAGGAAGCCCTGGGCCGTGTTGACCACCATGACGTCGCGGAAAAGGTTCAGGGAGTAAACAACGATCAGTATAAGCGTTGCCACCAGCGAGGCGGCTGAGAGGACTATAGCAGTGTAAATGAATTTCCCGAACAGCAACCTCGTGAATATCTTTCCCCACACAAGGTCGCTGACCAACGCCGCCGCGAACATCTTCAGGATCGAATGAATGAAAACGGTCAGGAAGAGCGACGAAAACAGAAAGCCCAAAAGCAGCGAAAGCAGCAGGCCTGCCCCCAGCGCCGGGATCAACCCCCGCCAACGGTGCAGGGCAAACACAAAAGCGCACCCCAGACCGTCGAACATGAATCCCGAAGCGGTCGCATGAATCTTGAAGACGCTGTCCCCCGCCCAGAGATAGCCGACCGCGATGCTTCCCCCCGCTCCCAGAACAAAGAGCAGCAAGGCCTGAAAAGCGTTTGCTCGTGGCTCTGGCACGACTGCACTTTGTATATGTGGAACTTGTTGTGTCACACATTATTCATATGGATTTAAAACTTCGGGAGCAAGAGAAAAGGGGCGGCACCTCGCGGCGACCGCCCCTCTCTACTAACTGAAACCTATCTCCAGGTCACAGTATCTCGACATCCCTGCAACTTGTTGCTACAGCTTGGCTGCGACGGCTTCGGCCACTTCAAGCGAAGTGTTGCTGCCGCCCATATCGTAGGTCTTGACCTTACCTTCTTTGATGACGCTGGCAATGGCGTTGTCGAGGGTACCGGCTTTGTCGGTCTCGTCGAGCCAGTCGAGCATCATCTTCACCGACAACAGCATGGCCATCGGGTTGACTTTGAACTGCCCGGCATATTTCGGGGCGGAACCGTGAGTCGGCTCGAACACGGCTAGCTTGTCGCCGATGTTGCCCGAAGCCGCAAAGCCCAGGCCGCCGACCAACTGCGCACAGAGGTCAGAGACGATATCACCGAACATGTTCGACGTCACGAGCACCGAATAATCCATCGGGTTCTTGATCAGCCACATGCACATGGCGTCGATGTTCGTCTCCCACAGCTCAATGCTGGGATATTTCTTGGCAACTTCGCGAGCGGTACGAACCATCAAGCCCGAGGTTTCCCGAATCACGTTCGGCTTCTCGACCACCGTCACGCTCTTGCGACCCTGCTTTTTGGCCAGTTCAAACGCGTCGGTGATGATGTTGGTGCAGGCCTTGCGCGTATTGATGCGCAGGGACATCGCCATGTCATCGGCAGCGGTGCTGTCAAAGCGCCCCATCTTCTTGTTGTGCTTTTTGAGAACTTCGCGAACTTCGTCCGGTACCGGATGGAATTCCACGCCGGAATAGAGGTCTTCGGTGTTCTCACGGAAGACGACGATATCGATACCGTCTTTGTAGTTGAGCGGGTTTCCATCGTAAGCCCGACACGGCCGAAGGTTGGTCCGCAGATTGAATTCCTGGCGCAGGCGGACGATCGGCGAGGCATATACATGCCCCTTGCCTTTGAGCTCCGGCACCAGTTGGTTTTCGCACTCCTCTTTGGGCAGCGAAGTAATCGCTCCAAACAGGGCACAGTCGCTGTTGTTCAGCAGATCGATCGTCCGGGGCGGCAGCGGGTCGGCTTCGGTTTTCCAGAATTCCCAGCCGATGTCGCCGTGCGTATACTCGGCGTCGAGCGCAAACTTGTCCAGGACAATCTTGGCTGCGTCCATAACGTCGTTGCCGACGCCGTCACCCGGCAGCCAGGCAATCTTGTACTTCGCCATTCCCTACACTCCTCAAACTTGTCACGCCTCAGGCTGTCTAAAGCGTGACGGTCAGGTTAAACAGATGCGTTGTCCCCAGGTTGTTGCCATAAGGCACAAACGCATACTCTACTGTAAAGTTGCGCCGGACGAACGAAGCTCCGGCGGTGAAATTCTTGCTGTCGTAATTAACCATGTAGCCCGAGCGAAGAGCCACGAATTCTTGAAGCCAGCCCTCGGCCCCCAGGTGTGCGTGCAGCTCGTCGTCGATTATCACAAGGTCGAGCGCACCCAGATAGTTGTCGTACCGATAGGAGCCCCCGAGGCGATACGTAGTCGGCAGAGAGATGTCTTCGGTCCCCGGCCGTCCGGCTGTAGACAAAGAAAAGTCCGGCCCGAGGTTGACCACAGAGGCACCTACGTTGATGTTCGGATTGACTTCATAGAGCAATCCAAGATCGGCGTTGAAAGCCGAGCCCCGATACAGATCGATCTTTTCTATGAACCATCCGAACGCAACGCCGGCGGTCAGCTTGCTGGTCAATCGGTATGCAAGACCGCCCTTAAAGGAGACGTCGTGGGCATCGAAGAGCCCGTCGGGCTGGCTCGAGGGCCCCACACGGCTTTCGAGATCGCTGACGGCTGCATAGCGTATACCGCCGTGAATCCAGGAGCGATTTGTGAAGTTGGAGGCGAGATAGGCGGTCTCGATTCGTATATCGCTCCAGTAGGTGTTATGCCCCAGGGAGGCCGCGAATTGCTTTGTATTCGCAGCACCGGCCGGATTATACGCCGACGAGTTGGGATCGGCCGCAACCGAAACGAAAGCGCCTCCCATACCCGAAGCCCGGGCACCAACTTCCACCTTCATCAGAGCGAGACCGTCCTGCGCCATCGGCGATGCAGAGGCGATCAGGCAAAAGGCCACCAATAAGAACGAAGTGTATTTCCACATAGTCTGCTACCTCCTCAGAACAGCAGATCGAACGAGAAGATGTGTTCGGATCCTTCATCCGCCTTGTCGGTGGTGAAGGCGTAGTCAATCACCAGTTGGCGCTTGCTTATCTTGAACAGATATCCCGTGCCGGCCGTGAACCGCCCGTCGGAGAATCCAGTTCGGAGGGCAAAAACGGGCATAACATAGAACTCGGCACCGGCATGAATACGGGGGCCCTGTTTGGAGTTCCTCACAAAATCACTTGTCAGCAGCAGTCTGCGGTCCAACAAGCGGCCGGAGACACCCAGACCAAACTCGACCGGGACATCATCTTCCTGCTCAGTAGCCAGCCCCCCGGTAGTGTGTGCCAGAACGTATTCTTCGCTGTTCCAGCGGAACTTCTTGGCGACATCCTGGACGGTTATGCCTATCTGGATATCGCGCACCGGCAGCTTATCTCGCTTCTCCCGGTTGAGGAGCTGTTCGACGTAAATCATAACGCCGAAATCGAATCCGACCGAGTTGGCGGAGATGTCAGACAGATGAGATTGCAGGTAGCTCATGTTAGCGCCGAAACCGATCCAGCGCTCGAATTTCTTCGCAAACAGAATCGTAAACTGGTGGCTGTTCTGGCTGATATCGTGACCCTGAAGATACCCGTCGGTATCGCGGGCCTCGACCGAACCGGAACCGGCGTACAGCCATTGCGCACCCAATACAGCCTGATTTTTTATTGGAAACAGGGCTGTCAAGTATCCCAGCTTGCGGTCCAGCTTCAGCACACGGTAGGACGATCCCAAAAGAGGCCGCTTCAGGCCAGAGGCACCGGCCGGGTTAAAAAGCGGCCCGGCGCCATCGCTGGCAATAGCCCGATAAGCCCCTCCCATCGCTGTGGGCCTGGCGCCTACCGGCACCTGGAGGAAGGCTCCGGCGTAACCGCCTTCGGCCTCCTCGGCCTGGGACGAAGCCGGCGAAGAGAACACAGCCACGAGCAAAATAAAAGGTATAATCAGCTTAGACATCGCGTTCTCCTCTTACGGCATGACCGCGAGTTTTGCCCAGCGGGCTTCACCCGAGTCGAATTCAACTTTGAAATAGTAGACACCAACCGCCACCAGGTCGCCCTTTCCGTTGCGGCCGTCCCAGGTCCGGCCCTGACTTGAACCGTCGGGATATATGCCGGCCTCATAGAATACGTTGTCGATCGGGCGAGCCACCAGGTTCATGGCAAAGTCGTAAATCTCCAGCGTGACGCTTCCAGCCTGCTCAACGACAAAATGAAAATCGAGCTCCTGTTCAAGACCGGGCCGAAAAGGTACTGGGAAGGCATATACTTCGTCAGCCGCGGCGTTGGAATCAACCCGCATATAGAGCTGCTTGCGCCCGAAATCATCAAGTCTGATCGCGACGATACCGTCGTTGCTGCCGACCCACAAGAGTGAGTCAATCGCGCCGACGCCGAAAACAGCGGTCAGGGGTTCGACCAGTTCCTCGTTGTTAACTTCGTCTATCAGGTGGATCGTGTCCCACACGGTGTTCAGGCTGTCAAGGGCTCCGTCGTTGAATAAGAGCCCCTCGTTAGTTGCCAGGAAGACGGAATCTTCGCCCAGGAACTCGAAATTCCAGGCGTAATCGTCGTCGAGAACCGCGTTCCAAACGACGTCAAAACCGGTCGTATCGCCGAGGGTGTCTATCACAGGCTGATATTCACCATAGCCCACCCCGTTGAATCCCGCCCCATCGACGGGCCTTCCGGATACCCATATGCGGGCCGGTCCGCTCTCCATATACTGAACGCCGAGGGCCGGGATGAAATCGCCGGGGACGCCGCCGCCGCTGCCGAGGTAGTTATGGCCGATTACCAGATCGGCCTTGAGACTGTCGGTATTGGGGCGAACAATCGTGTAGGTAAGCCCTCGATCGTTGGAAATAGCCAAACCGTTCAAGGAGGTGAAGATTACGGTATCACCTTTGACGGCCATTGAGGTCACAGTATCGCTGGAAAAAGTCTCCACCACGACCTGATCACCCACGTACTGGCGGATGGGAAAGCGGGTTACCGGATCGGTGCCCCGGGCCGTGAATCCAACGCTGCTTTCGCCCATGGCAAACGCAGTGTCGTGGATGATGTTTATATCATAGTTGGTTATGCCTACCTGATAATGGCTCCAAACTCCGGAGTTGGTGCGACGTCCGATGAAACTGGTGCCGGAGCCGGTGACCGGGATGTTAATTGTCCAGATCGCCGTCGAATCCACCACTCCCGTCGTGTCGTGCAGGAAAGGCTGAGCTTTGACCTTAACTACCCTGGAAGAACTGGTATCGTCCTCAGTGAACGTCGTATGATTGAAGTCGAGCACGTTGCCGGATACGTCCAACTGCAGGGCGACAAATCCCGAGTCAGTACCAACCAGCAGCGAGTCTTCCACGACCGAAACAGCGTTGACGTGGTTGGTCAGAGAACCGCCGACGATTGTGTCCAGTGAGATGTGATCCCAGCTTCGACCTGAATCGCTCGAGACGAACAGCCCCGCCTCGGTGGCCGCCATGTAAAGGCGGTCATCGACCCGCGCGAATTCCCGTATATCGCGGCCAAGACCTACGACCTCCGGAAGCGTGACCGGTGTGAAGCTGTTCCCCAGGTCCGTGGATAGAGCCAGGCCGGTCGAGGCGGTCGTAGCGGTATCGATAGTCCCGACTACCAGGTACTCGCCAAGGCTGGTGAGGGCGGACACTCTCTGGCCGGGCAGCCCATCGGTCGCGAAGGACGTCGTGTAAGGCCCCCCGGTGGTGCGGCCTGTTGAGACTCCGCCGCCGCCGCCAAAGAAAACGACGCCGGTTCCCTCGGCCGAGCAAGTGTCACAAAAAGCGACGTCGTAGAAGCTGCGGGAGAAGAGTTTTTCGCTTGGCGGTGCAAACATGTACTGAAAAACCCCGCCGGCCGTTCCGGCCCAGACAATCAGCGAATCGGTATGTGAAGTATCGCTTACACAAGAAAAATAGCGGTTGCGCTCTGAGGGGGCTTCTCCATCCAGATTAAACTGGATAGAGTCTGATTGCGACGGAAAGATTCTGCGCCAGCTCAGGCCGCCGTCCTGTGAGGCCAGGAAGCCTCCGGCGAAGGCCGTGAAGAAAAGCCATTCGGCATCCCGGCCGGAAGTGCGCTGCCCGAAGAAATCCTCATCGAAGTGACCGGTGATATCGTAAATCGTCCTGTCCCCGCCCCATACGAAGGGTATGTCCAGACCGTCGGAGCCAAAATTGATCCGGGTCCAGGTATCTCCGTAATCGTCGGAGTAAGTAACTCCGTCCGAAAGCGTTCTCAGCTCGCTTTCGATAAACTCGTTGTGATTCGAGGCCACCCAGATTCGCGGACCGGCCGAGAAAACGGCTGATAGATTGTCGCTGGGCAGACCGTTGGTGCTGTTCACGACAAACCAGTGCTCGCCGCCATCAAAAGAGAAGTTCAAGCCTTTGCCGGTGGCGAGCCAGACATACTTGGAGTCCAAGCGGTGCTCGATCACATCAACGGCAGTTCCGCTGGCAATCCCAGTGGTCGCGCTGGGTTCAATCTCGTAAGTTTTGGCTACCTGAGACGACGCCAGGGTCGGCGCCAGACATAGCAGAAAAAGCAGCTTGTGCCAGTATTTCACCCTTCACCTCATATAAAAAAAGACCCGTAATCGGGTTGGTATTGAGCGGCATTCTTGTGCGATTCGGGCATCAAATTCAGTTCAGCCTTGATATCCGGCGGAGCGACAGACCTGCCGGACGACGTTTCGATGTTGCGTCGGAACATAACCAAATAAGCCTGCGGAGGCAATGTTTTTGGACCGGTCGGTTACAAAATATCAGCCTTTATAAACCTGTGTCACACAAGGGTTCCACGGTTTGCTGCAAAGCCGTTTTCTCCGAGACCTGCCGGATTTTAGAGTTTGACAGCAACGCCCGGCGGGCGTATATGTATAAGCGTGTACCACCTGTCACCAATAGCACTTGGATTGGAATAAATGATCAGAACCAAAGTCATTGCCGGAATTATTGCTGCCGTGGGTCTGCTGGCCCTGATCGTACCCGGTTGCGACGAGCTGATAACCGAGGTCAACGAGAAGATCATTGCCGGACACCCCGAAGCGGACTTCAGTATCGGCGGCGACGGCAAGGATTCAGCCTGCGTTCCCTTCGAAGTACAGTTCCTGGACCAGTCGATCGGTCCCATTTCAAGCTGGAAGTGGTACTTTGGCGACGGCGATTCCTCCAGTGACACTAACCCGGTGCACGAATACGACAGCGACGGGGTCTACAACGTTATCCTAAAGGTAGAACATGAGCCTACGGAGGGTGAGGACACGGAGGAGAAGAAGCGGTACATCATCGCCGGGACGGCCTTCACAGACTTCGTCTCCGACACCAATCAAGCTTGTCTTGGCAGCGCGGTAACCTTCCAGCCACTTCAATACGGCGGAGTCACGTCCTGGTCCTGGGATTTCGACGGTGACGGCATCGTCGATAACACTCTCGATTCCACGCCCACGCATGTGTACGATACAATCGGTTTGTACACGGTAACGCTGACGGTCGACCACGCCAACTGCGGGGGGAAGACGCTCACCAAGACCGATATGATAAACATCACCGCCTGCCCCACGGTAGTCATCCACACCGAACAGCCCCTTGCAGGGTGCAATCCGTTCACGGTTCAGTTCTACGATTCGAGTACTTTCGACGCCACCGAAATCGCACTGACCGACTGGGAATGGGATTTCGGCGACAACACTAAGTCGTACGAGCAAGACCCATTGCACGAGTACGACGTTAACGGGCTCTACACGGTCAAACTGACCGTTGGCTCCACCGGCGGTTCGTCAACCGACTCGATTGTTGACATGATCCTGGTTTCGGATTCGGCCATAGCCAGCTTTGTTTCCCTCAGCCCTGACACCGGTTGCTACACCGGTTTTCAGGATTTTGCCGTCGCCTTTTCAGATTCCTCGATCGGCGACATAACGTCCTGGCAGTGGGACTTTGGTGACGACTCTACCTCGACCGAGCAGCACCCGGTCCACGTCTACGAAACCCCCGGCATTTACTCGGTCTCGCTGGAGGTTTCTGGCAGTTGCGGAGCCAATACTCTTGCTAAGAGCAATCTCGTAGTCCTGTCTACCCCGCTCGATCCGGCAACCGTAGCGTATTCGATTTCGCCAAACCCAGCCATACTTGAAGTCGTCGGCACGGACACCATCGCCAAGGTAATATTCCATGACTCCACTCCGGGCGTACTCCACTGGAACTGGGACTTCGGATACAGCGTTCCCGACGGCACCGGCTCTCTCTCGGAGCACGATTACGTCCTGGACAGTACGTATGAGATCACGCTCACACTCAGCAATGGCTGCAGTGAGATACAGATCATAGATACGGTCGAAATACTGCCATTGCCATAGCACGCTCGACAGGTCAAATTACGAACATGAGAAAGCCCGCTGTCTAACGACAGCGGGCTTGGCTATTTCTGGGGATAGAATCGGATCAGGCCAGTTCGGCCTTGAACTTGGCGGTAAGCGCTGGGACCACCTCAAAGAGATCTCCCACAATGCCGTAGTTGGCAATGTTGAAGATCGGGGCGTCTTTGTCCTTGTTGACCGCGACGATGTACTGCGATGACCTCATTCCCACCAGATGCTGGATAGCGCCGGATATGCCAACCGCCACGTACAGCTTGGGGTTGACCGTCCGACCGGTCTGCCCTACCTGGAACTTGTATTCGGTCCAACCGGCGTCGACAATAGCCCTGGAGGCACCAAAAGCGGCGTTGAGGGAACCTGCCAGTTCATTTATCATGGCAACGTTTTCCTCGCCCCGGATACCGCGTCCGGCGGCCACGATAACATCGGCCTCGGACAGGTTTATCGTCCCACCTGACTCTGACTTGACTTCTTTGACGACAGCGCCGGACTCGAAACAGGCAGCGTCGACTGTCTCGGCGACTAGTTCGCCGGAGCCTTCTTTGGCCTCAGGGAAGATCTTGGGCCGTACGGTCACAAAGTACGGACCTCCAGCCTTGGCGGAAACCCGAGCGACCACCGAACCGCCGTAGCAGGGCCTGGTGACCACAATGCTATCACCTTCGAGAGCCAGACCGGTGGCTTCGGAAGTCATGGCGCCGCCGGTCATTCCGGCCAAACGGCCGAAAAGGGCCTTACCGTAAAAGGTGGCCGGGGCCAGGATCAAATCCGGAGAGTGTTTCTTGATAAGTTCTGCTATAACTTTGGCATAGACCTCGTCGTTAAAGTACTGGAGGGCCGGATTGGAGACCGTCAGAGTGGTCCCGCTGCCGCGTGAAACCAGCGTTCCAGCGAGAGCTTCGGCATCGGCCGCGAGCACGGCCGTGCAGACATCACCACCCAGCGACTGCGCCGCCGAGATTAATTCGAAAGTTGCGGAGATCGGTTGATCGTTCTTCTGCAGGGCAATAACCAGAGTTTTCATCTATTCACCTTCTGAATTACAGCGATTTGCAGGCCAATATAGGCGGCCGTCGGACCTCAGGCAACCACAAATTGAGCCCCGATCAGGACGCCGGACGGCCCTTTCCGGGAGAGACGTCCAGAGACCGGGGAATCCGGCGATCTGACTGCCAGCAACCGGTTTAGTTTTCCCTCCGGGTTGCCGACAATAAACACAAGCCGAGATTGTACGCACTAGCGCCAAACCCAACAGGCAACATCCTGTTTCTCTACCCGGAGACGGCGGTGAACACGAAAGTATTTGTAGTCTAAATATCGAAAGGATTCGGAGATGGCCGAGATTATTGTCAAATTTGAGGACAAAGTAATCGAAAGAGTGGTCACGGAGAAGAAGCGCATTAGCATCGGCCGGACCAACGAAAACGATATTGTCCTGGAAAACCGGGCCGTGTCGCGCAAACACGCCATGATCGAATTCAACAACAACGCCGCAGTGATAATCGACAACGAATCGCTCAACGGAACGTTTGTCAACAATCGTAAAATCAGCGAAGAGGTGCTGCGCAACGAAGACACCGTGACGATCGGCAAGTACGCTCTGGTCTATCACACTGAGACGACCGGCGGCGACGACGACATGGCGGGGATGGACGGCACCATGGTCCTGAACACCAAAAAGCAAAAGAAGCTTCTTGAGAACGACCGCGTCGAGCGACAGATCGTAGCCAAATACGGCGGCTCGGTGCTGGTTGGCGAGGAAAATGCGGAGTTTGCCGAATATCGTCTGGACCGTGAGGTCACTACGATAGGCAAGGCCAAGTTCGTCCACGTCAAAGCCAAGGGATTTTTGCTCTCGGGAATTCAGGCCAAGATCGTCAAGGAAAACGAAGGGTACTATTTCGTCAACCTTGGCAAAAGCGGCAAGACCAGGATCAACGGCGAAGCCGCCGACCGCTGCGTCCTGAAGAACGGCGACCTGTTATCCGTAGGCAAAACAACCTTCAAATTTGTTGAGGGCAGCAACGCATGAGATTAGCCCTGATATCGGACATCCATTCCAATCTGGAAGCTCTGGAGGCGGTTCTGGCTGACCTGGACGCTCAGAAGGCTGATAAGATCGTTTGCCTGGGTGACGTCGTGGGCTACGGCTCCGACCCGATAGCCTGTCTTGAGATAGTCGAGAGGACCTGCGACATCAAGCTCATGGGCAATCACGAGTTCGGCGTCCTGGGCCTGTTGTCTATGGACACGCTCAACCAGTATGCCAGGCACTCGATGGACTGGACCAAAAAACAGCTGACGGACCGTGAGATATCGATAGTCTCCGAGTACGATCTGGAGGCTCGGTGCGAGGATGCCTGCCTGGTCCATGCCTCTCCATATGAACCTGACAAATGGCACTACATACTCTCGGAACATGAAGCCCAGGCAGGTTTTGAGAAGGCCGAACAAAAACTAACGTTCTTCGGTCATACTCACCTGCCGATGATATTCAGTCAGTCGACCGATGGCAATATCCGCTGTAAGGCCGGCCACTCTTTTGATCCCGACGAGGAAAGCCGCTACCTGGTTAACGTCGGTTCCGTAGGACAACCTCGAGACAACGATCCCAGGGCCTGCTACGTGATCTATGACAGTAGCGAGGCAGCGGTGACCTATCATCGCGTAACATATGACCTCAAAGCGGCTCAGACTAAAATGACTCTGGCCGAGCTGCCCACCATGTTGATAGAGCGTCTTTCGGTAGGACGATAGAGGGAAACTCGCATGAACAAGTACTCACCCTACATACTTTACCTGCTGATTGCAATCCTGGTGGTCATCCTGTATGTGAACGATTTTGGCCCGATGATCAGCCTGCAGCGCTCGCTCGACGACCTGTTGTGCCGGTCTACGGCGGCGGATGGGACGCGTCCCAACGTGGTTCTCGTTAAAATCGACAATCAGTCTCAGGATGAATACGGTGAATGGCCCTGGGGACACGATCTGATCGCCGACTTGACGGCGGCCGTAGCCACGGCCGAAGCCGGAGCGGTGGTCCTGGATATCGACTTATCCGAAAACGTTGCCCAGGATTCGGCAGGGCATACCGATGTTCTGGCGGAGCAGCTGACCTGGATAGACCAAGCCGTGCTCAGCTACGATATTGCGCTCGCCGCCTTCCGAAGCGGGAAGACCAACAATCCGGACTTCCTGTTCAACAACTCCATGACGGTTGACAATCCGCTGGGCCTGATGGATGAGAGCTCCAGCCTCCTGGTGCGTAAGGTTTTCGCCCCGGCCGACAAACTGCTGCGAAGCAAACCGTACCTCGGATTCGAGTACCGACGGCCCGACAATGATCGCGTGTTGAGACATGAGCCCCTGGTGATGAACTACGAAGGCTATTACTACCCCTCGATGAGCCTCCTTGCGGCGGCTGTATACAGCGGCGTTTCGACTTCCGAAATCGAAGCCATTGAGGGCAAGGAAGTTCGCCTGGGTAAAAAGGCCACGATACCGATAAACGAGCACGGCGAGTACTTCGTCAGCCATTACAAAGAAACCAGCTTCAAACGCTACAGTGCCGCTGAGGTGCTTTCTCCGGAATTCGATCTTTCACTGCTCAAAGGTAAGGTCGTCCTGATAGGGCTCGACAAACGTCTCTCGGATCAGATTTACCACACGCCGGTCGACGATGAAGCCACTCCCCTGTCGGTGAAGGCGTCGGTTATCGAGAACATCATCAACGACAACATGGTTGCCGTCAGAACCGACCTGGCCATGATTAACCTGCTGATCCTGTTTGTGTTGGGCGGTTTTTTTGCCTTCATCCTTCCACGCGTGAGCTTGATGTATCGGATGGTGATCCTGGTGGGTGGCCTCATTCTCCTGGCCAACGTGAATTACTTGCTGGCCTACTCATATCGCATGATTGTACCGTCCGTCTATTTTGCTCTGGAAATGCTCCTGTTCATGATTGCCTCGCCTATGCTGGACTGGCAGGTCCTGACGGGCAAGGAGCCAGAGATAAAAAAGCCGAAGGTCGCGGCCAAACAGGCCAAGGCTCAGTCCCAACCTGAGGCAGAGGTCCCGGTGCGCGAGATCAAAGCTTCCGCCGCCGATGCCACAAATATAAAGACCGAAGCCATCTCCAGCCGAGTTGACGAGACTACCGAAGTCTCGGCTATGGACCACCAGACCGTCAATCTCGATAAAGCCGATGATGATATAGCGAAAGAAACCCCGTCCTCATCGACGGGCGACGTCCCCGAACCGATTCGACCGGAATCACGCCAGTCGTCCGATGAACTCCAGCCCGAAAAGCCGGTCAAATCCGTCACCGACAGCGACGCTGTCCTGATAGCCGGCGAAGAGAGTGATTCGAGTCAGGAACTAAAGATGATGCAGGATGCCGGCGATCTGACCAATCTCGGCCGCTACCAGGTGACCGGTATTCTGGGCAAAGGCGCTATGGGCACGGTTTATAAGGGCATCGACCCGGCTATCAACCGGCCGGTGGCTCTCAAGACTATTCGCCTGGATTTCGTAAGCGACCCCGAAGAACTGGCTGAGCTCAGAGAGCGCCTCCACCGCGAGGCCCAGGCCGCTGGCAAGATGTCGCATCCCAATATCGTGACAATCTACGACGTCGGCTCCGAAGGCAAGCTCCAGTACATCGCGATGGAATGTCTCGAAGGTCAGCCGCTCGAAGATCTGATCAAAAAGAAAGTGCGCTTCAATTATCGCATTATCGCCCAGATCATTTCGCAGATATGCAGCGCTCTCGAATACGCCCACGACCTGGGGATCGTACATCGCGACATCAAGCCGGCCAACATAATGGTTCTTAACGATTATCGCATCAAGGTCATGGATTTCGGCATCGCCCGGGTGGACTCCAATTCGATGACCAAGACCGGCATCGCAATGGGGACACCCAACTATATCTCCCCCGAACAGCTCAAGGGACTCGAGATCGACCGCCGGGCCGACCTCTTCTCGCTCGGCGTAGTGATGTATGAGATGCTGCTGGGCCGTCGTCCGTTCAAGGGCGAGAATCTGACTTCGCTGATGTACAGCATTCTCAACCATGAGCCCGATAAGCCTTCCACCGTAAGGCCGCAAGTACCGCTGCTGTTTGATCACATCATTGGCCGGGCGCTCAAGAAGTCCCCGAACGAACGTTATCAGAAAGCTTCGGAAGTCACGGCCGATCTAAAGGATTTTGTGGAATCTTTCGCCCACTGAGGCGTCTGGAGCACACTAAACAGAAAACGGCCGAGCCACAAGGCTCGGCCGTTCTTCTATTCGGTCTGAAAATCGAAACTGCGGCTGAACCGCCTACTCTTCGTCGTTGTGCTCCTCGGACCCCAGAACCTCCTCGGCCAGCGACAACGCCACACCTGAAAGCATGACCTCAACACCCAACCGCGTGAAATCAGACGAAATCAAGTCACGATTAAGTCCGGCGTAGAGAGAACACGAAGCTCCGCGTTCCACCACGAGGCCGGAGAGCTGTCGCGGCGTCTCCATGACAAACGTTACTTCGCCCAATTCCTCCGAGACGACATAGCCGGTACAATTGTGCAGTTGGAGGTGGGAGTTGCCGGTGTAGACAACCACCAGCATACCTCGCGTCTTGCCCAGATCGACCTGCGGATATATCTCCAGAACCAGGATTCGTTTTTCTTCCTGGTTGGAGATCCTCAGACGATGGTGATCTTTTTCGAAAGTGATCTTTTCGGCGCCGAGAACCCTGCCGATCTTCTCGACGTCTTTTTTTTCAAAACTGATAGCCATGATCTCCCCATCCCGACCTGCTGTTACTTTGTGCCGGTATCGTCGGATTTGCCGGACTTGTCTTTGGAAGACGCGTCGTCGGTGTCCAGCGAACCTTTGATCTCATCGCTTGTATCTTTGACGGACTTTTTGAATTCCCGGATTCCCTTGCCCAGACCCTGGGCAATCTCCGGGAGCCGTTTGGCGCCAAAAAGCAAAAGTACCGCCAGGAAAATCAGCAACAATTCCCACGGTCCCAATCCGAACATAATCTATACCTCCTGAGGAGCGAATCCTCTACAAGTACCACCAACGGAAATAGACAATCACCAGTAGAACAACCAAGACCGACATAAAGTTGATCTTGAATTTCAGTCCCAAGGTGAAAGAGACAGCATAAATGTCGATCTGGGCCGGGCTGAACCCGATCTCGACCGACTTCGTGAAGACTGTTTTTGCGGCCCCGGCCGGGAGGAAAGTGCCGATAATATCGCCGACCAGACCGCCGAGCACCGCGCCCAGAATCAGGGCCGTTATCAGGAATGTCAGCTCTCTGCGCTTCAATTGTCCCCCACCAGTCGCGAGGCAACGCAGGCGTCGCGCACCGATTCAAAGACTCTCAAACCGTCGGAAGATCCCAGGATCTCCTCGACCGCTCGCTCGGGGTGCGGCATCATGCCCAGCACGTTCCCTTCGGCGTTGATTATACCGGCTATGTTCTCGCGGGAACCGTTGGGGTTGGCCTCGGGCGTCACTTGGCCGGAAGCGTCCACATAACGGAAGGCCACTCTTCCGGCCTCCTCCAGCTTCTTGATATCACCGTCGAAGTGATAGAAATTGCCCTCACCGTGAGCTATCGGGATTTGGAGAATCTCGCCCCGGCTGCATCCGGAAGTGAAGGGCGACTCGGTGTTTTCGACCCGCAAGTAAACCTGTTTGCAGCTGAAGCGAAGATGCGAATTACGGATCAGGGCGCCGGGTAACAAGCCGGCCTCGGTGAGAACCTGGAAACCGTTGCATATGCCGATTACGAGTCCGCCGGAACGGGCGAAATCGATCACTTCTTGCATTATCGGGGAAAAACGGGCAATGGCGCCGGCGCGAAGATAGTCTCCGTAGGAGAAGCCGCCGGGGAGGATAACCAGATCGCAGTTCTTCAGGTCCGAAGACTTGTGCCAGAGGAATTCAACTTCCTCGCCCAGAATATGACGAACCGCCGCGTAGGCGTCGTAATCGCAATTGGAGCCGGGAAATGTAACTACACCAAACTTCAATTCGGAGTCTCCACCTGGAATTCCTCGATGACCGGGTTAGCCAAGAGCCTGGAGCAGACTTCGTCGATTTTTCGGTCGATGTCGGCCGCGTCGGCCTTGATCTCCATCTCAAAAAACCGTCCCGAGCGCACGGCCAGGATGTCATCGTAGCCCATCTGAACAAGCGCTTTCTGAATTGTCACGCCCTGCGGGTCGAGAACTCCGTCCTTCAACCGGACGTGAACAACGGCCTTTTTGTTGTCAGCCATCTATGTTTCCTTTGTCGTCTTTTCGCCTTCCGTAAGGCCGTCCGGTCACTTTCCCCATGCCGAGATAAAACAGCCGGTACGCCTCGCGCACTAGTCCGAACAATATATAGCAAGCAATTACCGGAAACAATAAAAGTCTGGGTCGTATCAGAAGCGCCACAACGGCGACGATCAGCGCGGCCAGCTTCATCTTGTCAAAACGGCTGGCAAAGGTCTCGGGAATGCTGTCGTACTGCACCTGGGAGACCATGAGAAAAGCAAAGGCGATTACCATGGAAACCAGCCACTCGTCGTACTGGAGCTGCCCCCAGAGGTTGTAGGAGAAAATGACAAAAGTGACCAGTCCAAAGGCGGCCGCCGGGACCGGCAACCCCACAAAATCCGCTTTCTCTTCCTCGTCGGCCATGAGATTGTATCGGGCCAGACGATAGGCCGCAGCCATGATGAATACTACTGAGATAATCCAGCCCCATTTGCCGAGCGAGCTTAACTTGATCTGGTAAACGATGACGGCCGGGGCTACACCAAAAGAGAGAAAGTCCGCCAGAGAATCCAACTCAACCCCGAACTGCGAGGTCGTTTTGCTCAGCCGGGCCACCCGGCCGTCCAGCGCATCCAGGAAACCGGCCAGTATGATAAACCAGCAGGCCGCCATGATCTCCCCTTCAATCGAGGAAAGGATAGAAAGAAAACCGCAGACCACGTTCCCCATGGTGAACGTGCCGGGGAAAATGCCTCTATAATCGCGCATCACCTGTCTCTTCCTTAGACGATTCATCGGTACCGCCCGCCGGCCCGATGAGGTATCCCATCACCGTCGTGCCGCCTTTGACGCGGTCGCCGAGACCGACGTTCAGGCGGCTATCGACCGGGACAAGGAGATCGGTGCGGGAGCCAAAACGTATCATGCCGCAGCGGTCGCCGGTCGCTACCTTGTCTTTCTCCTTCAGCGTGCAAACAATCCGACGAGCAATCAGTCCGGCTATCTGCTTGAAAACGACCTTGTGGCCGGCTTCGGTCGTCATGCCAATTTCGGTCTGTTCGTTCAGCAACGAAGCTTTGTCGTTGAAGGCTGCCAGGAACTTGCCGGGGCTGTATTTCACATAGTCGATAGTACCCCCGATCGGCACCCTGTTGATGTGAACGTCGAATACGGAGAGGAAAATTGACACTTTCAGGGTTGGGCCGCCTACGTGCGGATGGGTATCGAGCGTGTCAATGGCTACGATCTTACCGTCGGCCGGGGCCACCAGCCCGTTGGCAATCAACGGTATCTCCCGCCCGGGATCGCGGAAGAAAAAGGCCGTGAAGATGGTGAGAATCCCCAACAAGAGACTCAGGGCGAAGGTCGGCCAGTGATCCCAGCGAGTCGCCGCCCAGATCAATAGGACCGTGAGTACAACTCCAACAATTATGAACGTCCAGCCTTCGCGCGCTATCATTTTCCAAACACCCTTGTAAATATCTTATCGACGTGTTTGGTGTAAAAGCGCAGGTCGAAGCAGCTGTCGATCTCTGACTGGCTGAGATGAGCGGTGATATCGGGGTCTTTGAGCACCAGATCGCGGAACAGGCCCTTCCCGGCGCTGGCCGCCAGACCGTTGCGCTGCACCACTCGGTAGGCTCTGTCTCTGGAGCCAAGCGGACCGGCCAGTTTGAGCAACAGGCGCTGCGAAAACACGAGGCCGCCGCCGAAAAAGATATTCTCCAGCATGCGTTTTTCGTTTACCACCAAACCCTTTAGAATGCCAATGAACTTGTGCAGGCCGTAATCAAGAATAGTCGTGGCATCGGGGAGAATCACCCTCTCGACCGACGAGTGGGCAATATCCCGCTCGTGCCAGAGAGCGACGTTCTCCAAACCCGAGACAGCGTAGCCGCGCAGCAGTCTGGCAATACCGGTCACGCGCTCGGCGGTGATCGGGTTCTTTTTGTGCGGCATGGCTGAAGAGCCTTTTTGGCCTTTCGTGAAACCCTCGGCCATTTCTCCAATTTCTGTGCGTTGGAGGTTCCTGATCTCAGTCGCGAATTTCTCCAGCGACGACCCAATCAACGCCAGAGAACAGAGGAAGTCCGCGTGGCGATCGCGCTGAACTACCTGGGTCGAAACCGCGGCCGGCTTGAGCCCGAGGCTTTTACATACGGCCGTCTCTATGCGAGGTTCCAGATTAGCGTAATTGCCGACCGCCCCGGAAATGGCCCCGACGGCCATGTTCTTGGCGGCGTGAAGGAACGTCTCCCTTCGGCGTTCAAGCTCGGTGTACCATACGGCGAATTTGAGACCTACCGTGGTCGGCTCAGCGGCAATACCGTGGGTGCGCCCAAGACAGGGCGTATATTGGTATTTCTCAGCCAGGCGCTTTATCTGCTTGAGCGTCAGGACTATCTTCTTATCGATGATTGCCGAGGCCTGTTTGAGGCGAAGTGACAAGGCGGTGTCAAGAACGTCGGAGGAGGTCATGCCGAAATGAAGATACTTGGCTTCCTCCCCGACGAACTCACTAACCGAAGTCAGAAAGGCGATTACGTCGTGATTGACTTCGGCCTCAATCTCGTTGATACGATTGACGTCGAACTTCCCCTTTTTCCGAATCGCCTCGTAGGCTTTCTTCGGAACGATCTTGTAGCGGGCCATAGCTTTGGCAGCTTCGGTCTCAACTCTCAGCCAGCTGTCAAACTTGGATTCTTCCGACCAAAGGGTGCCCATCTCGGGCAGAGTGTAACGCTCTATCATCAGTTCTTCCCGGCTTTTTTGTAGTCTGAGAGGAATTTATCGAGCCCGATATCGGTCAACGGGTGCTTTATCAGCTGGCCAAAGACCTTCAAGGGAACTGTGCAAACATCGGCCCCCAGTCGGGCGGCTTCAAGCACGTGGACCGGGTTTCTGATGGAGGCCACCAGTACCTCGGTCTCGAATGTATAGTTGTTGTAGATCCCTACGATGTCCTCGATCAGCTCCATACCGTCGTACGAAATATCATCGAGCCTTCCGACAAAAGGCGAAACATAGGTCGCCCCGGCCTTGGCCACTAAGAGCGCCTGCATCGGGCTAAACACCAGCGTCGCATTGGTCTTGATGGACTTGTCGGTCAACGCCTTGATCGCCCTGAGGCCTTCGAGAGTGGTCGGGATCTTGACTACGATATTGTCGGCAATCTTGACGAGGTCTTCGGCCTCGGTCAACATGCCCTTGGTATCGGTAGCAAGCACCTCGGCCGAAACGGGCCCCGGCACTATTTTGCAGATATCCTTGAGCAGATCTTTGTACGGTGCGCTCTCTTTGGCCGCCAGCGAAGGGTTGGTTGTCACGCCGTCAAGCACGCCCATGTCGGCGGCCTGTTTGATCTCGTCGAGGTTTGCCGTATCAATGAAGAATTTCATTCGCAGAGTCCTTTGCTTGATAGCCCACAGCCACAAGATAGAGCCCGTGAGCCGGTGCGGTGAAAGCCACCCTCTCGTCCGTTGTGGCGTGTATGATATTCCTAAAGCTCTCCAAAGTCAAGTTCAGGCTGTTCCGGTCGGGATCGACCGCCGCCAGGTTCAGCATCGCCCCGACCAGAGAGCGTACCATGCTATGCAGGAACCGGTTGGCCCGGACTTCGTAGACCAGCAGCGGCCCCATTTGCACCCACCGAGAGCGAAACACTCTACAGATGTTGCTCTCCTGCCGCGAGGCAACTACGCAGAAGGGCTTGAAGTCGTGCTCGCCTTCGACCTCGGCAGCCGCAGCCCGCAGTTGGCCCATATCCAATTCAAACGGACAATGGTAGCGCTGGTTGCGATAAATCGCCGACTTCTCTCTCGACACCAGATATCGGTACCGCCGAAAAGTAGCGTCAAAACGGGCGTGGAACGAGAGAGGCACTTCTTCGGAGGCCTTCACCCTGATATCCGCCGGAAGATAGTAGTTTATGGCGTCCCGATAGCGTTCCGGTTCGAGCCGGTGGTCTATCCTGAAATTGGCCACCTGAGCTAGAGCGTGTACGCCGGAGTCTGTTCTTCCGGCGCCAAGCAGATTCACCTTCTCCCCGGTCACCTTTTGGATAGCGGCTACCAGCTTCCCCTGAACCGTACTCTGATTCTGCTGGATTTGCCACCCGGCGCAGGCGGTGCCTTCGTATTCGACGATGATCTTGATATTGCGCTCGGCCATTATCGTCCCAGATAGTAGAAGCAGACTGAGGTTAGGACAAGGCTGCCGGTAAGAAACAACCAGGCGTGGCGGTCGAATCGTGTACGGGAATAGAACGTCCTGGGTCGGCCGCTCTTGTAGCCCCGGGCTTCCATCGCCAGGGCCAGTTCATCGGCCCGCCCGATGGTGCTGACCAGCACCGGTACAAGGACGGAAGTGGTCTTTCTGATCCGATTCATCAGGCTGCCGGTGAAATCCACTCCCCTTATCGTCTGGGCGTTGCGCACGGTAACGAATTCCTCATAGAGGATGGGAATGAATCGGATCGCTATGAATAGAATCAATCCCAGTTCCTGAATGGGTAGGCCTATTCGCGCCAGCGGTCTAAAAAGACTGGTTACCGCCTCAGCCAACTCTGAAGGTGAATTAGTCAGGGTCACAAGAAAGACCATCGAAACAAACAGGAGAAGACGCAGGGAGAAGAAAGCCGCCTTGGTAACTCCCCCGGTCGTTATCGCAAAGCCGAACAGATCAAAGAGGGGCGCGCTCTGTCGTCCGCTAAACAGGATGTGATATACGAACGTAATAGCCACTAATATCAGAATCGGCCTCAAATTGCGAAACAGGGCGGCGGCCCCCACCCCCGACCAGAGAAGAGCCCCCAGGAGTAGCCCCATCATCGCCAGATAGAAGACAAGCGACTTCGCCAGCAGCCCCAGAACCATTACCAGTAACACCGGCACCAGCTTGGCCCGGGCATCGATGCGATGCAGGTAGGAGTCGAGCGGGCAATACTGCCCGAACATGATCGGCATTGGTTGAATCATATGTCACCGAATGATGCGGGAATATAGGCTCTGGAGAGCAAAAGTCAATCGACGAGAATCTGAGTTCAGCGCAAGCGACTGGACTGCTTCATCAGGGCACAGTTGGCGCAGCCGCCGGCCTTGCGATTCCGACGTCGCAGGAAGCGTATTACCAGAAAAGCCACCGCCGCCGCGAGGGCAAGACCGATTGTCACTTGTTGCCACATGATGTCCATCAGGTACCCATCCGGCTAAAAACCTGGTACACCACGAAAGCCGAGACGTAGGCCAGCACGGTCATGTAGCAGAAAGTAGCGACAGCGTAGGAAGTACGAGCCGTCTCCTGCCTCACCGTCACCAGCGTAGCCCCACACTGAGCGCAAAGAGCAAAAAAGACCATGATCGACAGGGCCACGGCCGGCGTGAAAACCGGCAGACCGGCTTTCGGACCCTCTTCCCATTTGGCCTGGCGCATCTTGGCGATCAGAGAAGTTGAAGTTTCGTCTTCATCTCCGCCCAGATTGTAGATTGTCCCGAGAGTGGCGATTATTACCTCGCGTGCCGGGAACGAGGCCAGCGTGGCCATGCTGATTTTCCAGTCCCAGCCCAAAGGCTCAAACACCGGGGCAACGGTCCGGCCAAAACGCCCGAAGTATGAATCGCGCAGATAGGCTCCAGCCTCCTGTCGCTCGAGCAAGGACAGGTTGTCTTCCAGGTCCCGCGCCAGAAGCCGCCGCGCCAGCAACAGGTTGATCTGCGACTGGCTTTCCGGATGGGCGGCCGCCAGATCCTCGGCCAGCGTGGCTATCTCTTCCCTACCGGTTAGACCCGAGAACTGCGCGCCAATCTGGTCTATTGCCAACGCCTGCGGTTGGTCACGGAATCCCTCCAACAGCGCCTCCAGAGATGCGGCGTCGCTTTCGTATTGCTGCTGGGCGGCCACTGCTTGAGCTGCAAAGTCGTCTGCGATATCCGTCGACCGCGGGTAGTAGCTCAGGGCCCAGATGATAATCGTAATAGCCAGGATCACCGTCCCCGCACGAAGCAGGAAGGATTGGGCTCGATTGTAAACGCGGATGAACACCGAACGGAGGTTGGGACGGTTGTAGGACGGCATCTCCATCATGAACGAGCCGCGCTGACTCTTGAACACCGTTTTGTGCAGTACGAACGAAACGATCACCGCGACCATCACTCCCAGCAGGTATAACGCCGTCAGGATCAATCCCTGAGAGTTGAATATGCCCAGGTATGTCTGACGCGGGATGAAGGCAGCAACCATAATCGTATATACCGGAAGGCGCGCCGAACAGCTCATCAGCGGCGCCACCAGGATAGTCAGCATGCGAACATTGCGATTATCGATTGTCCGTGTGGCCATAATACCCGGAATGGCACAGGCAAACGAAGAAAGCATAGGAATAAACGAACGCCCGGACAAGCCGCACCAGCCAAGCAGCCGGTCCACAAGGAAAGCGGCTCTTGGCATGTAGCCAGAGTCTTCCAACAGTGCGATGAAAAGGAACAGGAAGATGATTTGGGGCAGGAAGATCAGGACCGAACCAACTCCGCCGATAACGCCGTCGACCAGCAGAGACCGGAGCGGCCCCTCGGTCAGGCTATTCTCCGCCACCTCGGCCAGGGCTCCGAAAGCAGCATCGATACCGTCCATAAGCGGCATCGACCAACTGAAAATCGACTGAAACATCACGATCATCACGAACACGAGGATGACCGGACCGAAGAATGTATGCAAAAGGAGACGGTCTATCTTGTCGGTGTGACCCCGCTTGCCAGAGGTCTGCTGCGTAACAAGTTCACTGTACAATTCCGCCGCCCGACCGGTCAGCCCGGCTGTCTCGCCGGCCGACAGCGAACCTAACTTCTCGGTTATGCGTGCGCGACCCTGCAAGAGCAGTCTTCGTCCGACCTCTCCGGTTTCGCGAAGATAAGCCGCCTCCGCCGGACCTTCGAGATCAAACAAAATTCTCAGATATTCGGCCCGTGTACGGGAGCCGTTGTTTCCGACGGCCTGCATTTCCTCGACCGCCTGCTCCGTTATCGGGTCGTACAGCCCCAGATGGAAATCAGTCGAGGGGGTCTCAAAACCGACCAGTGCCCTCTTGAGGCGGTCGATACCTTTGCCCTTGCTGCCCACCACAGGCAAAACGGGCACGCCACCCAGTTTTCCTGAAAGCCCCTCGGCGTCAATCTTGATTCCCCGACGCTCGGCGAGATCAATCATGTTGAGAGCCACCATCACGGGGCGCCCGATCTGCAAAACCTGAAAGAGAAGATACAGGCCGCGCTCCAGATTGGTGGCATCAATGACGCAGACAATCAAGTCCGGACAGGTATCCCCGTCCAGCTTGCCGCACAGTGCCTGCACGGCGATGTATTCATCGGGAGAAAAGGCGGCCAGAGAATAGGAGCCCGGAATATCCACCAGCGTGTACTTCTGCCCCGGCTGGTCCGGGACACTGAAAGTACCGGTAGTCTTCTCAACCGTCACGCCCGGATAATTGCCGACTTTCTGACGAAGGCCGGTCAGGGCGTTGAAAATTGTTGTCTTACCACAGTTGGGATTGCCGCAGATGGCTACCGTTGTTTGCCGTGCGGCGGATTGATGTTCTGCTGAGATGCCCATTGGTCCGCTGCCCGAAAAGAAGTCGCTTAGCTTTCCAGTTCAACGGTGATGAGGGAAGCCTCGGAATGGCGAACGCCCAAACTGGAGGTGCCGACCTGAAGCTGCAGAGGATCCTTGAGGGGAGCATCGCGAAGGTACTTCACCTGGCGGCCCGGGATCAGCCCTAATTCCGTCAGACGGCGTGTTACGGGGTTGTCTTCACTATATCCCACGACCCTCGCGGTTTGTCCGGGTGTCAATTTGTTCAGGTATGTCATCTATCTCGGCTCCCAAAAACCCTGTGTGTCAGGGCACGTTGTTTGGTTCTAAGGTCGCTTCTCGGCCAGGCGTTTGGCCGCCGGTTGATCAACTGGGCGAGCCTTCTTCTTGTTGGCCTTCCGGCACTTGGCGCAATGACCTTGTATCTCGATCTTTATTCCGTCAGGTGCAAACTTGTGTTCATCGGCCGCAACCGTGAGGAATTCCAATACCGGTTCAACATCGAATTCAACCAGCTCCTTGCATTGCAGGCAATACAGATGACCGTGGGGTCCCTGTGTCACCCGGTCGTAGCGCGTGACGCCGTCGCCGAGATTCACTTCCTCGGCCAGGCCTACCTTGCAGATGAGTTTCAGATTGCGCCAGACCGTGCTATAACCGATCGTATTGTCCTGCTGGCGAACCTTATCATAGAGTTCATCGACCGAAACATGCCGATCCAGCTCGAAAAAGGACCGGAAAATGAGCTCCCGCTGCGGGGTCATTTTGAAGCCTTTGGTTTTCAGAAACTCTCTCATCTCACAAGTACCATCGTCAAATAAGCCAAATGAAATCGAATTTCATTTTCAATAATACCTATATCGGTCAGAATGTCAAGCGATTTTAGGCAATAACGAATGAATTCCGGCGGGTATTAACTTAGTGCCGCAACCCGTTAAATAACAACAAGAAAGGCCGCCCCTCCCGGAGGGCGGCCTTACGAAAAGTCTAAATGAAATCGGTTTTTATTTGAGAAGCATCATTTTACGGGATTGGTTTATTTCGCCGCGAGTCAAACGATAGAAATAGACCCCGGAAGCAACCTCTCCCTTACCGTCTCGGCCGTCCCAGGTAACCTCGTAGGTACCGGGCCCCTGCGCTTTGTCGACCAACGTTGTCACTTTTTGGCCCAGCAGATTGAAGACCGCCAGGTTGGTCAGTTCCGAAGGTCCCCCGCCTATCTGGTAAATGATCGTTGTCGTCGGATTGAACGGGTTAGGATAATTCTGATGCAGAGCAAAGTCGCCCGGCAACAGATTGCCGTCGGGGCGATCCTCTACGTCGGTAGTCTGGCCTCGACCAAAAAACGTCAGCATACGGTGAATCAGATCATCGGCGCGCGCGAATCCGGACCCGGAAGCATCGTTGTCCAGAAATTCGATAGGGAAAGTCAGGAACACGGTGTGGTAAGCTCCGGAGTAGGTCACGCCACAGGTGCCGTACTCGGTGCCTCCCGATTCATCGGTCAGGACGAACGCATCCACTCCCCCGTTGTCGGGAGCGATAAGAGAGGCCGTCCCCGTCAGGCCGGGCTCATTGCCCAGCGTGTATCGAACACTTTCTCCAATCGGGCTTGACGCGAGACCTTCATAACAGGTCGCTGTTTCGAAGTCGATCAATTCGGCGTGGAGATAGTTGTTCAAGAAGTCCTGGTCCAGGGCGTTGAGCTGGTCGGCCGCCGTGAGACTGGCCATGACCAGGCTGCGATCTCCGCCGCTGTTGAGGAACGTCTGTAGCGCGGTGACATCGCCCGACGTGAAGGTCCCGCCCTTTGCACTGTTGTCGCCGGTCATCCAGAACACCGTCTCATAGGGAGCCAGGTCGGATATCGAGGGCGAACCGGAGACGGACTTGTCATAAACGTCATAGGGAAGTTTCATCCGGCCGAAAATGTCCGCGTAGCCGGCCTGCTGTTCTGTCCCGCCGTCGTCGTCAACCAGCAGAATCTGGGTCTCTCCAAGCTGTACATCGATTTCAAACTCGAACGCGTAGGTATGGTCGCCCGGCGTATTCAGGCTGCTGTCAGCCAGAATCGTCACATCGAAATGGACCAGAGAGGACCTGAAATCGCTGGGGATCGTGAATACAACCTGTTCCACGCTGGGGACCGAGTACGCTGGCGTGAGAGCAAGGTTGGCAATCTTGACGTTGTTCGCTATGAACTCCAGATCGGCGTTGTCGGCAACAGCTCCCCAGATCGGGCGGAAAGTCGTGGCCATCCGGTTCCAAACTTCCATCCGCATTTCGATCGTCTCACCGGCCTCCAAAATGCCGTCGCCGTCGCCATAGGCGACATCGCTGAACCGGATCGAATCGCCGTACAATTGCACCCACGGCCGGGTGTACATCACTTCCAGATCTGCGTACATGAGCGAATCAGGTTCACTTATGTTCCAGACGCCGCAGTGTGATGACAGTCCTGTAAAAGTATTGGCACTGGGGACGGAGAAGTCGTGAAAATTCCTGTTGTCCGTAGTTCCCGGCCAGACATCGCCGGCATCGCCCCCGTTGCCCATCTGGAATCCAAGCTGGTCCTCACCGTCGGCCTGCTCCAGGCCCACGAAGTAGTGGCCGGGAACGGTATTTCCGGCGGAGATCATGTTGTTGTCGATGTGATATATGCATAGGCCACCGGCCGGCAGGGTCAGATCGAACCCAACTCTCTGGCGATTTTCGACCAGAAAATACTCCATCGATCCGAACTCGCCAAGATCCTCCCGTAGACCGTATATCACCGGCTCGGATTCGACTTGCGGTATAGGCGCGTTGGCCAGGTTGGAATCCAGAAAAACAACATCCACGAAACCGAGCTGGAACTTGCTGTAGGCGTCGAAGTGAGCCGGCAGTTGGCCGCCGCCGTTGTGGCTGCCCCCGGCCATCATGGAAAACCTCCCCAGGCCGTTGGAGCCGGGGTTGTAGTTTATATCGTAGAAATCCGGCAGGCCCAGTACATGCCCGAACTCGTGTCCGAATACTCCCATACTGCTCATCACGAAGTTTGAGGTACCGTAGTCGAACCTCTCTTCAGGGTTGAGAGTATAGCCGGTTATCAGGGTGTTGTCGTATGTGCGGGATTCTCCAAGATCCGAGCGGTGCGACCAGATGCCGTACCAACCGCCCTCGGCCCCCGGCCCGGCGTGCACAACAATCACGCCCTCGCAATAGTTGGATCCCGGCGTTTTGTACAGTGAGAAATCGGCTCCGTGAGCTTCAGCGAGGTCAACAGCGTCCACTGCCAGTTGGGATCCATTGTTCAAGCCGTCCGACGAGCCCACGTAAAAACTGTAATTGTTGGGCGCAGTATACCAACCGAAGACATCGCCCTGAATGTGCATCTTACCGTAGGAATTCTCCAGGTAATAGTCTGTCATCGAACCGGTGGGATTAGAAACCGGATCGACCCCTCGAACTGAGAATAGAAGCGAGTCGAAAAGGTCTGTTCCGGCAGCCATCGAGGAGTTTATCGGATCACCGGCCGGTGGATTGTACACGGCCTGATCGTACCGAAAGTCCGGAAAATCGACAAGGATGACGATAACGTGAACGGTGTCAACGGCCTCATCGCTCACCGCCGTAGCGGCCAGGAATGATTCACGTTGAAGATGGGCGTGTTGGGCGGGGCTGTCACCTCCGCGCGCCTTGAAATCGCTCCAACTGGCGATCTTCTGATCAAGAATACCTTCCGCCCGCCACTTCTCAAGAGCCTCTTCGGTGGGCGGGACAGCCAGCGCCGACAGCGCCAGAAGGGTCACACAGACCAACGTCGACAGAAAACGGCCGACATTATTGAACGAGTACATACTGCTTCCTCGGGTGTGGGGTTCAGCTTATGTTACGACCGGCCCCCTGCTATGTTTCACTCAATATAAGCCACAAGTCCTTATCGCAAAAGGACCATCTTCTTACTCTTGGTGAACGAGTCGGTCGTGAGGCGATAGAAGTATACTCCGCTGGCCACGTTCTGACCCGACTCGCTGGTCGCATCCCACTCGAGCGTATAGGTACCGGCCGAATGCGGTCCGGACCTGAGCACCTTGACCTTCTGACCGAGGAGGTTGAAGACTTCGAGCTGGACGTCCTCGGCCTGCGGAAGCGAGAAGCGGATAATCGTGGTCGGGTTGAACGGATTGGG
>JAAERE010000169.1 GCA_024230675.1 bacterium | reverse complement strand
TCAAAGCCATGCACGGTATCTGGAAATTCGACATAGGCCGACGTGACTCCTGCTTGGCACAGAGTCTCGTGCAAACGGCGCCCATGCGATGCATCAACGGCAAAATCATCATCGCCAAAAAGCTGCAAGGTTGGCGGGCATTGAGGCCCAACGTGAGTGATAGGCGAGCCAAGACGGTAGGTTTCTGGCGTCTCGTTCAACGTGCCGCCCAGGAGATAGATCAACAGCAAGGGTCCTCCGGGCATATTCCCGTGGCGATAGGGGGGAAAGACCCGGGTCCGAGTGAGGAACCTATCGAGTGCAGTTGTGTCGTACACACGAGGTCGCAAGTCATCCGTGATCTGAGAGCTGTATTCCGGCTGCTTGGGATTCGCTCGACAGTATTCGTGGAAAAAGGCGACCAAGTCAGTCACTCCGTACAACGATACTGCCGCCCGCACCGACGTATCCGCTTCCATACCTTCCGGCTGGAACGCTGGGTGATTAGGGGTGTAAGCTGCCAGCAACGCCAGGTGTCCTCCTCCCGACTGACCCATCAGTACGATCCGGCTCGGATCCACTCCATACTCGGCGCTGTGTGTTTTCATCCAAGCGATGGCCTGCTTCACGTCGCCCATCATGTCATACAGGTTGGCCTCGGGCGTGAGCGAGTAGGCAACGTCCATGATCACGTGCCCTTGGCCGGCCAGGCGTCGGAATAAAGGCTGGGTGAGGAAATCCTTGTCAAGCGCTTCCCATAAAGAGCCATGAAGATAGATAACCGCCAATCCAGTGCGCGGCGCGTCATTGGAAGGCTCCCAGATGTCGCACAGCAATAGCTCGCCCTCTTCTGCCCGAGTCCCAAGGATCACGTCCCGCTGCCCAGGTACAATCGGCGGTTTCGCCTGCACCAACCTGTAGCGATTCCGAGGCATACGTGCTCGTAAATCTAGCCGAATGCGCGCTTCCCAATCCGGGCCAAAGGCTTGTGCAAAGTTGTCATGCTGTGCAACGACCCTGGCTATATGGCGTACAGCCAAAGCCATACCCAGCAATCCGGCCCATACCGCCATCCAGTCTCTATATACTAGACCAAACAGCACACCCAGACCACCCACTATCGCGAGGAAGGGAGCCCATGCTCCAACCCACAGCTTGGGTAGCCACATTACTCCGCCCATAATCCCTGTGGGAGATCGGATCATCGTCAAGAGACTGAGAAATGCCGACAGATAGCTGAGGATTCTCGCAGCTTCTTTCAAGGTCGTATCCTTTTGTGGCTATGCTACAAACAACGCCGCAGCTTTTCCGGCGAGATATTGCCGCCGCTGAGAATGAGAGCGATGGTTTTGCCCCGCACGCGCTCTTTTGCCTGTAGTGCGCCCGCTAGCGGGGCCGCCCCCGCGAGTTCTGCCAGCGTCTTGGCTTTTTCCAGGTACAGCCGCACTGCCTGTCGCATCTCATCCTCTCCCACCAGTAAAAAGTCATCCAGGTATTGCCACAAAATCTGCTGGGGCAGCATAAAGGGGGAGCTGGTCGCCAATCCTTCGGCCTCGGTTTCCATCTGGGCGGCGGTGTGCTGGCGGTTCTTCCAGGTCAGGTAAGCGGCGGGGGCCGCAGCCGCTTGCACGCCGATCACCTGGATGCTGGGGTTGATCGTTTTCGCCGCCAGGCAAGCGCCGGCCGCGCCGCTTCCGCCGCCAACCGGCACGAAAATCATCTCTACGTCCGGCTGCTGCTCCAGGATCTCTAACGTGTGGGTCCCCACGCCAGCGATCAGGTGCGGCTCGTCGCCGGACGAGATGTAGCGCAACCCTTGCTCCCGCGCCATGTGTTCGCAGTGGTTCTTTGCCGCCTCAAAGTCCTGACCGTGAAAGACGACCTCAGCCCCGTGGCTCTCCATCGCCTCCACCTTGACCGGGTTGGCCCCTTGGGGAGCGACGATGACGGCGCGCGCGCCAAAGAGCCGGGCGGCGTAGGCGATGGATTGGCCGTGGTTGCCGGTGGATGCGGTGATGACGCCTCGCTCCCGTTCGGCGTCCGTCAGCCGCGAGACGAGGTTGATGCCGCCCCGCACCTTGAACACGCCGATGGGCTGGTAGTTTTCGTGCTTTACGTAGACGCGTGCTTCTAGCAATCGATCCAGGGTTGGGTAATGGTGTAGGGGGGTTGGTGATAGGTAGTTGCTGATGACGCGGCGAGCTTGTAGTATGTCTAGAAATGTTGGTGATTCCATTGATGGTTTTTCTCCCTAAACAGTTGACACATCGATTTCCCCAGAGCTATAGTATCTGGCAAGTATTCCATACGGACATCGGTCGCTTTGAAAACCTGAGAACCACCATATCTGGCCAATTTCCGATAAAACCTTGGCCCAGAACCCATATCTGAGGGCTTGCTGACTGGCGATATCGCCAAGAATACTTGCCAATTAGAAGGTCGAAAAAAGCCCACAGGGAAATTGGTGTGTCTAGTACGTCGATGACCCAAAATACCCTTGGGTAAATGATCACAGACAGAGTCCTTTTTTCGAAGTCGCTCCGAAAACAGGTACAACTTTGGAAAATGCACCCGCGCCAGCAACCGGCGCAGCCGTCCAGGCGTGGGCTTGGGATTGCGGTCCCAGAATCCGGTCGGAACCGCGGGCAACGCAGCGGCCAAGTAGGTCACGATTGCGCCTGACAACAGGTTCAGTTCTGGTAACCGTTGGCAACTCTCAGGCGCGAACACGAATTGGCGCGCACCACCTAGCATCTGTTTGCCGGCCAATGGAACCTGTTCGACGGGCCAACGATCCCGATACAATCCGCGGAGCGCTTTGCCGTTGAGTCGCAGCGGACAAGCCAAGAGCCACGGTTGTAAAAAGCGAGGGTCGTAGATTGCTACCACGGTGAAAGTTGGATTGTCGGGATGCACTTTGACATCGGGTAACACCAAATTGTCCCAGAACTCGGCCCGGAACTCAATGCCGTTTCTCGTCCAGGTTTCTACCCGGTCGGGAGGCGTTGCGGGGATGAGGTTTCCCTTTCTCCCCTTGCGAGCCAGTGGACGCACCAGTTTACCATACTTGGGTCGACAACCTTTGCCCTTGTAAGGCGGCAGGACATTCCGACGAGCGGTAAAGTTCACCGCCAACCGCACGAGGTAGCGCTCAAAGTCTGCTGTTTGTAACTCGCGGACCTTGAATCCTGCGTCGAACACCGGTATCTCGTCCTCGCCCAATGTTTTTGCCGTCTGCTGTACTACGCGAGCCTGCAAAGAACTTTCAGCGGGGTTATCGGGCTCAGAGCGCACCAGGTCTGTGATGATCGCCACTCTCTGTCCGTTGACACTTCCCACGCGGGCGATGATGCCAAGTACGACGGCGGGAAGCGCCTTGCTCGCAAATGGGTAGTAGTGCTTGGTCTTCAACCCGCGCAACGTCGGACGCCAGTAGGCTGTGAGATCGACGGCCTTTGCACGATAACCGTCGTGTAGATGTTCCTGCCACTGCCCTTGTTCTATGACATAGTCTTCCCAGGTAGCGAGTAGCTCGTCGATCTGCCAGGATCCGTAGCGGAAGGCAGCCCAGGCACGACGCGTCGCTGCTGGTTCCAGACCCATGGCCTGTAGTGCAGGGAAAAGCGCTCCACGACTGGGCAACAAGGAACCGCTGATCTGCATCCAGAAAAGATGTAAAAGTCCTAGATTGGTTCCGATGGGCAGCCCCTCCGTGATTGCACAAAGGGCTTCCATCGTGTACGATACTGCTGTAGATGAGAGTGACATTCGGCTTACCTCCTGGCAATTTGGGTGTGCCCCTATTTTGCCACAATTTCGCCAAATGTTTACTCTGATTTACCGGAAACTAAAGTTAATGTACAAGACCAGGTTTTCGTTGTCAAAGGTCGCTACGATGTGGTTCCACTGGTCTTCTATCAGTTCTCCACCGGAGGTTAGCGGGCCTAATGCGCTGCTACAGTTGGAGCCTTGCAAATCGAATTCCACTTGCAGCGAGTCGGCGGGAATGCTCAGGTTAAAGTTGACGTCGTCGTCACTGCCGTCCTGTTTGCTGAACAATTGCTGGTCATGGCTCGTTTCGTGAGATGGTTTGACCCACAGGCTGGCGC
>JAAERE010000168.1 GCA_024230675.1 bacterium | reverse complement strand
TGGGATTCGAGGTTCTTGATAAGTCGAGTGATTTCCTCTTTGGAGATGGCTTCATCAAGGTTAAGCGCCGGTTCTTTCTCCTTGGTTACCGCACGTAACTGATCAGTGATATCCTTGATAGATTTCTTGATCCCTTCCGGGGTGATGCCGTGTTCGGTATTGTAAGCCTCCTGGATTTCCCGGCGGCGATTGACTTCATCAATAGCCCGCTTCATCGAGCCAGTCATCGTATCGGCGTACATGATGATATGGCCTTCGATGTGGCGGGCTGCCCGGCCCATCGTCTGGATGAGAGCGGTTTCGGAACGTAAATATCCTTCTTTGTCTGCATCGAGAATGGCGACGAGACTTACCTCCGGCAGATCCAGTCCTTCTCGTAAGAGGTTAATGCCCACTACTACATCGTAGATACCAAGGCGCAGGTCGCGCAGGATCTCTACTCTTTCGAGGGTATCGACTTCAGAGTGCAGGTAGTGGACCTTAACGTTCATCTCCCGCAGGTAATCGGCCAGTTCCTCTGCCATGCGCTTTGTTAGCGTGGTCACGAGGACGCGCTCTTTG
>JAAERE010000167.1 GCA_024230675.1 bacterium | reverse complement strand
GGCCTCCTGCTCGGAGCGCTTCTCAGCTTGGCGCCGCGCCTCGGCCTCCTGGTCAGCGCGCGCCTCCTCCTCGTCCGAACTCAGCAGCCGCTGATCCGTCTCAGCATCCACCGCCATCAGCTCATCGCTCTCGGGGTCGATGTAGAAGTACAGACCCAGCTGCTCGGAGTACACGCGGCCGTCCGCGTCGGGAGCGATCGTCTCGTAGCTGCCCTGGGCCGAAAGCCGGCGGCCCACCAGGTTCTTGACCTTTCGCTCCACGACCGGGAAGACGGTCAGATACTCCTCCACCCCTTCTGCAGCGTAGCGCTCCACGTTCTTCTCGAGGTCCTTGTCCTTGATCTCCTTCTCCGAGGTAGAGACCGCCTCCAAGGCGAAGACGAGCCGACCGCCCAAGGCGTGCAGCTTGACGGCCCGGCGGATCCCGGAGATGTCGACGTCGCCCTTGATCACCGCCACGTCGGGCCCGGCGTTCCTCTCGTCGCCGAGCACCAGCACCGTGCTGCAGGTCACCAGAGTGGCCGGACGTTTCCCCAGGTGGCGGCGTATCGCGTCGGCCAGCGGGTGGAGGAACCAGTTGTGGGGAAAGCCGTCGGCCACGACGTCGCCCTCCTGGGGGTAGACCAGATCTTCAGGGGTGAGGGGGATCTGCTCCAGGACCGCTCGCCCGTCGGGGGTGGTGACGGAGCGCTCGCGAAAGCCGAGCCGGAAGGGATCCCCGGCGACGCTCGGCGCCGGACGCCGTCGGAGCGGACCCACCCGGGGGTCGGGGCGGGCACTCTGGCCCCCCCGGGGGACGGCGCCGGCCGTCGCGCGGGCTTCCATCTTGGCGGGAGTGTCCATGGATTCGAGTATAGAGCTTACCGAGGAAAAGAGCAAACGCGTTGCAGCCCTGCCGTCCTGCCAGCCTTGCCGCCCTGCGGACCGACGAGGTGGAGGAGATCTTCGCCGAGATCGGCGCTGTCTCGTCGTTCTGGGACATCCGGTGAACCGCTATTCGCTCTTCCCTTCGTCCGCGGCACTTACGTATGAGAAGGGCCGGCAGGGCGCCCCCGGCGGAGTGAGGCAGATGGGCCGTCGGCAAGCGGTGAAAGGTTGAGGAGGTCAGCGGGCCAGGGGATTGACGGTGAAGCAAAGGAGAGTTAGAGTGGATCCATTGTGAAGTCGACCTCCCGCTTGCGAGCGCTCAAAGTCCCCTACCCGGCAACGGCGGGTGGAGGTACTCCCCGGTACCGCCGAGCCCGAGCCTTGGCCACCGCGCCGAAGTCGCCGCCAGGCGTCTCGGCAACGGGAGCCGAACCACAGGGAGCATCAGGAGTGCTATGCGTCCAGACCGGCCGCATTTGCCGGACGCCGGCAGGGCCTCCCCGGAGCGCTAACCTGCTTGGTGACAACAGAATCGGGGGCAGGAGCGAGATCGCGCAGGTATGCTATGCGTCCGTAGCCGGACGCTTAGCACCCGACTGGCTGTTTCCGCGGCTCCGGACAGCGTGCTATGCGTCGGAAGCCGGACGCTTAGTTCCCACACCGAGAGACAAGGGTCGGACGATGAACTCCTGTTTTTCAAGAAGTTACGAACTAGTGAACGGCTGCATGCGATCAAGAAAGCGGCAGGGAGAGGAGGTGCAGATAACGTGATATTCGACAGGAGTGGGGGCGTCTTTGATCCCGTCACTCGCAAATTCCTTGGAAGCTTGACTGAAGGCGGGGCGAAGGTAATACGATGAAAAATGCCAAACATGTCTATGCTATTGTTCGTTGTGATGACTTCCTGAGCGATTGTGATATCGAATCGAGGATCACGGTCAAGAAAATCGTGTGGGATAGTGAAAGGGCTAAAACAGAGGTCGATCGGTTAAATGAGCTCAATGCGGGAAAGCAATGCAGATATTTCTGGCAGCTAACTCGATTAGAAAATGAAAAGAACTCCTAACAATGCACTGGAGCGGACGGCGAGACCGTCTTGACGAATCGGGGCCTTTCATGTATGATGCCTTCGATGACGATGAGTGCACTATCAGGCGCCGCCGCTCAGCTTTGTCGTTAGTGCAGTCAGAGGTAGTTCGAAGGAGACAATCGAAAGCGACGAAGGAGCAACAAACCCCAAAGGGGTTGTATCCCGAAGCCCAGGGCAAGCGAAGCGCCGCCCTGGGTTGTGGCATCACCACAATCCCAACCCCAACGGGGTTGTATACTCAGGAGATCGACGAAGCGATATGCATGGAATCAAGCTGGCTCAGGGATCCATTATAGAACCACACTTCAGCATGGAGCATCCAAGGTCAGCGTTTCTCTTCCGACGGCAGCGCGCTCGGTTCCCAGTTCCTGGTCAACTCGTTCACCTGGCAGGGACAGTTTTCCCCGGCGGTTGCGGTTGCCCCGCATGGCTACTTCGTCGTCGTCTGGGAGAGCGACTTGTCGGCCTCCGGTGATCTTCAGAGCATCCAGGGTCAGCGCTACTACGACGGCAGCGCCGTTTTCATCGACGGCTTCGAATCCGGCGACCTATCGAGGTGGTCGGCGTCTGTGGGGAACTGAGCCCATCACGGATACGTCGGCGTTTGCATCCACCTGATTCAGGGCTCCTCAAGGAACACGATGCTCCAAGGCGCTCCGGCCTATCCATCACAGGTGCCGAAAGCCTGGGTGTCGGTGATGGCGGCGGCGCCGACGGATCGTTACAGTCGACCCGGAGCAGCTCGAATACCCCGGCGTCGGTCCCGGCATAGAGGGTGGAAGGACTCCAGGGGTGGATCGCCAGAGCGTGGACATAGTAGGTGTTGGGGAAGGTATCGGGCAATTCGG
>JAAERE010000166.1 GCA_024230675.1 bacterium | reverse complement strand
TGCATTACGACGGAACGGCTTGGGATGCAGATCCCAGCCCGACGGACAACCAGATGCACGCGGTTTGGGGATTGTCGGATGATTTCGTTTTGGCCGTGGGTGAATCCGAAGATGTGGTTCGCAGCGACGGTCATGACTGGGAGGTCGTCTGGGGAGCCTCGGGCTTTACGATCGCCGATGTTTGGGGCAGCTCCGATGAGAACGTTTTTGCGGTCGGCCTCGACGGATATGTGATTAGATACGACGGACAAACCTGGGAGCGCATGGGGTTCTATCAGGGCCAGCATATCGAGGGCGTTTGGTCAACCGTAGAGGGTTCGGACACGATCGCCTTTGCTGTAGGCGGAACCTCTATATTCACTCTGGATGAACATCCCGGGTGGGACAGCATCCCGTCGCCGTTTTCCATACAGCTTGCAGCCGTCTGGGGAGCTTCGGCAACCGACGTATTTGCCGTCGGGCTCGGTTCCGGTTCGCAGGGCGCCGTTTTGCACTACGACGGATCGATGTGGGATATGATGCCGGTGCCGTTCGCGCTTCGCCTTCACGACGTCTGGGGGAGTTCCGGCAGCGACGTATTTGCCGTTGGCTCCGGCGGGACGATATTACATTACGACGGAACGTCGTGGTCGCTGATGAACGGTAGTACGAACAAGTTGCTGACCGGCGTGTGGGGAAGTTCACCGAACAACGTCTACGCCGTAGGCGAGCAGGGGCTGATTATCCGTTACAACGGCTCCGATTGGTCGACTATTACCGCCCCCACAACCGACTGGCTTCACGGTATTTGGGGAAGCTCCGCCAACAACGTCTTTGCAGTGGGGGCTGACGGCCTGATTCTCCATTTCGACGGCACCGATTGGTCCGAGATGGACAGCCCCTCTACAGAGCGCCTGTTGGGAGTCTGGGGATCCTCCGGGCAAGACGTGTTCGCTGTCGGCGAGCTGGGGACGATTCTCAACTATCGACCGTAGGATTGAAGGGGATCGATCGTCTCGAACCGCTTGACAAGTCTGCCGGGCGCGTAACTTGCAGGGACAAATGGAGCGAAAAGCAAACTCGACGGGTTCCATATTCGAAGGATTGAACAAGATGACTCCGGTAAACCCAGAAACTTTGCAGGCCCTCACGGCTGGCATCAACAGCGAAGTTGCCAGTTACGTCTTTTATCTCGAGGCTTCCAGAAAACCGGAAGCGGCCGAGTTCAAAGGCATACTCGAGGATTTGGCCCTGGAAGAGAAAAAACATTTCCAGATTCTGGATAGACAGCACAATTCGTTGATCAAAAGTGAGCAGTGGATCTCGTTGGCCGATGTCCTCAAGGAGCAGGGACTGCCCGAGATCAACGAAGAGATGGCCGAGGTTCACAAGAGCCTGATCGATCAGGTCCGAGGCGCCGACTCGGCCAAGGCCGTGCTGGATATCGCCTACCGACTCGAAGAAGAGGCGCACGACCTCTTCGCCGGTCAGATTGATATAACCAGTTCGGATGAAGGCAAAAGGATGTTTCGGGAGCTGGCCAGGTTTGAAGCCGGTCATATGAAAATGATCGACCAGATGCGCCAGAAGTGCTCGTAGTACTCAGACGTAACAGGCTTTAGGTAACACTAAATCAAGGAAAACGCCGGTGGATGCAACAGCATCGCCGGCGTTTCCCTTTGCCTGAGACAGAGCGGTCCATACCGATACTTTTTGTTGTCGCGAGGTTCTCCAGACAGTATAAGAAACAATATGAACGGCAAGACTCTCCTGACCTGGATAGAGCTCTCGGAAAAGGCTCTCACAAGAAACATCGCCAGCCTGTCACGTCTCGCAGGAGGACGACGCATAGCAGTGTCCGTCAAATCGAACGCCTACGGTCACGGGTTGGCGCCCATGGTTGGAATGTTTCTAAACCAACCCCAGGTCAGCTATCTGACAGTTCATTCTCTGGAAGAGGCCCGGCTCTGCCGTCAATACGGCTGGGACCGGCGCATCATGGTGCTTGGGCCGATTCCGCTTGACTCGCTTGAAGGCGTTTTTGAACTTGACCTCGAACCGGTGGTTTTCACGAAAGAGGCGTTGCGCCGCCTGGGCGTGCTGTCCAACAAGGCCAGAACAAAAGTCCGCACTCATCTCAAGCTCGAAACCGGTACGCACCGTCAGGGCATCCCGGAGAAAGCGCTCAAGAGCTTTGCGTCGATCTACAAAAGATACCGGTATCTCGGCAAGCCGTACGGAGCCGGGATGCACTTTGCCAACATTGAGGATACCACCAGCCACGAATACGCCCAGAAGCAGCTCAACCGGTTTGGACAAGCCGTCAAGCAGATGACCGCTCTGGGCATCAAGCCGACAATACGTCACACCGCCTGCTCGGCGGCCTTGATTCTGTTTGAAAAAACCAGATTCGAGCTGGTGCGACCGGGGATTTCCGTCTATGGTCACTGGCCCTCGAAGGAGACCTATCTCAGCTACCGGCTCGAAGGCGGGCGTAACGATATATTCGAGCCGGTTCTTGCCTGGAAAACCCGGGTGACGCAAATCAAAGAAGTTCCGGCCGATTCATTTGTTGGTTACGGCTGCACCTATCGTACCACGGCCCGTTCACGGCTGGCGGTTCTGCCGGTCGGATACGCCGACGGTTACTCCCGAGCCTTGTCCAATCTGGCGTATGTGCTGGTAAACGGCCGACGGGCGCCGGTGCGGGGCCGGGTCTGTATGAATCTGATGATGGTTGATATCACCGATATCCCCGGCGTCAAGTTAGAGGACCCGGTAACCCTAATAGGGGGCGAGGGTTCTGATCGCCTGTCGGCGGAGCAAATGGCCGACTTGGCCGGATCGATCAACTACGAGATTCTAGCGCGCTTATCACCTACTCTGGAGCGCGCAGTAGTACCATCGTAAGATATTGATATATAATCAACTATGGCGTCGAGCTGAGAGACGCCGAAAGCGGACATAATGGGTCCGCTACTTTGTTACAAAATTCACTTGACAGTTTGTTGTACGAACGGTATAATTTTTTTGTGAACCTTTTCACATGAGACGGGCACTCACTCTTAGGGATTGACAGCAGCCGGACCGGTATGACAAAAAAACGCATTTCCGAATCGACCATACACCGATTGTCGCTGTATCTCAGGGCCCTCTCCGTGCTTGAGAAGGAATCTCACGAAACGGTTTCCTCCAAAGAGCTGGCCAAAAGAGAGAAACTTACGCCGGCTCAGGTGCGCAAAGACCTCTCATTCTTCGGCTCTTTTGGCACTCGTGGCCTGGGTTATCCGGTCAGCGATCTGAAGAAACAGATAGCCTCGATTCTTGGGATTGACCGTCTCTGGAAAGTAGCTTTGTTCGGGGTTGGGAATATCGGCTCCGCTCTCGTCAGCTACAAGGAATTCTCCCGCCAGGGCTTCCAGATCATAAAGCTGTTTGATAACGACCAGCGGAAAATAGGCTCCAACCACAAGGGGATCATCATCTCCGACATCAAGGATATGGAAAAGGAGCTTCAGGAAGCCCAGATCGAGATCGCCGTTATCGCCGTCCCGGCAACCGTCGCCCAGTACATCGTCGATGACGTCGTGAAGGCCGGCATCAAGGCGATTTTGAACTTCGCGCCGATTAATCTGAAAGTCCCCCAGGATGTTTATCTGCGAAACGAGAACATGTCGATGGAACTGGAATATCTCTCGTTTGCGCTGGTAAACAACCATTCGCAAAAGCGCCCCAAAATATAGCTCTCCCCTTTCGAATCTTCTGTCTCACATTTCTACCTTAGTAGGGTCACGTACGTCTGGCCTGCCGTAGTTGATACCTCCATAGGCGCCCGGCAAAGAGCGATCCCGCGGCCGTTATTGACTTCGTTGCGTCTCCTGCGCATTTGCTCTATCTATCCTTTTCGAATCAACAGGGTATGGTTCCAGCCCCATACAAATCGCCTTCCAGCTGCCTACTGTCTTTGATAGGTCATTGTGCCTAAGGTACTTCGCGCCCGGCACGTGATTTGCAACTCCGAAGCAAGAGGGTTTACATTGTCGCTTTTTGAGGGAGCCCCTATGAACCGGTTAGTTCTCTTTTTCGTTTTGTTTTTCTTCATCCTGGTGAGCTGCACGTTTGCCGGCCAGCCGGTCGACAAAGCACCGCTTGCTGAGGGCGTGGAGGAATTCGAAAATTACACGCCGGTCGAGGTACTGGGCGATCTGCAATTCTATCAGGATCTTTGGGTGGAAGCCAACTTGAGCGGGGACAGCAGACGGGCCGGAGATTATCTGGCTACCGTGATGGCGCTACTGAGCTACGATATCTGCGTAGCTTCTTATGAGGTCAGCGAGTTGGCGAAAAGGGCGCTTTTGACGCAGAATCCTGAAGGTGCGGAGACGTCCGGAATCTCGGTCGAGCAAGAAGCTTTCAGTGGAGGCGTAGCCGTTCTCAATTTCAAGGAGAAAATGTTCAAGAGGATCGCCGCCAGTCAGGCGTTCAGCAACAAGTACCGTTTGCTGGGCGATTATATGGAACTGCTGCGCCGCGATCTGGACCGACCCGGCGCGAAGATGGCCGCGATCGACAACGCCCGGGAAGTTGATGACACAGGATTTGGTGCAGCCTCTGAAAAATAGCAACCCCTCGTTTGTGTGAGACCCTGTGTTCCAAACGCCGCCGCCCGTGAGGGCCGCGGCGTTTACTTTTGCATAAGAGCCAGAAACGTAGGTCGAAACTGATTTTCCCCTGTGGTTTCGACCTGCGGGACTTCACACGGGATACCCTCTGAGCGTGGCTTCTTCGCTTGAACCCACCGGTGGGGCACCATTCTACTGACAGTGATAGAGCCAATTCTGACATACAAGAATACGCGACAAACCTAAGTATTAACATATCATATAGTTAACACGATGTAATGGACGCGCCAAGCTTTCTATTCTACGCAAAGCCTTGACAAATGGAGATTATTACTGTACTAGTGTACTAAACTACTAAACTACTAAACTACTACTTGAGGGTGGATATGAAAATCCCCACTACGTTGAAGCACAAACCAGTGATCACAGTACCGAACTACCCCAGTGTGGACGGCCGGTACGCAAACAACACGGACGCGAAGGGTCTGTCCCTTGGCTTAGCACAATGGAATGAGCGCGGCCAGGTCGACGTATCGGCCAAGATATGGCGTCACACGGGCGAAAGATGGTCTCGCCAGTCTGAAGAGCTTCCTCTTCACCGAGTTCTTGATCTTGCGATACTGGTTTGTCGATCTAAAGCGTACTTTCGAGAAGCATATCGTATGGATAACCTTTACGACCCAGGCAACTCGCAGATCGATCGCATACCTCTCCAGGGTGATGCCATGACGATAGAGGTGTGCAGGGACAACCAGATGCTCGAGAATGACATCCAGCTCTTTGTGCAATCGCAAGCCAGAGACGACGAGTTGATCAGTGAGCGTTTGGTCGCTCTTTCAAGAATTCTCAGGGATATGGGGTACTCAGGAGCGTAGGATTGCACATGCCGGAGCTTTCCCAAGGTAGAATCTCAATGGGGATTTACGCGAGGAATAGCTCCCCAGAATAGTCGTATTTCTCATCTGGCTATAGATCGAAATCTCAATAGTCGAGGTCAGTATGCTTGCTGAGTTGCAGCGGCTCACGGAAGTGGGCGCTCCTCAATTGGTTTGACCCGGTGCGTCGTTTATGGACCCTTGTCTGGCGCGTTGAAGGATCAGCACAGACGGTTCCCTGTAAAGGAGCTCCAGCATTGCGTGACTAGGCAACTGTCCTGGAACATCTCGTAGATGTGGATCGTTTTATCTGCGAACGTAACGCTGTTGTTCAGTATCGGGACCGAAAGGACTAATATCTGTGAAAGCACTAGAGAAGAATGGCATTAAAACAAACCCCATCTACCTACTCCTAATATTCCTCATTACTCTGAAGTTGCGCCTTGGGAGGAACGTTAAGGACTTCAAGCTAATACTTCGAATCATCGAGACATGCAGGCCTGTGAGTGAGGCTGATGTGAGGATTGCGCTGAGTGCATTTGCCCGCTATTGGGAGGAGTTCGAACTGCCTTCAGGGTTGACCAATTGTCAATTCAGCATTTTTGACGAACTGAGGGAACACTTCTGCCTAGCCCCGGGTGGCCCACCCTTTACGGTCGGACATGATGACACCTTCGAATGAAGATTCGACGCTGGGGCAGACGAGGGCGTCTGCCGCCCACGGTGGATTTGCCCGTCAGACTACGTCCTTCAGATACTGCCCGGTGTAGGACTTTTTGACTTTTGCCACATCCTCAGGCGTTCCCGAGGCGATGATCTTCCCGCCGTCGTCCCCACCTTCGGGACCTATATCTATCACCCAGTCGGCCGTTTTTATCACGTCCATGTTGTGCTCAATCACAACCACCGTATTCCCTCGTTCGACCAGCTCGTTCAATACGGTCAGGAGCATGCGGATGTCCTCGAAATGCAGTCC
>JAAERE010000165.1 GCA_024230675.1 bacterium | reverse complement strand
GGTATCCAAACTGGCCGGCAAACGAGGATTCTATGCCGGTCTAAGCCTGGCCGGAGCAGGACTGCTCGGCCGGGGGCTGATCGTACTGGCCAGACGGCGAAGCAATACCCAGTCCGCTAAAGGGCTTGTTGACGAAGGGCAAAGGGACGCCACCATACGCCGTACAAGTACAAAGACCAGCCAGGACGCCAGCAGCCCCCAGAAATCGGGTAGCCCGCAGGCCGTAAAGCCTATCAAGATGCGCCGGATACCACACTTGCCGGCCCGGATGAAAATCAAGCCTACCGGCCGCTCTTTATCGACCTCAGATAAATGCGCGGGTTGTCAGGCGTCCGCCGATAGCAAGCCGGGGCCGTGGTATCACATCAACGGGCGTTTGTACTGCCAGGATTGCAGTCCCAACGCCGCTCGCGAGGCAGAGGTTGACCTGGTGGGGGACACTCCAAAGTCGGAGCAGGCTTCAAAGTCGGAGCAGGTTGATAATTACGGCCTGAAAAACGCCAAACCCCGGCTGGAAGTTGGCTGGCCGTTTAAGCGACTGTCTACCAAATTGAGCCGTTCCCGCGTCCGGGCCTATGTCGGGCAGGATGCCGGCCGGCCGCTCTACTGGGTGGTGAAAAACGGATATGGGGTATTAAAAACATCCCGGCCATCCAGGAAAGTCCTGAGGGAAGCCATGAACGTTCCCGGCCTGGACCCAACACAGCACCATACCGGGCTGGTGATCATCCCGGCCTTGAAGTTGAATAGCACCAAAACGAATATCGTTGAGGATACCAGACGGTGGAGCATCATCCATCTTTCCAGCGGCAAACCCCTGCTGCCGGGGGCGACGGAGGATTACAGTACTCGGGAGCAAGCCCACCAGGTGGCGGATGCGTTGGCCAAAGTAGACTGGAATCGCCCGGCGGAGGAACTGGCCGAGGTCGAGATCAAGCAAGCCGTGGCCACGATCAAGCAGTACAACCAGGCCCTGGCCGCTCAGCCGGCCATCGTCGCCGGCGGCAGAAGCAGGAACGGCTCCCAAGTGGGCCGGATTATGGCCGACGATTATGGCGGCATTGTCCGGGTCATCGAAGACAAGGGCGATACTCTGGTGCTGCTCAACAGTCTGGGTAAGCGCTACGAGACGAGCCGTAGCCGGCTTCGGCTTCCCAATTCGTCTGATTTCGAGGGATCAGGGGTGGCCCAGTCATTTGATCCGGCCAGCCGGCCAGAGAAACGTTGCGGCCGGTGTCGCGGATCATCACGCCGCCTCGGCGGGAAGTGGTATATGATGAAATGGCAGCCCTTTTGCCAGGGCTGCGCGAAAGAAACTGCCAGAAAGAAAGATTATATCCTGGAAGATCAGGTGGGTGACGAGTGAGCTGCGAAAAGAACCAAAACAAGGCCGCCAGGGCCGCCAGAAGTAGCGGCCTTACCAAAACTGCCACCAAAAGCGCTTATCTG
>JAAERE010000164.1 GCA_024230675.1 bacterium | reverse complement strand
ATGCCGTCGTCACACGCCGCCAACGCTTTCGGCCAGGCGGTTCTGTTCAGCTTCTATTTCCGCAAAGCTGCACCTTACCTTCTGATTTTCGCTTCGCTGGTGGCGTTGAGCCGGGTTTTTGTGGGCGTACACTACCCGGGTGACATCACCGCCGGGGCTCTATTGGGAGCTGGAATTGGTCTTGCGTTGGGCTTCGCACATAGGAAGTTTATCCAATGGCGCGAAAGCAACAAGGCGGAAAATAAAAAGGAGGTTAGTTCCTGATGGCGCTCGAGCTTGAAGTCATAAGAGGTGACATCACCACCACCGACACCGAGGCGATCGTTAACGCCGCCAACAACGAGCTGTGGATGGGAGCCGGGGTGGCCGGGGCGATCAAAAAAGCCGCGGGAGAATCGGTCGAAAAAGAGGCGATATCCAAGGGGCCGGTCATGCCGGGCGAAGCCGTGAGCACGACGGCGGGGAGACTTCGTTTCAAGTACGTTATTCACGGAGCGGTTATGGGGCAGGATTTGCGGACCACCAACGTTCTGGTGCGTCAGACTACTATCGCCTGTCTCAATCTGGCTGAGAAACTGGGGCTGGAATCGATTGCCTTCCCAGCTTTTGGCACCGGGGTCGGCGGCTTTCCCATGACCGCCTGTGCCAATGTCATGGTTACGGCAGCCCGGACTTTTGATTCATTGGCCAGAGATCTTCGACGCGTTCAGTTCTGCTTGTTTGATGATGTGGGCTATGGTCTCTTCAAGAAGGTGCTGGAAGCCTCCCAGAGGGCTCAGGAAGGCTCGTAGGCGGTCTCAGCGGGCAATCTTGACCTTGAACCCGCCCCTGAAGGTTACCGATTCCTGGAGGTCGTTCTGGAAAGAACCGTCGATTGAGCCGAACAGGTGCTTGTCCGTCAAAGAATCGACCGAAAACTCCCCGCTTCGTGCGATAAACATCTTGTCTTCAGGCGGCAGTTCATAGTGCCCCAACAGTTGCAGGAAAGAGTTGTTCTGGAGGGGAAGCCGGCCCAACCGCAGGCGGGAGGGTAGCTGCAGGTAGATTCTATAACGAAGATACTGGTCGTAGTTGACCAGATCGGATCTACTTCCGGCCGATACTGCACCTCGCGAGCCGGTAGTGAGAATCACACAGTTGCCGGGACCGGAGACAATCTTCTCTTCGGTCAAAGGGCTTCCAAGCACGCCGTCGATTACGAATTCAGTCTTCTCGACCTTGACCTTCTTTTGCTCCTCTTCCTGGACCAGGTAAAGGCTCCGGTGATACCGACCGGCGCAGGAGGCCACGAGAGCAGCGGCCAGGAGAAGGACCAGAACTTTTCTCGAATGTACTATCATCTTCATATTACAGTATATGACCGTTGTTGGGGCGCGTCTGTTCAAAAGAACGCCGGTGAGGGCGAAAGGGCCAGCTGCTTCAACAACTATAACGGCATTTCAACAATTCGATATCTCTTGTACGGTACGGCTCCCATCTGTTCGGCCGCCCGGCACATCATCTCGTTCGATTCCAGCACCCAGGATATTTCACCGGTGTGATAACCTACCGCCGTGCAGCGGTTGAAAGTCTCCGTGAACATCAGGGAGTCGATGCCACGCTTCTGGAAATCCGGAACAACTCCGAAAATAACCATGCGCGCCTGGTAGATTTTGCTCCGCACTTTGGTATGCCAGAGGAGCTTCAACAGGCCCAGGGGGAACAGTTTTCCCTTGAGACGAATGAGCGCCTGGTTTATATCCGGAAGGGCCAAAGAGAACCCGATCGCCCGACCCTCGTGTTCGGCAATGCTGACGATCCTGGGATCGAGAATCTGCTTCAGGTTCTTGGCCATGTGAGCAAACTCGGCTTTGTCCATCGGCACAAAACCCCAGTTGTCGGCCCAGCCTGAGTCATAGATCTGCTGAACCACCGCCAGCTCTTCTTCGAATTTGCTCATGTCGATCTGGCGCATGGTCACCTTGGACCGCTCTTTGAGGCGGTTGACTATCGACTGAAGGCGCGGTGGGATACCTGTTTTCGCGGTGATGCTGAACGCCAGCAGGTCCATCGCTTTTTTGAGTCCGAACTTCTCCGCCAGCTTCACCTGGTACGGATAGTTGTAGGTCATCATGACCATCGGCGGGCTGTCGAATCCATCCACCAGAAATCCACACTCGTGATTGGTGGAGAAATTCAGCGGGCCGCGCATTCGATCCATACCGGCTTTCTTGAGCGTTATCATCGCCACCTTCAGCAGCGTCTGGGCGACTTCGTAGTCGTCGGGCGTGTCAAAAAAACCGAAAAAGCCCGTCTGTTCCTGGTGGTATTCGTTGTGTCGATAACTTACGCAGGTGGCGATGCGCCCCACCACTTCACCGTCGCGAACCGCCAGAAAAAGCTGCGTGCGGGCGGAGCGGTAGAACGGGTTGGCCTTTTTGTCGAAAAACTCTTTACGCTCGGCCAGAAGCGGCGTCACGTAATTGGGATCGTCCCGATAGAGCTTGTTCGGGTAGGTAATGAAGGCCTTGAGTTGAGCCGCCGACTCAACTTCCACGACATCTATTTTTGCCATAGGCCTAAGAAATGATTCCTCTGTCGCGACCCACCTTGGCCAACACTTCCAGGACCCGGTCGAGATGCTTGTCGGTATGGGTGGCTGTATACGAAGTCCTGATCATGGCATGTCCGGGAGGGACCGCCGGCGAAACGGCTACGTTGGCAAAAACGCCGTTGTCGTAGAGGGCTCTCCAGAACGTGAAGCACTCGAGATCCTCGCCGATTCTAATCGGTACCACCGGAGTGGCGGTTTTGCCGATATCGAAACCGAGCGCCCGGAGCTCCTTCTGCATCCGATGGGTGTTTTTCCAGAGATGCTCGCGGCGTTGCGGTTCTTTCTCGCAGATATCCAGCGCCGCCAGCACGGCCGCGGCCGAGGTGGGGGTGATCGACGCCGAGAAAATCAGCGCCCGTGCGAGATGCTTTATGTACTCAATAATCTCGCGCTTTCCGGCCACAAACCCGCCCTGTGAGGCAAAAGACTTGGAGAAAGTCCCCATCGTCAGATCGACCCGGTCGGTCAGCCCAAAATGCTCGGCCGTGCCCGCTCCGGTTTTGCCCAGAACGCCTATCGAATGAGCGTCGTCAACCATGATGCGGGCGCCAAAACGCTCGGCTATTTCCACCAGGTTGGGCAGGTCGATTATATCGCCTTCCATCGAGAAGACGCCGTCGACGATTATCAGAATCCCGCCGTTGGAATGGTTGTTGCGAACGAGTTCCAGCACTCGGGCCAGGTCTTCCATATCGTTGTGGGCGAATTTGTAGGTCTTGCCGAACGAAAGGCGGCAGGCGTCGACTATACAAGCGTGATCCTGGCGGTCAATCACCAGAGCGTCGCTCCGTCCGCCGAGACAGGAGATAGTGCCCAGATTCGTCTGAAAGCCGGTAGAGAAGATCAGGGCGGATTCTGTGCCCACGAATTTGGCCAGTCGTTCCTGGAGCTCCAGGTGAAGGTCCAGCGTGCCGTTCAGGAAAGGCGAGCCGGTACATCCGGCGCCGTACTTGTGGGCGGCCGCAGCCGCGGCTTCTTTGACTTTGGGATGGTTGACCAGGCCCAGGTAGTTATTCGAGCCCACCATGACGCACTTCTGGCCATCGACGATTACTTCGTCGCCAGGCGCCGACTGGATCGGATGAAAGAACGGATATATTCCCGCGGCCTTTACTTCCTCAGCGGTCGTAAAAGCATAACATTTTTCAAACAGGTCGGTATATGCGACCCGGGCCTCGTTCTCAGCTCGCAAAGAGGGATCCTCCGCAAAGTAGAATCGTTCCGTAACCCCGAAATAGAAGCATTTTTAGTACACCTTGTCAAGTAATTAGCCTTGTTGGCCTGCGAAAAGCCAACGGTGCGCGATCTTAGATATACTGCAGTAAGTCGTTAATCCGGAAACAGATAGCGTGTGAACGCGTTTCCGTCCCCCCGGTGATAACATACTCCATTCTAGTCCATTTCCACGACGGCATCGGCTTCGATTTCAACCAGCCAGTCTGATTCCACGAAGCCCTTGACTTCCACCAACGTGGAGGCCGGACGGATCTCCGCGAAGAACTCCCCATGGGCTCGGGCTACTTCCCGCCAGTGGGAAGCGTCTGAGACCATCATACGCGTTCGCACCACGTCCTCGAGCCGTCCCCCGGCCGCCTTGATCGCCTCCGAGATGATTTCGAGACATCGTTTGGCCTGACCGTAGGCATCCGCGCAAGCCGTCTTGCCGTCGGGGCCGATCGGACCGGTGCCCGAGACGGCGATTGTGTTACCCACTCTCACTGCCCGGGAGAACCCGATCGGCTTTTCGTAGGGTGATCCTGAAGATATTAGCTGCCGCGCCATGCTCTCTGCCTTTCACTTGCCCAAGGTTTTGCGGATTTCCTCGGCCGTTTCATGATCCATCGGATCGCCGCGCTCTTCCAGCTTCCTGATTAGCTCCTCTCGCATCTCCGGTTTATAGCTCTGGCCGAAGCTTGTGCGAACATCTACTTTCACCGGGTCAATACAGTATACTGCCACCTCGTCGATGGGCTTTTTGTACAGCGGTTCGTCGGCGCTGATCCTAAGGTACCCGCCTTCTGGCTGATGCTTCTCAATGAGGGCCTGTAACCCGTCGGCTTTTTCTTCCGGCGTTTCGGCCAGCCTGGCCTTACCTCGAATGAGCACCGACTTATAAAACTGATTGGCCGGGCAGGCGTAGTCTTTGGCGCGCCAGTACGAAGGTATCGGGGCGTAGGGGATAGAGATCGAGAGAGTGACTTTCTGACGGGCGGCGAAAGCTTCGTACTTCTCGCCGCTGGTGGCGCCGTGGAAATAGATCGTCTGCCCGACGGCTACGAAATTGACCGGCACCACCCGGGGGAAACCGTCCGGCGTCAAGATACCCAGATGGCCGATGGTGGCCTCTCGGACGATTGCATCGAACTCAGCGATGTTCTCCGACATCTTTTCGGGTCCCTTCATCGATCCTCCTCCAAACCTTTAATCAGAGCCTATTGTCTCGGGACTTCTGAATGAGAAAGACGACCGGAGAGAAACTCCTCCGGCCGTCTTACATCTGATACGGGACGGCAGGGCCGCCTAGTTGGCCTTCTTGAAAGCCTCCATGAACTCGACCAGCTTTTCGCAGCCCTCGAGCGTCATGGCGTTATAGATCGAAGCCCGGCAGCCGCCGACCGAGCGGTGACCCTTGAGGCCGCCGAGACCGGCCGCCTTGCCGTCGGCGATGAACTTCTTCTCGAGGTCTTCCGAAGGCAGACGGAAAGTCACGTTCATCCAGCTCCGGCTGTCCTTGTCGGCGGTACCCCTGTAATAGTCGGGGTGCGTGTCAAAGACGCCGTAGATCAACTCCTGCTTGGCGCGGTTGACCTTCTCCACTGCGGCCAGGCCGCCCTGGTTTTTGATCCACTCCAGCACCAGCTTGACAACGTAGATGCCAAAAGCCGGCGGTGTGTTGTACATGGACTTTTTGGGCGCGTGCGTGCGGTAGTCCAGCATCGAGGGATTCCCATCTTTGCACTTCTGCAACAGTTCGTCGCGCACGATTACCATCGTTGCTCCAGCCGGTCCCAGGTTTTTCTGTGCCCCGGCGTAGATCAGGGAGAACTTTTTGAAATCGATCACCCGCGAGCAAATATCTGAGGACATATCGCAGATCAGGGGGACGTTCGGGATTTCCGGGAAATCGTGATACTGCGTGCCCTTGATAGTGTTGTTCGAGGTGATGTGCAGGTAAGCGGCATCGGCGGGAACGTCCAGTTCCGAAGGTTTCGGGATACGGCGATAATCATCGTCCCTGGAACTTCCGGCCAGATGCATCCGGCCTATGATACCGGCCTCTTTGATGGCCTTGGTCGACCAGGTGCCGGTGTCAACGTAGGCGCCGCACTTGTCCTTGGGCAGGAGATTGAGCGGAACCATAGCGAACTGGGTCGAAGCTCCGCCGCCGAGGAAAAGGACGTGGAAAGTATCGTCCAGGCCCAGCAGTTCGCGCGTCAGCTTGATCGCTTCCTCGTTGACGGCGTCGAACTCCGGCGAGCGATGCGAAATCTCCATCAGCGACATGCCGGTGCCCTTATAATCCAGCAGCTCTTCCTGCACGATCTTGAGGACATCGAGCGGCAGGGTCGAGGGACCCGCGTTGAAATTAACTATTCTATTTGCCATCGTTTTGCCTCTAAAGCAGATGTGTTATTTCGTTTATCTTACTTGTTCGCAACGTAGGCGCCGATGATACTGTCGATCATCACGCCGATGCGACCCATGTTCTCTTTGGTCGAGGCGCCGATGTGAGGAGCGAAAACGCAGTTGGGGGCGCTCAAAATCGGGCTGGACCAGTCTGGCGGATCGGAGTACCAGACGTCGTTGCCATAACCGGCAACCTTGCCGCTTTTCAGAGCTGCGGCCAGGTCCTCTTCGATCACGCATTTGCCGCGGCCGGTGTTTATTATGTACACTCCGTCCTTACATTTAGACAGTGTGTCCTTGTTGATGATTCCCTTGGTGGAATCGAGCAGCGGCATGTGCATCGAGATATAGTCCGCCTGACCGAGGACATCGTCCAGGTCGTTGTTGATCTCCGCGAAGTCTGAGAAATAGACGTAGGGATCATAGCCGAGTACTTTCATGCCAAAGGCCTTGGCACGGGAGGCCAGGGCGCTGCCAATACGACCGAAACCGAGAACGGCCAGCGTCTTGCCAAGCAGTTCGTTGCGCTTGAGTTCTTTTTTGGCCCAGTTTTGCTCGCGCATGGTGCTGTCGGCGCGGGTGATGTGGTTGGGCAGGGCGATCATGAGAGCAAACGCCAGCTCGGCTACTGCCACCGAAGAGGCATCGGCGGTGTTGTGCACGGCCACGCCCTTACTGTTGGCGTAGGGGATGTCGACGTTGTCCAGGCCGACCCCGCCGCGAATCACCAGCTTCAGCTTGGGAGCGGAATCGACGTACTCTTTGGTTACTTTGGTTTTGCTCCGAATCAGTACAACCTCGGCTTCGGTAAGGCGGCCCTTGTCGTCGGTAACCTCGCCGTACTTCTCCAGCCGGCCGGGCAGGCTGGCGTCAAAAGCGTCGGAAATGAGAATAAGCATATCAGCGATTCCTTATCTGGTTACTCGGTTAACAGGTTGACGACCATGCCGGAGCGAAGTTTCGGTTCGAACCAGGTGGATTTGGGAGGCATGACTTCACCCGCGTCGGCGACGGTCAACAACTGGTCAATCGAGGTGGGATATAGTGCAAAAGCCATTTTGTACTTGCCTGAATCTACCAGCCGCATCAGTTCCTCGACTCCCCGGATACCGCCTACGAAATTGATCCGCTTGTCGGTGCGGGGATCGGAGATTCCCAGGACCGGGTCGATGAGGTTGTCGGCCAGTACGGCGGCGTCGATCGAACGCGTTGGATGCTGATCGTCGAAACTGCCCGGTCGGGCCGAAAGAAGGTACCACTTGCCCTCAGCATACACCCCGAACTGGTGCAGATTCTCGGGGTTGACGGGGCTGCCCTGGGGCGAAACGTCGAATTTGTCCCCGGCTTTTTCCAGCACCTCAGTCGGCGTCAGGCCGCTCAGGTCGCTGACCACGCGGTTGTAGGGGAGGATGCGAAGCTGCTCGTCCGGGAAAAGAACGTTCAGAAAGAAATTGTAGCTCTCTTCGCCGGTGTGGCCGGAGTTTTTCTCCCGGGCGCGACGGCAAACCTCCGAGGCCGACTGGCTGCGATGGTGCCCGTCAGCAATGTAGAGGCAGTCCAGTTTGCCGAATGCGGCGACGAGCTCTTCTACTTTGGCGTCGTCGTCGACCACCCACAGTTCATGATGGACTTCGTCGTCGGCCTCGAACTCGGTAGTCGGTTTGGTCTGCTGGATCTTGTCGAACGCGGTCTGGACGGGCTCGTTGTGACGGAAGGTCGAGAAGACCGGTCCCACCTGGGCCTCCAGGAACGAGATGTGATTGGCTCGATCATTGACCTTCTCCGGCCGGGTGTGTTCGTGCTTCTTGACTTTTCCGGCGTCATATTCCTCCACCGACGTGAGGGTCACCAGACCGGTCTGGCTCTGTCCGCGCCAAGTGAGTCGGTAGAGATAAAAACAGGGTTTCTCGTCGCGCACCATTACGCCGTCGGTTACCAGCCGCTGCAAATTCTCTTTGCCGCGCTGATAGACCTGATCGCCGTAGGTGTCGACACCCGGTTCAAAATCTATCTCGGCTTTATTTACGTGCAGGAAGGAGTTGGGATTGTTGCGGCCCAGCTCTCGAGCCTCGTCGCTGCTCAGGACATCGTAGGGAGGGGAAGCTACTTCCCGGGCTTTTCCTGGGAGGGGGCGCAGCCCCCGAAACGGTTTTACTATCGCCACGGCAATACCTCTTATGAAAAAAATACCGTCCGTGAATTATTTCACAGTTTGGCCAGTATACCATTTTGCGGAGAAAATTCAACCGAATTCGGAGCCTGAAAGACGATGAGCCTGGGAGCTTCTTCCGTCAGCAAAAGCCGGCCCCGAGGGGGCCGGCTTTTGCTCATAAACAAGGAGGTTCGAAAGAAGCCTATTTCATGTGCTTGGAGACCAGCTTGGTCATCTCAAACATTGAAACCTTCTTCTTACCGCCAAAGACCTTTTTCAGCTTGGCATCGGCGTTGATCATGCGACGGTTTTTTGCATCCTGAAGGTCGTTCTTCTTGATGTAGTCCCAGATCTTCTTGGTTACCTGCGTGCGGGGGATCGGCTTGGCGCCGACCACCGCGCCAAGATCGGCCGAGAGTGTCATCGGACGCATGAAAGCCGCGTTCGGTTTACGCTTGGTCGCCTTCTTAGCAGTCGTCTTCCGTTTCGGAGCTGCCTTGCGAGCGGTAGTCTTCCGAGTCGTAGCCTTGCGGGCCGTGGTCTTCTTCGGAGCAGCCTTCCTAGCCGTGGTCTTCTTCTTCGGAGCGGCTTTCTTCTTGGCAGCCGGCTTTCTCTTCGGAGCAGCCTTCTTGGCGGCCGGCTTTCTCTTCGGGGCGGCCTTCTTGGCCGGAGCCTTCTTCTTGGCGGCTACTTTCTTTTTGGCGGCCGGACGTTTCGCAGCCGTCTTGCGGGTAGTCGTCTTTTTCTTGGCCGCTACTTTCTTTTTCGCCGCCGGTTTTTTTGCCGCTGTCTTTTTCTTAGCGGGCTTCTTCTTCGCTACTGCCATCTGATGCTCCTTTAGCATTGAGTTGGTTTTTCGTTTCCTATAACATTACGCGCATTGTAACCATATAGCTTTGACGTTTTCTCAGGTGAAAAGTCGTTCCTTCTGATGCTCCTCTCTAAAAAGTGGCTTGTTTTTAATTTCTTTGCAAGAAAAATCATCACGTCACGCAAAAAAAAGAGCACTTTTTCATAGGGGAAAAGACCAAGAACTGAGGGCAAGTAACCTAGGCGCGATGCAGTTCTATGATCGGTGCCTCGGGGGGACAGCCAAGGCGGAACGGGAACCAGTGGCCAACGCCGCACGAAGTATACAACTGACTGTCGTCATCGTGATAATGCCCCCAGAGATATTTCTCCGGAAGCGATCGTTCAAGGAAGGACCGTCCGAACAAACCGATCTGCCCTCCGTGGGTGTGACCTGCCAGAGTGAGATCCACCGAGTGAGCGGAGGCTGTTGTGAAGACGTCCGGGCGGTGACTCATGACAATAGTGAAGTCGTTCTCCCCTCTGTCGATCAACGTCTTGTCGAGCGCGGTGCGGAGGAAGCTCTGGTCGACGTTGCGCATGGAAACGGGGTCGTCGATCCCCCCCACAAACAGGGAGCTGTCCCCCACCGGGATCCTTGTGCCTTTGTCTACGAAAAGTGGCACGCCCGACCGGTCAAACAAGCTGCGCACACGCTCGACGCCCCGGAAGTATTCATGATTCCCCAGCGAGGCGTAGGCTCCCAAACGGGGTTGGAGGGCGGTGATCATCCGCATAGCATCCGGGAGCTGGGCCAGGTCATCGGCCACATCGCCGGTCAGCAAAACCAGGTCGGGAGAGTGGCGTTCGGCCTCAATCATGACTTCTTCTAGATCCGAGAGAGTGACATAGTGACGCAGGTGAATATCCGACAGGTGGAGGATGCGGAGACCCTCGAGGTCTGCCGGGAGGTCCTTGTAGGCGAATTGTTTTCGTTCTATTTGTACCGGCCCGAACGCCCTGCCCACGCCCGAGAAGCCGGTCGTGATCGTGGCCAGCGGCACGGCGGCGGCAGCACCCTTGAGAAACAGCCGGCGCCGAGGATCTGAAGGTGCTTCTTCGGACTTTCCGTTGCGACGGATGTATTTCGTGATCAAACGGTCAGCCAGGTGAATCAATCCTGAGACGGGCAACGATAACATGAGCGAGACTTCGGCAATGACGGCCAGAGCTGAGATAGGTGCGGCGCTGTAAGCCAACCAACTTGCCCTGTAATATTCTCCAGCGACCGCCAGAACAAAAAAGACGATACCTACCGTCGGCAGGGCCCAGGCCAGCCTGCGGATCCACCGCCTCTCCCACCAGACCCGGTTGAGATGGCGCAGCAGGAGAATCTGGGCCAGGCCGAAAAACAGAATTACGGCGGCTACGAATATGACGAAGAAAAAAACGCGGCTCATCTAATGAAGAATCTCTCTGCCTTTTAGGCTATCGTCTGCAAAGTTCTTAGCTTGTACGCGGAATAACATCGCCCGGTTGCAGTCAGGTCCCCTGTATTTGAAATTGAAGGTGGGCTATTTCTGCCAGACCGAGGGCCTGAATACGATCAGGACCGTGAATATCTCCAGCCGCCCCAGCAGCATAGAGAAAACCAGCAGCCATTTGCCCGGCAGGGGAATCCAGGCGTAATTCTCAACCGCGCCGATTCCGGCCAGGCCCGGGCCGATGTTGCCGATCGTAGCAATGGAGCAGGATACGGCTGTGGTCAAATCCGGAACAAACAGGGTCATCAGAAGGCCGGTGACAATAAACAGGCCGGTAAAAAGAATGAAAAACGCCACTACATTGACCACGCGGTTGTCGTCGATCACCTGCCCGCCGATCTTCACCGGCGCCACCAATCGCGGCTGGGTCATTTTTCGAAGCGAGGTCCAGGCTACTTTGAGCACCAGCATGATCCTGATCATTTTCATGCCGCCCCCGGTAGAGCCGGCGCACCCCCCGAAAAACATGAGAAACACCAGGCCGAATCTCAGGAAATCCGGCCACAGGTCGAAGTCGGCCGTGGCAAATCCGGTGGTCGTGACAATAGCCAGGGTCTGAAAAGCCGCCACCCGGAAACTTCCGTACAGGGACTCTATCTCCTGCGATTGCTCCTCGTAATGAACGGTGAACTCCTCGTGCGTCATCTGCTCGTGCCGCCAGCTATCGGCGGCCGCCTCCCGGGGCGCGAGACCGTCCAAATACAACACGGCCGTGGCAATGATTATCGTCGAAATTATCACCGCGTTGTAGAATTTGAACTCGCTGTTCTGCGTCATCCCCTGCAGGTCGCCTCGGAGCGCCCTGAAGTGCAGCACGAAATTGACTCCGGCCAGGTACATGAAGATCGTGATTATCCATTCGATATAGTCCGAACCGTACGCCGCCACCGACTGGTTTTCGGTCGAGAAGCCACCGGTAGCCATCGTGGCGAAAGCGTGACAGATCGATTCAAACACGTCCATGCCGCCGAACCACAGCAGGACCGTCTCAGCCGCCGTAAAAAGAACGTACACCCCCCAGAGAACGGACACCGTCTGGGCCAGCCGCGGTCGCAGCTTGTCTTTACTGGGACCGGGGACCTCGCCCCGGAACATCTGGTAAGCGGAGACGCCCATTGAGGGGAAGATCACAATCGCCAGCGTGATAATTCCCATGCCGCCCAACCAATGAGTGAGCGCCCGAAGCAGCAGTAGGGAGCGCGGAACCGACTCGATGTCGGTCAGGATAGTCGCCCCGGTCGTGGTATAGCCCGACATGATTTCGAAAAAGGCGTCGGTAAAGGAACTGGCCAGATTGCCGAGATTTGGACCGCCTTGAGACATCAGATAGAACGTCAGGGGCAAGCAGCTGAAAAACGCCAGGGTTACCCAGCCGATGGCTACGATTGCATAGCCCTCTTTTATTCCCTGAAGCTCTTTACCGTGTTTCAGGAGGATTACCAGGACCGTTCCCAGAACGGCGCTGGCGAAGGCTGCCAGTATGAAGCCGAGAATCTCCGACAGTACCAGCGTATCCGCGAACGACAGATGTCGATAGTCGTAAATTCCCACCGCCAGGGGGACCAGGAGAACCAGCCCCAGCACCTGGAGCAGTTTACCGATTGCATGGCCAACAGCGCTCTTATGCACGGGCTAACTCCGGCTGAACAGATGCTTCGATTTAAAAAGCCTGGATATGGCCGCGATATTCTTGTGATGGGTGATGACAATCAGATGGTCACCGCCCTCGACAACCGTCTCGCCATCGGGCAGAATCATGCGATCTTCGCGAACGATCGTCCCGATTATCGTGCCCTTCTTGAGCTTCTTGGCGATCCGTCTCACTTTCCACCCGGCCACTTCGCTTTCCGGCTCAACGTTAATCCGGACCGCCTCGACGTCGATATGCTTGAGTTCTACCACCGCGCCGATATGCCCCCGCGAAATGATCTCCAGAATCTGACGGGCGGCGGTCAGGCGAGGATTGACGACGTGGTCTATCCCTATCGACTTGAACAAGCGGTCGTGCCGGGCGCCGGTCGAGGTAGCTATGACTTCGTGGGCTCCCTCGGACTTGGCCAGGAGGGCCGACATCATGTTGTAATCGGCCTCGTTCGAGACGGAGATGAAAAACGATGCGTTCTCGACGTTGATATCGCGAAGCAGATCGGCGTTGGTGCAATCGCCGTGGATAACGTCGATACCGTCGAACATACCGGCTATACGATTGGCCTGATCCAGATCGGGATCAACCACCGTTACCTTATGCTCGGTGTCCTTGAGAGCTCTGGACATCTCCATCAAAGCGTATGAGTCGCCCGTGACAATGATTTTGCGACCTTTCTTGCGCTCCTGTCCGACCAGACTGAGGAAGACATCAATCGACTCTCGCGGGAACAGCGTGTAGACTATGTCACCGGCTTCCAACGTGGTGTTGCCGTCGGGAATCATCCCCTTGCCGTTGCGGACCACGGCCGCAAAAAGGACAATCGAAGGTGCGATTTCGGCCCTGATCTCTCGAGGCGTTTTTCCGGCCAGGGGCATGTTGTCACGGAGACGATAGCCTCTCATCAGCACGCGCCCGTCCTCGAAATTGGCCGACTCCACCGCGTGAGGCGTGTTGATGAACTGCACGATGTGGTCAACCATCACTTTTTCGGGATGGATGACGTCGGTTACCCCCACCCGCTCGATATCGAAATGCGGGTTGTTCTTGCGGTACTCCCGGCCGCGAAGCCGGGCGATCCTCTGGGGCACGTCGTGCTGGGCCGCAATTGCGCAAACCATCATATTGGTTTCATCGTTGGGCGTTACCGCCAGCACCAGGTCGGCTTCCTCGATCCCGGCGTCGGTGAGAAGGCGCGGGGAGGAGCCGTTGCCGCTGAGGATCTGCATATCGTGCTTGTCCTCAAGCTGCTGACAGAGCCGGGCGTCGGTTTCTATGAGCGCCAGCGTATGACCGTCGCCGAGCAGATGCTCCGCCAGGGCCGATCCTACCACGCCGCCGCCTACAACTATTATTCGCATATTGTCTCTATTCGTCAGATAACGGTTATCTGTGTTTCCAGACCGTCTCTCAAAGATCGGTCGCTGCCTAAGGTAGTTTTATATGATTATCGAAGGCAATGAATTTATTCGGCCGAGAGTTATCCGTCGGAGATGCTTGCTGGGGGAGAAGCTGAGCTCTGATTTCAGCCCGCCGGCTGGCCGGAGTCGGCCTCCATGACCGCCTGATGCTCGGTTATCAGCTGGCGGCGTTCCTTGACCATCTGGTTATGGTCCGTTCGAATTGTCTCGTAATAGTTGGACAGTTTTTCCAACTCGCGGGTCAGATCGCCCGGCTGATAATGGCCGCTTTCGAGCCGCTGCATAAGAGTTCGGCAATAGTCCTTGGCGTCGTTGTGCTCATTTCTTATCCGGCGGTGCCGGGCGAAAACCTCCTCGTGGGCTTTCCGGATCTCT
>JAAERE010000163.1 GCA_024230675.1 bacterium | reverse complement strand
GGTCTGTCTTCAGACCCGCCAAATATCGGATGGCAGGTTTGAAGACAAACCTTCCCTACAAAGACTAATCTATAGTCATCGCATCTACTTATCCGCGCTGAGAATGACCGGCATACTCTCACTGGTATTGCCGACCATTATAACCTTCGAATTAGGTGATTCCGCAATCTTCTGGGTAGCCTCGATCCCTTTCCATTTCAGGTAGGAATTGGTGATGCCGGCCGAGACAATCTTCTGGAAGTCGGCGATACCTCCCGCCTCAATCCGTTTGCGTTCGGCCTCCAGTTTTTCTTTCTCGATCGTGAACTGCATCTTCTGAGCTTCCTGATCGGCGGTCAGCTTGAAATTGATCGCCTCGGAAATCTTGGCGGGAATCACAACATCCCGTACTAAGACATTCTCAATAACGACCCACTTCGCGATCAGCTCGGCTTTCAATTCATCCAGAATGGCTTTGCCCATCTCGTCGCGCTTGGTGGAGTAAATCTCTTCCGGTTTGTAACGTCCGGCCACGCCGCGCGCAATGCCTCTCAGGTTTGGCGCGACTACATCGTCGTAGTAACCGGGGCCGATCTCCACCTGAAGAGAATCAATCTTCAAAGCCTCGGGGCGATACAGGATAGACACTTCCATCCGGATCGAGGCACCGTCCGAAGACAGCACTGTTAACGACTCCTTGCGTTCCTGCACCTGCGTGCGATAAACGAACATCGAATTCCAAGGCAGGTGCCAGGCGAAACCTTCAGGATAGATGTTACCGAACTCGGTACCATCGCCGAATTTCGAGTAGAAAACTCCCCGGTGTCCGGACGGCACCTGGGAGCCGCAGCCCCACGAACTCAGGGCAAACGCGATTATCAACAACAGGGGCAATCCCTTAGCCAGTTTCTTGGACATACTTCCTCCTATTAGTCCATAGTTTTGTAGACGCTCAAGTTGGATAAATTACGATCGGTCCGCAACGATATTCAAGAAAAAAAAGGAAGTATCCCGATTGTCTGTCGCTTACTGACGATAGGGCACACACCAGGCCGCCACAAAGTCGCCCTGATCCTCGGTGAAGGCCTGCATAAAGGCCACCCGGTAATAGCGCACATCGCTGCTCTCGGTCTTGTACGACAGGGTATCGACATCAACGCCACCGGCCTGGCTGAGACGGGTCATGAAAGCGCCGTCGTTGGCATAGTCCGAAAGCAG
>JAAERE010000162.1 GCA_024230675.1 bacterium | reverse complement strand
CGGCCTGTTCGGTTTTGCCGAGCACGGAGATAAGCATCATGATGCCCACAAACGCTATGGCGGCGCTTGCCAGGGCCAACACCAAAAGGGGCCACGAGCCCACCCGGACACCGAAGACAAGTATGCCAAAAAGCAGCAGCAGGGATGATATGCCGAAACAGGCGATGAAACAGGCTAGACCCTTTCCGGCGAGGATATGAGCTCGGGAAATGGGCGCGACACGAAGTCTCAGCAGAGTGCCACGAGTGCGTTCGATAACTATGGAGAGAGCAAAGGCGGCCGCACACCCAATCAAACACCACTGCAGCGACTGCGGGAAAGTGATCTCCCAACTGGACTGTGGGCCGGAGCGTTCTTTGATTACGTTCACAAAGGCGATATCAGGATCCTGGAACGGTGAATAATTATCAGCCTCATTCACACCTCCGGAGTCGGAGCTCCCCGTTTTAGCTGAGGCCAGCAGCGTGTCCAGGCTGCCGAGGAATTTGCGATATATCTCAGCCTCGCCGGGGGAGACGTCAGAGGCTGTATCGAGCAGGGCCATCTG
>JAAERE010000161.1 GCA_024230675.1 bacterium | reverse complement strand
GATTTTACTGGGAGCCTTGTTTGCCGTCTTTTTTATGACCGGAAGCGCGATGGCCATATACATCAACCCGATTGGCGGAGGAAACGGCAGCGAGACAGACCTTCAGACAATAATAGATGATATCACCACCGGCGGAGTCAGCAGCGTCGATTTCGTGTCGGACACCGTGGGCGGAGAAGAGAACGACGCGATTTCCGACGAGGAGGACTCTTACTGGACGATGACCAGCGCGGGTGGGTCCGTGGCCACGTTCATTATAGAAATAGCCGGATATCAAAATATAAACAACTTCGGTATTTATGACAGCGCGGATTCCGGGAACTACGTCCAGCTTTTCAGCGGCTCCGATCATGCCAATAACGGCGCCGATTCAGCCGTGACGGTGACGATTCTCGGGGATGGCAGCGTGGAAGTGGACGGCGTCGACACCGGAGTGGATTTTGCCGAGAGTTCCTTCGGGTATTACCTCAGCAACAACACGACTTACTATTCGGATTCGAGCTTGAACGCCAACGGCTCGGATCAGATGGCCGCGTTCCAGGGGAATAACTCGGATGAGATCACCATTCCCGGCTTTGCCGCGAGAACCTGGGAAGACGACGCGTTCATCCTGGTGTGGGAAGATGTCAACGGTGGAGACCGCGATTTCAACGACATGGTGCTGCTCGTGGAATCCGTCCAACCCACGGCCACTCCCGAACCGGCCACCATGTTTCTGCTCGGCGCGGGACTGCTTGGCATGGCGGGCGCCGGAAGGAAGAAAATACTCAAGAAATAAAAACGGCGACCGCGAGTTTCACAATCCCCGCGAGTTCATACGAATCGTATGAGCGGAAGGCATTCATCATGACGGGGCGCGACTTTCGCGACCCTCATGATGGGCCTTAACCGCAACATGTAATAAAACGTTTTTGATCGTTTCCAACCGAGATCGATTAGCGTCAGCCAACCCCCCTCTTTTGCTAAGCAAAAGCGGGGGGTTCGTCGTTTTGGCCCCCCCTCCCGCG
>JAAERE010000160.1 GCA_024230675.1 bacterium | reverse complement strand
ATCAAGATAGCCCATTGTCGTCCACTATGCAAAGGGAAAGAGACTGCGCGAACGGGACCCGGTTAAGCCACCGGTGGCGCAACCGCGGCGGGCTTGGCGACAGTCGCCGCCTTCCGCACCTGCCCCGAGATCAATTGAACCGCTATAAACGACAGCAGACTAAGAAACGCCCCGACAACAAAGGGAATGCGATAGTCGATCATCCACAACAGCCCCCCCATCACCGGAAAAACCACGGCGCCGATGTGATTGATCGTGAAGCCGACCGCCATGCTGGGCGCGATATCACGCGGATCACCGATCTTCTGGAAAAACGTCCGGATGGCGATGGCGAAATTGAAGAAGATATGATCAGCTATGTACAGCCCGGCTACCATCAGCTTGGAATCCGCCACGGCGTAGGCCAGAAAAATGAAAATCAGCGAAAAATACTCCCCCGACAGAACCCAGCGCTCACCGAACCTGACAATCGCTTTGCCGATCAACGGGCTGAGGAAATAGTTGATCACGTTGTTGACCACAAACAGGATAGTGATCTCCTTCACGCTGAAATCGAACTTGCTCACCAGGAGAAACACGGCAAAGGCGACAAAAATCTGGCGGCGGGCGCCGGCCATAAACGTCAGGAAATAGTAAAGCCAGTAACGTTTGCGAACGATCATCCGCTTGCGCTGAGGGACAAGATTCGTTTTTACCGGATTCTGCGTAAAACTCCACACTCCGGCCAGAAGGATCACGCCGCCAAGCACCAGGTAGAGTTGGGAGAAGGAAAAAATCGGCTCCAGGATAAATATCAGCGCCCCCACTGCAATGTTCGAGGCCGCCCCGAGACTCCGCATCCTTCCGAACACCAGCGGCGATTTCTTCTGGTCGAAATATTGGAGAGTCAGCGACTGAAAGGTCGTTTCGTAGTAGTGAAAGCCCAGGCTCATGATCAGGGTGGTGCCGATCAGACCCATATACGTCGGGAACAGACCTGTAATGGCAACACCCAGCCCGAGCGTCACGATCGACAGCGAGGAGATGCGGTGCTCCTTGAGCAGAAGCATAACGAAAATCACCAGCAACGCCAGGAATCCGGGGATCTCCCGGACCGACTGAATCAGGCCGATATGAGAGCCGTCGAGTCCAACCACGCGAACTGAGAAATTGTCAAACAATGTCCGCCAGACCTGAAGACCCCCGACCGAACAAATGGTGAGAACCATCAGGAAGCGATACATCGGGCGATTGCTGGTCTTCGCGCTGTCGTTCATCGTTCCTGCCAGAGAAAGGCTGTTGTAGTGGCCCGTAGCTTAGCTCGGTCGCT
>JAAERE010000159.1 GCA_024230675.1 bacterium | reverse complement strand
TAGTCCGTACTGCAAGGCTTCCTGGGCAGATATCCGATCGCCTGTAAGCAGGACTTCCATTGCGCGGCAATACGGAATTTGTTGAGGCAGGTTACAGCACGCACCGAATTGGGGAACCAGTCCCAGGCGCACTTCCGGCAGACCGAAGCTCGCGTTTTCAGCCGCAATACGAATGTCCGTCAGCAAGACCATTTCCATCCCCCCACCGGTGGCGAAGCCGTTTACCGCGGCTATGATGGGCTTGTAACAGTGGCTGAACCACCGCCTGGGCAGCGGTTCAAACTTGATCTCACCACTCAGCACCCCACCTACCGCTTCCGAAATGTCGGCCCCGGCGCAGAATGTCTTGTCCCCGGCTCCGGTAAGGATTAGTACCCACGCATCCGTATCGCTGGTGAACTCCCCTTCCAATCGTGAGAGTTCTTCAAGGTCTGTGGGATTGAGAGCGTTTCTTTTCTCTGGGCTGTCGAAGGTTATGATGCGAACGTGTCCCTCTTTTTCATACCTGATTGCCATTAGTGCCTCCTGTAGTCGTTTTCATTTGTCGCACTATAGCCATTACGGTTTAATACGCATCAATCCGATGAATGTCCCGTAGTAGATACTCTCGTCGGGGCC
>JAAERE010000158.1 GCA_024230675.1 bacterium | reverse complement strand
GAAGCTGTCTTGCTCGGGAGGGTAGGACGTCCCGAAGAGATCGCGAATGCGGCTCTCTTTCTAGCATCGGATGAGGCCTCTTTTATCACCGGGCATTCATTGATGGTCGATGGCGGATTCACTGTGGGCCATCGCTTCGGAATAACCAAACTCATGGGTCTAGAGTAGTATCCATTCACAAGAAGGAGGTTCAATTATGATCACCAAATACGACGAGATGTTCTGCCATCAGGCGGTGTCCACATTCGATCGACCCGGCACCAGCGCCCGGGAATGGACGGAGCGTTCATGGCTCCAGGTGCACGATATTGATGGGACTGCCCATATAGCCACTGGCTTTGGGTACTATCCCAATCGGAACGTGATGGACGCCTACGTCTGCTTCACCATCCGCGATGAAACAGAATACATTGTACGCGCCTCTCGCGAACTCCGGCCGGATATAGATGTCTTCCGTGTCGGTCCGTTTTCATACGAGGTGACCGAGCCGTTAAAGAAGGTCCGGTTCAAGCTCGATGAGAACGAGTATGGTTTGAGCTATGACATCGAGCTGGACGGAGTCAGCCCATTGTATGAAGAGGGGGCGCAGCAGCAAATCAGCCGCGGACGGGAGAGAGAGAACATAAAGCGCATGGTCCAGACCGGGAGGCCCACCGGCTGGATCAAGGCTGGCGATGAGACCTTTCAGCTCAACAAAGAGAAGTGGGTGGGGGAGAGGGATCGCTCGTGGGGTGTCAGAATGGCCGGAGCAGATTTTACTGAAACCGGTGTGCAGTTCCCGGAGATTCACCCGGGACAGCTCTTCAACTTCATCCTGATG
>JAAERE010000157.1 GCA_024230675.1 bacterium | reverse complement strand
GAGGAATCTTTGTATCCGCTGGAGATTCCCAGCGCGATGCAGTTCGCTTGTCATCGCGGCTGCAAGGAACTCAACCGGCTGCGAGACCAGAGCACTGCTATCAAGAACCGCATGCGGGACAGCGATCGTTTCGCCTGGCCGGGTCTGGAGAATGTGTTTACAGACATCTTTAGCCCCGCCGCGCGCCTTTTCCGACAAACCTGGTACGACCCCGCTCGGGTGGTGAACGCCGGCGTTGACGAGTTGCGCCGCACCTTCCGCCCTTTGGCTGATCAGGAAGAGGATCTGGCTTGGGTAGAGCACCTGGTCCGTCTGTCCACAGTGGTCTTGATGCTGTATGGCACCGACGCCTTGGACTATGACTTGCTCCAGCGAGAAGTCTATCGCGACCAGCGTCTGTTAGTCTCTTTGGAAGAGGAAGCAGACCTGGTGTGGCGTGAGACCATTCGCCCACTGTATCGCCAGTTGCATCCTAGCCGCAACTTGGAGACGCTGTACGGGGTTGGGGAACAGAGTGCGGCAGTGTATGCCTGCTTCATTGGCCGCGCGGCTCGTTTCCCCACCAACCGCAAGTTTCGCGGCTGGCACGGTTTGGTCCCTGATAGCCGCCAGAGTGGCGACGCCGAAAGCAAGGGACTCCACGTCTCCCAGGCCGGTCCTGATCTGGTCAAAAAGTACGCCTTTCTCGGCGGCGGCGTCGCTCGTCGCTTCGACCCACAGATTGCCGCCGTCTATCACAGCCAGATGATGCGCAAGGGCCAACATCACAACCAGGCCGTCTGCGCTTGCGCCACCCATCTGTTGGATCGGGTACGCGTCATCCTTTTGAAAGATCGTCCCTATGAACTGCGCGATGTGGACGGCACACCCGTCAGCCCAGAACAAGCCAAGGCCATCATCGCCGAGCGTTACACTGTCCCCGAGGAGGTGCGCATACGCAACAACCGCCGCGCTCGTAGAGAACGGGCCGAGCGGCGCGCTGAACGGAAACACCAGCGCAGACAACAAAGGAGAAGCCGCTCAAGAATGTAAGAGGCGAACCGTAGCTCCCTCAAGCTTGGTCAGCTTCCCCTCTGCCTTGTGCATCTATTGTAAACGATGCCAGGTACCCTGTCAAACCCCGCTTTAGCGGAGGGCATCATTGTGCGTCTTGTGCCTATAGTCAGAGTGGTCAAAATGCTATCGAGTTTTTAAGGTTCAACTACTTGACAAGATTTAGAACATCTCAGTCGAACCGTTGGCGAGTCCAGCACCCTGACCACGCGAAATTCCAAAGAACCGATTTTATTAGTCCTAGAAATGCCCTGCGGACAAGTGAGGGCTTTCACCAGGCCCTAATCTTGTTTTGATAATTCATACTCTACGGTTGATTGTACTTCCCCAAGCTGATTCTTCCAGGAGTTCATTCTCGTTGCAGTTCTTTCAAAACCCAACTTTTCATAAACGTGTTGCGCTCTCTCATTTTTCAGATTGGTGTCCAGAACTATTTTTTCATAGCCCCGG
>JAAERE010000156.1 GCA_024230675.1 bacterium | reverse complement strand
CGGGACGCCCGACCCCCTGATCCGTTTCAACAACATCACCCACAACGGCGCTTATCCCATCCGGATCGGGGCGGATATGCGGGTGAGCGACAACACCTTCACCGGCAACGGCGTCGAGGCTGTCGAGGTCGTCACCGAGGAGGTCAAATCAAACACAACCTGGAGCAACAACATTCCCGCCTATATCGTGAGCGGGGAAATCACGGTCCGACACTCGAACTGGACATCCTCCGGGAATTCGTTTGTTACACTGACCATCGAGGCGGGCGTCGCGGTTCGATTCGCCCCGGGAGCGGGGCTGACCATCGGAAAACCGTACTATTCCAACAACCCCTCGCACAATTATGGATATTACGGCGCCCTCTCGGCCAAAGGAACGACGGACGCCCCGATCACCTTCACTTCCAACGCGGACGGGCCCGCGCCCGGCGACTGGAAGGGAATCTACATCGGCCATCACGCCAAGGACGACCACACCATCGTGGAGTTTTGCGTGGTTGAATACGGGGGCGCGGTCAACAACGCGAACATCCGCCTCTATCACGCCAAACCCGTGATTCGATACAGCACCATCCGGAACAGCTCCCACGCCGGAATTCTCGCGGACTCCTCCGGCTGCAACGGCGCGAACATCCTCTGCAACAACTTCCGGGACAACCACCACGGCGTACATACGAAAAACAACGCCCGCCCCATCTTGAACGACAACAACTTTTTAAGAAACCTCCAATACGGCGTCTTCAACGATGGCGGCGCCTCCACGCTCAACACGGAGAACAACTGGTGGGGCGATGGGTCCGGCCCCGGTTTTTCAGGGGATCAGATCCTGGGGAACGTGGATTTCACCCCCTGGCTCCCCGCGGGGAGCGGCTGCATCGACGCCCCGCCCGAGAACGGCGCGCCCTTCGCGCCCAAGGGCCAGGGCCCGTCGGACGGCGCCGTTCGCGTGGCCGTCTTTTCCGAGGGGCTGCCCGTTGACGTCTCCCTGACATGGGCCGGCGGCGATCCCAACCCCTGGGACGCGGTGGTGTATGATCTCCATTTCGGGGAGAGCGCCGAGGAGTTGACCCTCGTCGCGAGCGATCTCGTGGACCGGGGTTTCGCCGCCCCCGACCTGCAAGAGGGCGTCACCTACTACTGGAAAGTGGTCGCCCGGGACAATCACGGGGAGGAGACCGAGGGGCCGGTCTCGTCCTTCACCACCCTGGGGGCGGATCCGGATCTGATCGTATCGGCCATACAGGCCGCGCCGGCGTCTCCCCCCCGGGACGGCGACGTGATCGCCCTCACCGCCACCATACAGAACATCGGCGCCGGCCCGGCCGTGGACCCGTTCACCGTCCAATTCATGGTGGGGGGCGCGGGCGCCGGGATCCGGACCATCCACGAGGTCATCCCGGCCGGCGGTTCAAAGGACGTCGGCGTGACCTGGACGGCCCAATACGGGGATCACGCGGTGGAGGCCATCGCGGACGCCGGGGCCGCGGTGGTGGAGAGCGATGAGGAGAACAACGCCGCGGCCCGGGGCCTTCCCCATGTCCAGGATCCGGCGCCGCCGGAGTTCATGGGGTCGGACCCGGCCCACGGGGAGGCGACCGCCCCGACGCCGCGCGTCGTCATCACCCTGCTGGATCGACATGGCCAGGTGGATGACGCGGCGACCGCGGCGAGCCTCACCGTCGTGGACGCCAACCTGTCAGGCATCGCCGGGACCGTGGTCGAGGCGGATGACCGATTCACCTTCTATCCCGACGCCTCCCCGCTCCCGGACGGCGTGTACACCGTCTCCTTCACCGCGTCCGACATGGACGGCAACGCCGGGGCCCATAATTTCAGCTTCACCGTGGACGGCGCCCCGTCAAACGCCCCCGCCATCACCGGCGGCGT
>JAAERE010000155.1 GCA_024230675.1 bacterium | reverse complement strand
GTGGATGCTCAATCGTACTACATGGACTTTGAGGAGATTGATCTGCGGCCCGTCCTGATCCAAAGGAAATACGAAGAACTCCGCATTCTGCGCGACTTCGCCAGGAAAGTGAAAGACAACGTCGCCGGCGTCACGGAAAAGATGATCAGTCAGATCACCGCGACGACCCTGGATGCGGATGGACTCGAGCAGTTGCAGCGCAAGGTTCTGCGGCTGGAGATCGGCGAGTACGACGTGCAGAGGCGGATCGAGCGCCTGGCATCGGACGCCGCCCGGCTGGGCTATCTGCTGATAACCGAGAAGGGGGGCCGCAAAGTTAAGCTTCCCGATGGAAAAGAAATCCCACTCGAGCAGGGCAAGCTCTACTCAACCTACAAGCGGACCGCACGCTGGACCGAATATGCATCGAAATATGTTCGGGTCAAGGTTGGCTGGTGGATCTTTAAGCGTACAAAAACGAGACAGGTCACCTATCCGGTCCCCAAAGAGCAAGTCGTCGTGGACTACCGGGAGGTTGACACCAGCAAGGACATCCTGGAGGAGACCCGCACGGAATATATCAAGGCCAACCAGCATGTCTACGTCTTCGGGCAGACGCCTTCCGGCCTGTTCAGCACCGAAGGGGAGGCACTACATCAGATCATGGACCGCTGCAGGTACGATGAAGCCTTCCGGCGCGCCTGCGTGGTCATGCTGCCGGTCTACGAGGAGTCGCTGACCGGGCAGCGGCTGGTGGCTAAGTACGCCATATACAAGCGGCCCCTGCCGGGCATGGTGCCAACCATCCTGCCGCGGTTTTCGCTGGAGGAGTCGCTGACCTATAGGACGGCCTGGGTCCAGACGCAACTGGGCGAACTGCTCAACAGCATCAACCTGGCGCCGGACGAGGAACGCAAGGT
>JAAERE010000154.1 GCA_024230675.1 bacterium | reverse complement strand
TCTAATAAAAGCTTCAATGCGTCGACCGAGGGCAGAACGATGTCGGCCAGATCCATCTGGTTCACGCGCTCAGATTCAAAGTCTTGATATACCCATTCTAGCGATAATAAGCGTTGTAGCAAATCAAATAGCCGCTCGGCCTCAATCGGTTTCGGCAGAAAGGCATCCCCGCCCAGAGTCAGACTTTTCTGCTGGTCTTGTTCATACACGCTGGCGGAGGCGGCGATAATGGGCGTGTGCTGTAAAGCGGGCGTCTGCCGGATTTTTTGAATCAGTTCAAAGCCGTCCATTTCCGGCATCAGCAAATCGGTGATAATCAGGTTGGGCTGATGCGCGGCGGCCTGGGCCAAACCTTTGCGCCCGTTATCCGCTTCCAGCGTCTGGAAGCCTAGCGGGGTCAACAAATCAACCAGCACCGCCCGATTTTCCCAATTATCATCCACTATCAGCACCGCGCCGGCTTCCCCACTGATACCTACGATGGTGCGGGTTCGCGCCTCACTAGCCGGGCCGGTCTCCGCGACCACGGCCATGGACAGGTCAAACCAAAAGCGGCTGCCCTGTCCCGGCGTACTCTCCACATGCAGTTCGCCGCCCATAATCTGGACCAGATTCCGGCTGATGGCCAGCCCCAAGCCGGCGCCTTTCACGCGCTGCCGCATCTCGCCAACTTGTTTGAACGGCTCGAAAATTGCCTGAATATCCTCCGGCGTGATACCGATGCCGGTGTCGATGATTTCAAAGCGGAGGGAATCCTCTCCTCTAACCCCTCTCCTACGAGGAGAGGGGGATTCTTCCTCTCTCTCTGGGAGAGGGCTGGGGTGAGGGGAAGAAACCCGCAATGCCACATAGCCTTTCTCCGTAAACTTAACCGCATTACCAGGCAGATTCAGCAACACCTGCCGTAGCCGCCGTTCATCGCCATGGACGTAGGTCGGT
>JAAERE010000153.1 GCA_024230675.1 bacterium | reverse complement strand
CGACACGAAGACGGCGATTAATGACATCAGGAAACACGACAAAGCATTGGCTGACGCCCTGGGCAAACTGCTTCGGGAATATCGCTTTGATATTCTGCAAGAACTCTTTGAAGAAACCTTGAAAATTGAAAATTGAAAAAGAAGATATGAGCTTATTTGGGGCAAGATTTATTTACCCCCCTCCAATCTCCCCCCGATTCGGGAGGGAGGCTGGAGGGAGGTGGGGATTTAGGGGGGTAGGGGGGTAGGGGGGTAAAATTCGCCCCAAAGTGAAATGCACCCTAATAAAGCCACAGTTTGCAAAAATTCCAAGCTAGTTGTAGAATAGGATACTTTGTCTCGTTAATTTCGATTCCTTATCCTACACCGGATTCCACGATGCTTATAGCAAAGCGTCAGAATTTATCAGGAAACTGGAGCGCAGACCCTGGTTTGCCTGGCTGAGAAGAAAGGAAAAGCCACGCTTCAATTTTCGAGATTATGTTTTGCGGTGTTTAGGTTTAAGAATTAGTATCAACCTTTAGCCCGCACCTTGAAAGGGGGTGATATAGTTTGGAAAACACGCATTATGGCAAAAACCACCCCTGGTTTTTCCATAATACGGAATTGATTTACTTTTCTCTAATGTAAAAACCGATAAATCTATTATGTATATACTCTTGAGGAGGAGATATAATAATGAGTAAACGATTGTTTTTGTTGTTGACTTTGTTAGTAGCTGTGTCCTTGCTGGTTTCTTGTGGCGGCGCAGCTCCCCAACCGGCGGTTGAAGAAGAGGCCGCTCCGGTTGAAGAAGCAGCCCCGGCTGAAGAAGAGGCCCCGGCTGAAGAAGAGGCCCCGGCTGAAGAAGAAGCTCCGGCTGAAGAAGACGCCTCGGCTGAAGAAGAAGCCCCGGCTGAAGAAGACGCCCCGGCTGAAGAACTAAGCTGTGATGACGAGCTGGGTTGCGTAAGCGTTGACGCCGGCGACCCCATTCGCGTTGCCTCGGCCCTGGTCATCTCCGGGCCTAACGAAACCCTGGGCATGGACTCCCAGACCGGGGTTGAAGTAGCCTTCAAACAACGGCCTGAAATTGTCGGCCATCCTGTCGAGCTGGTAGCCGAAGACGGCGGCTGTTCCGCCGAGGGCGGCCAGACAGCAGCCACCAAGTTGGCCTCCGACGACAGCATCGTGGCCATCGTGGGCCACAACTGCTCCAGTTCTTGCACCCCGGCCGCGTCCATCTACAACGACGCCGGCATGACCATGGTTTCACCCTCTTGTACCGCGCCGGCCCTGACCGACCCCGCCTCCCACGTGCCCAGTATGATGCGCTCGTGCCACAACGACAACGTTCAGGGCAAGGTAATGGCCGAGTTTGTCTACAACGAACTGGGCCTGCGCAAAGCAGCCACCATCCACGACGGCAGCCCCTACGCCGAGCAATTGCAGCAAGTTTTTGCCGACGTCTTTGCCGAGATGGGTGGCGAAGTTACGGCTCAAGAAGCAGTCAACATGGGCGACACCGATATGCGTCCGGTGTTGACCTCGATTGCTACGGGCGCCCCAGAATTTCTGTACTACCCCATCTTCATTGCCGAGGGTGGCTTTATCACCACCCAGGCCAAGGAAATCTCCGGCTTGGAGAACACCATTCTGGCCGGGGCCGATGGCATGATCTCGCCAGACTT
>JAAERE010000152.1 GCA_024230675.1 bacterium | reverse complement strand
TTGCAGCGAGTTCAGCTACATGTACCGGATATCCCTCCCGCAAAGGATCCCGACCCTCGGGACTTGTGGACGTTTTCTGGCCGATAAGAGTGGTAGGCGCCGTCTGGCCGCCCGTCGTTCCGTAATTGGTGTTGTTCGACATGATAATGGTGATATTTTCACCACGCGTCATAGCGCCGATAAACGATCCAGCTCCAATGGCGATGCAGTCGCCGTCACCCTGCATTGTGGCTACCGTGCATTCCGGTCGAAGCCGTTTGATGGCCGTGGCTGTATCCGGTGCTCCCCCGTGGGAACCCAAAACCGTATCGAGGTTCAGCGTTGCGATCCCGGCGGCGCAGCCGATTCCGGTGATGATAACCGCTGAACCATCCACCCCCATTTCCTCGAGAACCTCACCGATGGTCCGTGACACTATCGGGTGCTGACAGCCAGGGCACCCGATTAGGGGTACGAAGAAAGCCCGCTTCAGCCCGGTGACTCTAGATTTAGTTGCAGTTTCCTCACTCATAGTATCCTCCGTATCTCCTCCAGGACTCTGCCC
>JAAERE010000151.1 GCA_024230675.1 bacterium | reverse complement strand
CTCAACTGTGCGGGTCCATGTCTATCACCAGGAATGGGTTGACGGCAGCGAACAGAGGGAGACTGTCGAGGACCAGACGTTCGAACTCAGAAACGGCGAGGTCAGAACTCTTGAATATCCGATCGCAACCGGGGCCAACTATGTAATGATAGAACTGGACGAGGCCGGCGGACTGAAGCTGTTTACCAAGCAACCGTGAATCGACCTAAAAGGGATGAAAGGATGCGGGCATGAGTGTAGAAAAGCCCTGGGAGAAGCAGTTCCAGAGGTTGGTTGAAGACCTTGACGCTCATTGGGGGCAGGGTGAGGTGCAAGAAAGCGCTCCCAATCCCGACGTTATATCCCGGTCGTCGGGAGGCGGTCTCTGGACCTATCCTTTCTATAGAGGGGAGCGGGGCGATGATACATTCGAGTGGGAGTACCAGACCGGCAACGAAGAATTCGATCGCAAGTATTATGTCGTCGACGCCAGATCTGATAAGGACAAGATGCTCGCCAACAACTCTGACTTTCAGGAGATCATTAAGCAACTGGAGCCGTTTGCTGCAATCGCTCTTTCCAGTTCTGGTGTGCACCTGTCACGGGCTATTGGGGGCGAGTCTGTTATGACCTTTCAGCTTGTGGATGAGTATCTGGGTCGGTTGGAGAAACTGGCGGAACTCGCTGGCCGGTAATCGTAGGTCCGGAGCCCTGCGCTCCTGACGTGGTACTGCCCTACGTTCTTTCTCCTCACGGTAAGAGACCTCCGGCGGGTTCGAAGACGGACCCGCCCTACAATGTGCCGTGGGCACGCGTGCGGACGCGGATCGGCTCGTTGTCGGCGTACACGCGCCATTCTTTGATTAGAGAGCTTTCGACCACGGCGCGAAGAGCCACGGGTGTCTCCCAATAGTCCTCCTTGCGAAGTTCACCGTCCGGCGTGTAGGTGCCCCCGGCCTCGCCCAGAAGCACCACAATGTTGCCGGTGACGTGAACCTCGGAGATGGTAATCCTGTAATCGGGGACAATGCTCCAATAACCTGGCCACATCTCTCTCGACCGTCCCGGGTGTACGCCGCCCTCGCTGTCGATGAATCGAAAATCCTCGGACATTAGCTTGTACAGTTGATCGTTGTCGAGATCGTTGATCGCCCGGACGTAAGCTTTGGCAGTTGCGACAGCGTCCATGGGAAACCTCCCCAGGCTTGATGGTCCACAATTGAAATCCAAACCTAGCCGATCGCCGGCGTTACGTCAGCAAATGCTGTCTGGCGGATTCCGGTTACACGCCGCCCTTGGTTGGCAGCATGCTGCCGCGAGTGGCAAATGCTCCTCGGGGTCGCCACTTTCTGAATCTCCTCTCAGTGATGGGTATGCTTGAAGGCGTAGCCGCGATGAGGTCCCGCAGGTTGCTCAGGCCACTCGTCGCCGGAGCCACAACATACTTGCGGATGCGTTTGGTTCCAAACAGGACAAAAGCTACCAGGATGTGCGCCAGGACTTCCGCCAGCCAAAACGGCACTCCGAAAATGGAGGGAATACCCGCCTCCACCAACTGCTGAACGGCAGCCGTTGACGAGACCTGGAGGACCGTCCCCAGGAGACCTATTCCGGACAGCCCTATCAGCGCTTTCAACCAGGCGTGCAGACGAGTTCGTGCGAATGTTCTGATTGTGGCGTTAAGCAACCCGTCATAGAAATAGCTCTTTCTGGTGAGATAGGCGTCCTCGTGTTCATACTCGACCTCGAATTTGCCCGGGTATTCGCTCTCAATCAAGAGAAAGACCTCAGTTATTGTGGCTGTATTGAAACCGGCCAGCGGTGCGATATCTCGCGCTCGGATTCTCCTGAATTCGCTCGGTCCGAACAGGGCCGTGAAGATGCGTCGAACGGAAAAGACGTCCCAAAACCTCCGGGGCCTCAGGGCGGCGTCGATCACACGCAGCACGGGGCGCCGCTCCGGATTCCTGTCGGCCAGGTCCAGGAGCGACTTGCGCTGTATCGGGCGCTCGGTGCCTACGACGCGCAACATTGGAGCGCCCTCGATTGTTCGGCAGGCGAACGTATTGGGATGCTCCTTGGCAGCCAGCCGAAAAACTTCAGAGACGACCAGATCTCCGAATCCCAACTCCTCGGCAAGATATGGAGCGTGAACGGCACCGCTCTTGTGCGCTCTCAGTTGCAGGTCCACAGCAAGAACAATCGGGTAATAATTGGGGTACTTTTCCGCAAGTTCCCGCAGGGCCGGAGTCCGGATGGCATCTCTTTGGTGGCCTTCCTTCCCGGCCTGGTGAAACAGCTCCAGGATGAAGTCGACTCTTGGTTTGTCGCAGACTGCACCGAACGAGATAGAGCCTTTGTCAGCATCGATCCTGAAATTCAGATTCGGCAAGCCGTGGGCTTTCTGTTTGCATTTCCAGACAGCGGTGATTTTTCTCGGTCGAAATTGCCCCAGAAGGATCAGCAACTGGTTGACAAACGTCTTCTTGATGTTGTTGCCTATGACATCGCCGAGGAAGGAGGAAATGTGGAAAATGGGTATCGGCAGGGTCTGTTGCTGAAGCATGGTCTTCATGATCGCCGACAGATCAACGCGCCTGAATCTTTCGAGTTCCACGAACTGCTCCAGCAGGGCGGTGTACTCGCGTTCCAATCGCTTCAGATCCATCAGAGCCCTGGGCGGAAGCTTCTGAATGCGAAGTTGGGCGTGACCCGTGAGGAGGTCAATCAGGAAGAAGTTGACGGATCTGTATCTCAGAAACTGCGGTACGCCTAGTACCAACTTTTGGTACTGGAGCGTGTGTACCCATTTGAAAGACAGCCAATCGCCGCGTCCGCGCGGTTGTGGCCCGTGAATAACCTGCGAAAGGCACGGCTGATCGGACTCCCAGATGCACAAGTCACGATTGTAACGATCTTCGAGTCCTGCTCTCTGAAGGCGATCCTTGATGTACTCGGGGTCCAGGAGATCATCAAGGTAGGAAGACTCGTGGGCTTTCAGGTTGTACAGGAAAATGTTCTGCCGCCCCCACATCTTCAGCTTGTCGAGGTATTTCACGAGATCCCGACAATTGGGCTTGTTTCGGACATCGACGCTGAGGGCTCGCAGGCACTGCAGCATGTTCGCCTGATTCCAGGGCTTCCTCTTCCAGGGCGGTCCCATCAAGGGAACGATGAAGGGACGCATATTGTAACCGCTCAAAGTCTCAGTGGCTGTCTTCAGACAGTCGTAGTCGCGTCCCGGGCAAGGGCAAACGCCCGAAGAGTCGCGGGCAAGGGGCATAGCCATAGTTTTTCTCCTGCAATGTCACCTGGGGGCGGGGCCGCCGAAATCCCAAAGGCGTTGTCGGCCAGGAGAAGATAACCGAGGTGGGGAGGATCAGGGGTAGGTGCGCACCGGCAAACTCAGAAGAAGACACCGGTCCTTGAGGTGATGCGGGTCTGTCGTACAGACTGCTCGATTCAGATTGGCGCCCCCAAACAACAGGGTTCAGAATCTCGTTCCGCGAACCAAGTTCATGCAACGATGCTCTACCGAAAGATGCAGCGCAGTATGGATATGTCAAGAACTATCTGTCGCACAAAGTGTATCTCTGCTCGAGAAAATGTGACAGTGTTTGACGCGTCCTGGTCGGCTGCTAACCAACCTTCTGCGGCTGTTTGGGACGCTCCGCGGGCGGCGGAAAGGAATCCTCAGGATATTCGTACGGCCGCGAACTCGTCGCCAGCACGAATAACGCCAGGAAATTCAGGACGGGAATCATCACCAGGAAACCCCAGACGGCGGATTGGCCGCAATTACGGGCAACATCCATCCACAGCTTGAAAAAGAAGAAGATGTTGACGATCGGGATCAGCAGAAAGACAAACCAGTGAGTCGGTTTTTCCGCCATACGGATCAGCAGGAAAGTGTTGGCAATAGGTATAAAGGCCCACCAGGCGGTATCGGACTGACCGGTTCGGTGCGCGATCCGATATTGCATGAACATGATGTAAAACAATATCAGTCCCATGATAACCAGGCTCATGGTACCTATGACTTCGGTACCGCCAACACCGCCGGACTCTCCGGCATAAGCTCCATAATTTTCGTACATGCCTGTCTCCCCAATGTTTTCCTGCCCGCCTCCGGGGAAGCCCGGAAAGCAGAATAGATGTGGTTGTCTATTTAACTATCGACTCGAACCTTGATCGCCTTTAACCGTCCTTGCGCTCCAACCGCTGTCCGGCGTATCTTGTCCAGAGGAGCCACTTTTCAGGGAGATTCAGTATGGCCGTTCGAGATATTCTCCAGTTGGGTAACCCGCTCCTCCGGCAGGAATCGGCGTCGGTGGCGGACCTGAAGTCCGAGGAGACCGTCGCAGCTAGCAGAGACCTGAGCGATACGCTCGACCGTTTCCAACAGGAGTACGGCCGCGGTCGGGGGATCTCCGCCCCACAGATAGGGATTCCTCGGCGGATCATATACGTGAGGATGCCCGACGGACGTCTCGACGGTCCCCTGATAAACCCGGAAATTGTCTGGGGGAACGATCAGCGGCTCGAACTCTGGGACGACAGCATGAGCTTCCCCGACCTTATGGTCCGGGTGCTGCGCGTGGGCCGAGTCCGGGTCAGGTATCTCGATCAGAGGGGGGAGAGCCGGGAGGTCGAAGCCGAGGGCGATCTCTCGGAACTGTTACAGCACGAGATCGATCATCTGGACGGCATCCTGGCGGTGCAGCGAGCGGTCGGCCCCGATGCTTTCGCCGCTAGAGCCGAGTGGGAACGCCGGTTTTCAAACTCTCGCTGAACGACTCTTTCGGTCCCTTTTTCCTTGATGTGGTTAAAACAGTGTTATAGCTTGATAACATCCACATTGTCACCAGGTTCGGTGCGTACAATCAGGGAGTTTGCGGTATGAGCACAAAACGTGTTGTCATGGCTGGAATGGTCGTTTTCGTGTACACCTTTCTCTACCAGGTTGCGATGCATAACTTCGTCTTGGGCAGCATGTATGCCGAAAACGAGCATCTCCTTCGCATGCAGGATCAGTCCGGCGCTATCTATGCGTTGCTGATGTTTCTCGGGTTTTTCCTCATGTCGTTCGGTTTCAGCTACATCTTTGCCAAAGGGTACGAGGGGAAAGGCTGTTTGGAGGGAATCAGGTTCGGACTGCTAATCGGGGTTACTTTTGGAGTGTCGAACGCGCTGGTCGAGTATTCGGTCTTTCCGATCCCCGATTCGTGGATAGGCGCCTGGGTTATCGGCTACCTGATCCAATGGATTCTGGCCGGATTGATCGTGGCCGGAATCTACAAACCGAAGTCCTAGACTTTGGTCTAAAGGTCCAACCTGCGGTAGGAATCTCCTCTGGCCGTCGGTCGGCTTCCGACCTGGATTGCAGCCAGACGTTCTATTGGTGAAAGGCGGGTATCGATTGGCGTGTGAAGTTGCTGCGAGGGTCTACCGGGGGGAGGTGGTTGAGGCGCAGCATTGTGCCGACATCGCCGTCGTTGACGTCGGGGGGAATCTCACACATTATTTTGGCAACCCCGACGCCGTATACATGACGCGTTCGTCCGTGAAGCCGTTCCAGGTGCTTCCCCTGATCCGAACCGGGGCATTCATCCGGCTCGGTTTTTCGCAGGAGCAACTGGCGATTATGTGCTCCTCCCACAACGGCACCGACCGTCACCGCGAAGTGGTCCAATCCAACCTGTGGCAGGCCGGCAATCACCCGGAAGATCTTCAGTGCGGCTGTCATCTGCCAATGGGGATGGATCTGGAAGGTACTTATCCGAACGCCGGCGAAGACAAAGACCCTTTACGACACAACTGCTCCGGGAAACATTCCGGGTTCCTGGCGTTGGCCGGGTTCCTGGGTGAGAAAATCGCCGACTATCTCAATCCACAGAGCCGCACTCAACAGTTGGCCAAAGAAGCTGTTGCCGAAATCTGTCAGTATCCGGTGGAGAAAATAGAAGTGGGTATCGACGGTTGCAGCGCGCCGGTGTTTTCGCTGCCGCTGAAAAACCTTGCAATCGGTATTAAAAACCTGGCCATCCCGCAGGCCAAAGACGCCGAAACTCGCCAGGCTCTGGGCTTGGTGAAGGCGGCCATGACCGGACATCCTTACCTCATCTCCGGCGACAGGAGGTTCGACTACGACCTGATGCGTTCGTTCCCCGGGAACGGCATCTCCAAAATCGGCGCGGAGTCGATTCAGGCGATGGGCTTTTCCGATCCACCGGTCGGTCTTGTAGTCAAAATCACGGACGGTTCCGGCGGTCGGGCACTCGGTCCGGTCTGCGTGCACGCCCTGAAGCAACTGGGGATTATCCGCCGTTTCGAAGACCATATTCACTTGCTTGGCTATGCCAGCCCGGAGGTCCGCAATTGTCGCAATCTGCTGACGGGGCGGATTGTCGTTGATTTTCAGTTGAAGAAAGTGTAGTTTCCGGTATGACTTTTGGGGTAGAAACGGTCGAACATCTTGACCTTGAGTACCATCGCCGTCGGGTGAAAGACGCCACCTGATTCCGTCTCTCCTATCGATTCCTTACCTGTTAACCACAATCTGAAACGGAGAGATTATGAGACGGCAAGAACAGCCTACCGAACCATATCGCATAAAATCAGTTGAGCCGATCCGACTTCTCAGCCGCCCGGAGAGGGAGGAGAAGATTGTAGCGGCCAATTACAACATCTTCAAAATCGACGCTGAAGACATCTACATAGACCTTCTGACCGATTCCGGCACGGCTGCTATGTCAAACCGGCAATGGGCGGCCCTGATGATGGGTGATGAGTCCTACGCGGGAGCCCGTTCCTTCCGGCGGTTCGAGAAAACGGTCCGTGAAATCACCGGCAAGAAGTGGGTGGTGCCCTGCCATCAGGGTCGAGTGGCGGAAAACCTGGTTTTCAGTACGCTACTCGAAAAGGGACAGTTCGTACCCAACAATACGCATTTTGACACCACCCGTGGAAACTGTCTCCACAAGGGCGGCGTTCCGATAGATCTGCCCTGTCGGGAGAGCGAGTCCAACGAGCCGGCGCCCTTCAAAGGCAATATGAATACTGAGAAGCTGGCGGCTTTTATCGAGGAAAAGGGCGCAAACCAGATAGCAATGGTCATCGTGACGGTGACCAACAATTCGGCCGGTGGCCAGGCGGTGTCGATGGCTAACATCCGCGAAGTCTCCGAGATCTGTCGCGGTCACCATCTCCTGTTTTATTTTGATTGCGCCCGCTTTGCCGAAAACGCCTATTTCATCAAGCGGGACGAGCCGGGCTATTCCGGCAAGTCGATAGAGGAGATCGTGGCTGAGATGTTTTCGTACGTCGACGGCGCCATGATGTCGGCCAAGAAGGACGGTCTGGCAAATATCGGTGGTTTTGTGGCCCTTAACGACGAGGACGTCTATCGAAGGCTGGCCGAACTGCTAATCCTTATTGAAGGTTTCCCGACTTACGGCGGGCTGGCCGGGCGCGATCTCGATGTTCTGGCCGTGGGACTGCAGGAGGTCATGGATTTCGACTACCTCGACTTCAGGATCGAGCAGGTAGCCTATCTCGGACGGCGCATCAAAGAGGCCGGGATGCCGATAGTCGAACCTACTGGCGGCCACGCTGTATTCATCGATGCCGGCCGACTTCTTGAGCACATCCCGCCGGAGCAATTCCCCGGTGTAGGGCTGGTGACGGAGTTTTATGTCGAGGGCGGCATCCGAGCGGTGGAGATAGGGTCTCTGATGTTCGGCAGCACCGATCCTGAGTCCGGAAAGTTCATCCCGGCTCCCCGGGAACTGGTACGCATGGCGGTGCCCCGGCGCGTTTACACTAATTCGCATCTGGACTATATTGCCGAGGCGGCCTCGCGCATCGTGGCTCGCAAGGACGACATCAAGGGTTATGAAATCGCCCGTGAGTCCGAGTTCCTAAGACACTTCACATGTGATATGAGAATCCGGCAGTCGGAGCCGGTCAACATGGATTCCTGAGGCAGACTATGATTTCAGGTCGATCTTTCGGGTTCGTTCTGTGCCTGGCGCTCCTGGCCGGGTGCAGTTCAGTGAGAATTCAAACCGGACCGGCGTCGGAGCGAGAAGCCGCCCAATCTTCAGAAGAGAGAGGGCAGGGGCTTCGGTCCCAATGGGCCGACCAGTTGGGCCGGGCGAAGCCCTTGGACAAGATGTGGATGGTCCGGCAGTATATCGATTCCACCGGTGCGCTGCTACTCCGGATCGGGCGCCAGATTTCTGACCAATGGCGGCAAGGGGAAGTTGGGCGCGGCGTAGAAATCCCGCCCGATGAGATGCGCAGAGTGATAGAGAATTCCGTGAGCTCCGATCAGCCGTTGCTGAACGCCTACGACGATATGGTGGACTACGGCATCAATGAGGTCCGTTTTACGAACTTTTTCGACGAGGAGACTCTGGGGTATTTGCTGGAATGTCGCGATCATTATGACCGGACACACAGCGAGGTCCTTTATCCGAGTACTAACCGACTCAGATACAACGACAACCTCGAAAGTCTGCGATTGGAGGCCGAGCGGCTGAGCGCCCATCTTATTAGCGATATTCTGAGATATTGACAAACCTTGGGTTCTTCGACCACATATTCCGACAAATGTGAAAACTTTTTCACTGTTGGGAATTGTTCTGCGATTTTGACCCGGCCAGCCACGAAAGCCCAAGCTCTACGTATCTCTCTGTTATTCAGGGTCTTAGGCGTGGAGGCTAAAATCGGACCTAAACTAATGGGATTTTTGGGCCGATATATTGCTCGAACGAAGGCAGAGGTCCCCCCGCCCAGAAGTTGACTTTGAAGGGGGAACTTTATATAATGCTGAGGTTTATACAGACGGAAGGAGTCTAATTTAGAGTACTACGGTTAACGACTGAAAGTGTTTGACATAAGGCCCGCAGAGGTATCTATCATTTGACGGCCCTTTGACCGTAGATCTAAATTGACTCGGTTCCTGGGCCGGGGTAAAACCCGGTATGGAAATTCGTTGGTATAAGCCTATCTTTTTGCTCCTGTTTGTCCTGACCCTGGTCGGCTCAGCGATCGCGTCTGGACAAAACCTCCAGATCATATCCTCATCGGAGTCAGGCTTTCATTTCGTCTTGTCTTTTGACGAGCGGGGCTCAGGCCTACAGCGGCGAATCAACGCCGATTCCTCTACTACGCCCTACGCAACCCTGCAAGTGGCCGTCCCGGCCGGCTCCAGGGCGAGACTGCTTTCGGCCGGAGCCGGGAGCGAGTCGTCGACTGCTTCCCAGGTCGTGGTTGAGGTCTCGGAGCCGTTTGTCGTGCGCGGGCGGAGCATCGTTTCCCTGAAAGTACTCCCCGTGACCGCATCCGGCTCGGCCTCCCAGGTGGAGATCAACCTGGCGTTCGACCGGACCCGACGGACGGCGGCCCTGTCGGCGGCCAACGATCCCGGATTCGAGCGGGTATTTGGCGCCTCGCTGGCCAATTTCGAACAGGCCCGTCTTTGGCCGGTACTGCAGAGGCGAGGCAGTCAGGCGCTTTCAAGCGCCGACGCCAAGGATCTTCTTTCGGACGCTGACCAATGGTATCAGGTAGCCGTGAAATCTACCGGTCTGTATGAAATCACGGGATCGCGGTTGCAGTCGGCCGGAGTTTCCCTCGCCGGACTGTCGATAGACTCCCTGCGTATGTTCAACGCCGGGGGACTTCCCAACGCCGCCAATACGCTCGATGATCGTCCCGAATTCCGCGAGGCAGCCCTGCTGGTTTTGGACCAGGACGGTGACGGCTTTTTTGATACTGGCGATCGAGTCATCTTCTACGGCGAAGCTGTTGACCGCTGGCTCTATCGCGCAGGCTATCCCCGATCCTTTATGAACAACCGGTATACCGACGAAAACGTTTACTGGCTGGCCGTCTCTGGTGACTTCGGTACTCCGCCGGTGAGGATGGGGCAGATTGACGGCTCTCCCACCGGAGTTTACGATACGCTGATCACAACCTTCTGGCGCGACGTCCACGTGGAACAGGAAAACCTGATCTCCCGCGAGACCGACGGCCACGTCATGGATTTTTACAACTGGTTCTGGACCGACAGCACCAACCTGACTTTATACGTCCCCACGCCCGGTGCTATCTCCGGCGATTCCGCAGCTGTGTACCTCGAAGGTCGGACCAGTGGCAGTTCTTCCACCGACGGCTATATCGATATGGCCGTGAACGGCACGGCCGGGGTCGACAAAGCTTGCAGTTATTCCAGCTGCCGCTACGACACTTACTCGCTTCTTGGAGGGGCGGGTGAACTGAATCGCGTCGACCTGCAGCTTACGCTTTCATCG
>JAAERE010000150.1 GCA_024230675.1 bacterium | reverse complement strand
GGTCCGCTCCGACGGCGTCCGGCGCCGAGCGCCGCCGGGGATACCTTCCGCCTCGCCTCTCGCGAGCGAGCCGTCACCACCCCCGACGGGCGAACGGTCCTGAAGCAGATCCCTCTCACCCCTGAAGATCTCGTCTACCCCCAGGAGGGCGACGTCGTGGCCGACGGCTTTCCCCACAACTGGTTCCTCGTCCCGCTGTATGACGCGATGCGCCGCCACCTGGGGAAACTCCCGGCCACTCTCGTGACCTTCAGCACGGTGCTGGTGCTCGGCGACGGGAAGAACTCCTCGCCCGACGTGGCGGTGATCAAGGGCGACGTCGACCGCTCCGTGATCACCAGGGCCGTCAAGCTGCGCGACGTGGGCGGTCGGCTTGTGTTCGCCTTGGAGGCGGTCTCCACCTCGGCCCAGGAGGTCAAGGACAAGGACCTCAAGAAGAATGTGCAGCGCTACGCCGAGGAAGGGGTGGCGGAGTACCTGACGGTGTTCCCGATCTTGGAGCGCAGGGTCAAAGACCTGGTGGGCCGTCGGCTTTCAGACCAGGGCGAGTACGACGAGATCCCCCCCGACTCGGACGGCCGTGTGTACTCGGAGCAGCTGGGCTTGTACTTCTACATCGACGAGAGTGAGGAGCTGGTGGCGGTGGACGCTGAGACCGGTCAGCAGCTGCGGCTGTCGGACGAGGAGGAGGAGCGCGCCGAGCGGGCCGAGGAGCGCGCCGAGCAGGAGGCCGAGGCGCGGCAGAAGGCCGAGGCCGAGAAGCAGAAGGTCGAGGCCGAGAAGCAGACGGAGACGGCGGCGCGGCAGAAGGCCGAGGCCGAGAAGCAGAAGGTCGAGGCCGAGAAGCAGAAGGAGACGGCAGCCCGGCAGAAGGCCG
>JAAERE010000149.1 GCA_024230675.1 bacterium | reverse complement strand
CCCGGGTCTTGATTCGTCCGTACTCTCCGGAGGTGAAGCCAACCCGGCCTGATGACCCTTGGGTCATCCACTCCAACTGGTCCAGGCCGCCGTATCCAAAGCCAAACTCCTCAAACGAACCGGTTGCATCTTCCTCCTCAAAGCTCCCAACTCCGGCAAAAGCCGAAGTGAGCCGCTCGGCTTTGTCCAGGCCCCATGACCAGCCCAAGCCAGTCACCAATCCGCTGCCGCCTTCGACAACACGGCCGATCTTGGCACCGTCTTCGTTCCGCCTACCAATGACGAAACGACCCCACAGATCTTCGTCCTGGACAGGGTAATGGCCCAGGTCCGAGCCGTAGCTGACTGAACCCAGCTTCCACAAAGAGACCGGGGAGGCGCCGAGTGTTTGCGAATCGTGGTTATCCCCGATGTAGCCGAAGCGCGTCGTGAAGGCCTGCGGTCCTTTGTGCTTGACCCGGTACAGGCGATCCCGGCCGCCCCAGTCCCAGGTCGCGCCGATTTTGGCCATGAGTGGCCCCTGACTACCATGCGACCGGGCAGAGATTTCTGTCAGGCGATCCAGGCCGTCGAAGGTACGGTCAAAACCGATGAATGGATCACCCGCGCTCCGAGCTACACCGGCAGGGAGCTCTAGTCGGGTCGTTCGACCCCAGACATCGAAGGTCCTGACAAGGGCAGAACGGCTGCCTACAACCTCCTCAGCCGGACGACCGCCAAGGTCATAGCTGGAATACTCAACAGATTCCGGACCATGGTTTGGACCAATGCTGGCCCAGGTAAGGCGCGATGCTCCGTCGTACTCGTAGTATAGGCCTTCAAGAGAAACCAGACTT
>JAAERE010000148.1 GCA_024230675.1 bacterium | reverse complement strand
CCGGGGGAGAAGGGCTTCACGATGGAATGGAAATGGAACTCACCATCGAACCCATCAGCATTGACGAGAACGGAAATGAGGTGATCGGATACAAGTTTCGTCCTGCCCGGAGTGTGAATCAATGAGAGATGTAGCAGTAATCGGTGTCGGCATGCACCCCTTCGGCAAGTTCGAAGACAAGGGGTTGAAGGACTTGGGGCGTGTCGCCATATGGAATGCGATCAAGGATGCGGGAGTATCGCCCAAAGACATTCAGGTTGCCTACTCGGGCAACTCGCTGGCCGGATTACTTACGGGCCAGGAAGGGGTTCGAGGCCAGACCATCACGCGCGATGCTGGCCTCGCCGGAATACCGGTGATCAATGTGGAAAATGCCTGTGCGAGCGCATCCACTGCATTCCGCGGTGCCTGGCTGGAAGTAGCTTCCGGAGCATGCGATGTCGCCCTGGCCGTGGGCGTTGAAAAAATGTTCGTCGGCGATCTGGGCAAATCGATTGCCGCGCTCGCAGCCGATTCAGACATCGAGCTTGCCCGAATGGGCCTGCAATTCGCCGGAATGTACGCCATGGCCCTCAAAAAGTACATGGACCTGTACGGCGCAACACAGGAGCACTTCGCGCAGGTAGTGGTCAAAAATAGCCACAACGGCTCGCTAAACCCAGATGCTCAATTCAAAAAGCCTCTCACAGCCGAGAAGGTGCTTGGCTCATTCGTGATGGCCGATCCCATCACTCTGCTGATGTGTTCATCGATCAGCGATGGGGCGGCGGCAGCGATCCTGTGTACCAAAGATCTGGCAGAGCAATACTCCAGTAAAATTCCAGTCGAGGTGGCTGCCTGCGCCCTGAGATCGGGCATCTGGCAGGCTCCGGGGAAGGAATT
>JAAERE010000147.1 GCA_024230675.1 bacterium | reverse complement strand
TTGGCGTAATGCTTCAACGTCTTCAGCGCTGTTTAAGTATGCAGCAGGAATGTTTAAATCAACACCTAAATCTCTAGCTGCTTTGTCTTGGTTAAACAAGTCTAATACTTCAGGCTTAAATTGTGCAATTCCACCTAGTAAGCTTAGGTATCTTTCAACATTGGCGATAGTGTCCATCTTCTGACTACGTGACATAGAGCCGACATAAGCAACGTCAATATCTCCACCGCTTTCTTTTAATGAGTCAGGTAAGTCTTTAAGCTGGCCTGAGCGGAATAGGATGTTTAACGTTCGGCTAATCAATGGGTCAAGCAAATCTGATTGTAACCTACCAAGAGTAGGTCCTAATGTTCTTTGCATTAGCTCCATACGTGCCATTGTTTCTGTTGCTGTCATTGCAGGGCTATCTTTAAGTTGCAATTGGTCCATGTAGAAAGCTTGCTGAATCGATTGTATTAAATCCTGTTTAGCTAATTGACTTACATCAAATCTAGCTTGTGAGTTTAAGGTCACAAACTTAGCGGGGTCGCGCATTATATTCAAACCTGCCGGACGTTGATCAAAGTCAGATAGCAAGTTATTCATGGTGGTGGCCCATGCTGGATCGATAACCTTTTCAGCACTACGCAATATTAATTCAACCAACTGATTAAGCGTTAACACATCACTAAGCGCATTC
>JAAERE010000146.1 GCA_024230675.1 bacterium | reverse complement strand
TTCGAAAGCGGGGAGTACGTCTTCTTCGGCGGACAATTCCCCGATCCGGGCGGAAGCGACGTTTCGGCGGACTTCGATTCGGGTTCCGGCGGCTGCGGCAACATCACCTGCCACGGCGGAACGGGGGGCGTCGACTGGTACGCGGAATCGACGGGCTGCGCCGACTGTCACGGAGACGAAAACGATTTGGACAATCCCGTCAATCCCTTTGCGACGGCCGGAGAAGGCTCCGGCGGCAAGCATGTGACCCACGCCTCCGCGGAACGGATCGCCTGCGAAGGATGCCATCTCGGCTATAAAGACCAAACAACCCATATGAACACGGTATACGGCCGCGGGGAACCCGGATCCATCCTCGGTTTCGGCGGCGTCTTCCTGGTGGGCGGAGATGTTACCGCCGATTTCGACGACTCGAGCGGAAACGGAACCTGCTCGGACGTATCGTGCCACGGGGGAACTGGAGCGGGCGGAGCCTGGTTCTTCGACGCGACGGGAGACGGGGACGATATCCAATGCGCCGAATGCCACGGCGGGACCGACATCGATCCGTTCGCCAGCGGCGGATCGGGAACGGACGGCAAACATACGGTCCATGCGGCGGACCGGGGAATCGACTGCGAAGTCTGCCACCTGGACTACCGCGGCAGCGGCAACCATATGAACGCGATCTACGGCTCGGCGGAAACCGACACCATTCTGTTCTTCGGCGGCTCGTTCCCGGTGGGCGGGGACGTAACGGCGGATTTCGACGACGATGGCGGCGGCTGCTCCGACGTTTCCTGCCACGGCGGTGCGGGCTCGGGCGGAGACTGGCGCGCGGCGACGACTCCGTGCATGGACTGCCACGAAGGCGACGGGATCGATCCCTTCGTCACCGCCAAAGGCGCCGGTGCGTCGGGAGCGGCGGGCCAGCATACCCGGCACGTCTCGGACAAGGGGATTCCCTGCCTGACCTGCCACGGGGACTATCCGAAGAATCCGAACCATATCGACGGCATATACGGCGACGAGGAGACGGCAAGCATTCTCGATTTCGGGGGAACGTACGCCAGCGTCGCCGGCGACGACGTCTCCGCTGATTTCGACGACGCGGGGGCGGCGGGAGCCTGTTCCGATATCTCCTGCCACGGCGGCGCGGGCTCCGGCGGGGACTGGTACACCGCCGGCGGTTCCATCGCCTGTATGGACTGCCACAAAGGGGATCTGATCGATCCGTTCGCCATCGGCGGGTC
>JAAERE010000145.1 GCA_024230675.1 bacterium | reverse complement strand
TTGTAGCCATTGAATTATCGACCGGTGCGACTATCTGGCGCGTCAATGAAAGCTGGCCTGTTTGTGATAATCTAAAACAGGGCCACTTGGCCGAATTTTGACAATCGAAAAGAGGGCCACCTGAGCAATAATCTGGTATCATTGGGCACAAAACCCCAAAGATACTGGAGGAGGAGATGATCAAGGTGGACGAACGAGAAAGAATCCGACGAGCCTACTACATAGAAGAGAAGAGCATCCGACAGATCGCTCGGGAACTGCACCACTCCCGTGACGTGGTCAAGAAGGCCATCGAGTCAGCGGAGCCTGCGACCTACACCCAGAAGAAGCCGCGTCCGGCGCCGGTGCTGGGGCCGTATATGGCTCAGGTCGACGAACTACTGGAGGAGAACAAACGGTTACCGCGGAAGCAACGACGCACCTGTCATCAGATCTACAAGGAGGTCGAGGCTGAGGGGTATACGGGTAGCGAATCGCGGGTGCGGGGTTACATCGCCGAGAAGCGGCGGGCGAAGAAAAAGCGAAAGGTGTACATCCCGTTGGAGTTTGACCCCGGCGAGGACGCCCAAGCCGATTGGGGCGAGGCAATGGTAATCCTGAATGAGGAAGAAGTGACGGTGCAGTTGTTTCTGATGCGGATGTGCTACTCTCGACGATTGTTCGTGATCGCCTTTCCGTCACAGAAGCAGGAAGCGTTCTTCGAAGGACACGTGCGGGCGTTTCATTTCTTCGGCGGCGTACCGCGACGGATTGCCTACGACAACCTGAAAGTAGCCGTGCAACGTGTGCTGGAAGGGCGTAACCGGAAGGAACAGGAAAGCTTCATCGTCTTCCGCAGTCACTATCTCTTCGAAAGTTACTTTTGCACGCCGGGTCAAGGACACGAGAAGGGGCGAGTAGAGAAAGGAGTGGGGTTTGGTCGCCGCAACTTTCTGGCAGCGGTCCCTGAGTTTGCTTCGTTTGAGGAAGTGAACGAGCATCTGCTGAACGCCTGCCTGGCAGATGGTGCGCGACAGGTGGACCGCCAAACCGTGACCATCGGCGAGGCGTGGGAAATGGAGAAACCATATCTGTTGCCCTTGCCGAAGAAAGACTTTGAGTGCTGCGTCAGCAAACCGGTCGTTCTCAACGGCTACAGCCAGGTGGAATATGACACCAATCGTTACTCAGTACCCACGGATCAGGCGTATCGAAACTTGATGGTCAAGGCCTACCCCTTCCGCATCAACATTCTCCACCTGAACGACGTCATCGCCAGCCATTCGCGGTGCTACGACCGGAAGCAGGACATCCTCGACCCTCTAC
>JAAERE010000144.1 GCA_024230675.1 bacterium | reverse complement strand
TGGCCTTGCCCCGATTTAGTGGACAGTATTCTTATGCTGCCAAAGCAGCTTGATTGTCAAAGCGCCTTTCGTATTCGACCGGGCTGAGGTTGCCGTTGGTCGAGTGTTTACGCCTTCGATTGTAAAACACTTCGATGTACTCGTGGATTCCAGCCCTAGCGGCTGTCTGGTGCAGCCAGAAGCGTGTACGGACCAGTTCCCGTTTGATGGTGGCAAAGAAGCTCTCTGCCACGGCGTTGTCCCAGCAGTCGCCCTTGCGGCTCATGCTCTGGGTGATACCGCATTCGGACAATGCATCGCGGAATTCGTTGCTCGCGTATTGGACGCCTCGGTCACTGTGGAAGATAAGGCCGGGTTGAATGGTGCGGTGACCTTTAGCGATCTCCAGCGCTTTGAGAACAAGCTCCGTGCGCATGTGGTTCTCCAATGCCCAGCCGACCACTCGCCGCGAGAACAGGTCCACAATGACCGCCAGATAGGCCCAGCCACGGGCTGTCCAGATGTAAGTGATGTCGCTAACCCAAACCTGGTCCGGGGCATCCGTCTCGAAATGCCGCTCCAATAGATTCGGTGCAATCGGCAAGGCGTGCTCCGAGTCGGTGGTCTTGCGAAACTTCTTCAGCGGACGTGCCGTGATGCCGTTCTCCCGCATCAGACGCGCCACCCGATGCCGCCCCACCTGCTCGCCTTGCTCCACGAGGTCGTCGTGCACGCGGGGGCTGCCGTAGGTCCCTTGGCTCGCATTATGGGATTCCTGTATCTTTATCAGCAGCCTCTTGTCATCCTGCTCTCGCTGAGAGACGGGGCGCTTCTCCCACTCGTAGTAACCGCTCTTGGAAACCTCGAGTTGCCGACACATGAACGTTACCGGGAAAGTGGCCTTCTCCGCACGAATCACTTCGAACGCTCCGATTCCTCCTTGGCGAAGTAGGCTGCTGCTTTTTTTAAGAAGTCACGCTCCATGGTCACTTGGCGAAGCTCCTTCTTGAGCCTGCGTATCTCCGCCTTCTCCGCGGTCG
>JAAERE010000143.1 GCA_024230675.1 bacterium | reverse complement strand
TGAGCCACCGGAGGTCAGTGGGAGATCGATCAGCCATTGGACAGCGCGTGAAGTGGCCGAGGAGGCCGTCAAACGGAGCATAGTCGAAAGCATTTCGCCACGGCAGGTGGGGCGTTTTTTAAAAGGAGGGAGACTGTAAAATAAAGTGTGGAAATGAAACTCCCTGAAAGAAGAGAAACAAAGGGTAAACTAAGGCACAAAAAAGGGAGCCAACACACAATGACAGAAAAAAAGCAGAGTCGCAGAAAAGCAATAGAGGCGCATCTACCGGGGATCGAGGGGATCGAAGAAAAACTGGCGTCGGTAGAATCGGTGGACGACTTCTTCGGGCGAGATGGCATATTCGCCCGGCTGTTCGCCGATACGCTCGAACACCTGATGGAAGCGGAATTGACAGAGCAACTGGGCTATGAAAAGCACGCCGCCAAAGGGCGCAACAGCGGCAACAGTCGGAACGGGACGCGCGGGCGCAAGCTGCGGACCTCAAATGGCGAGACGCCGATCCGAATACCGCGAGATCGGAACGGCGAGTATCAGCCAAAAGTGTTGGAGCGCTATGCAAAGAATACCAACGAGTTGGAAGAGAAAATCATCGGCATGTACGCGCGGGGCATGTCAACGCGCGACATCCAGGACATGCTGGGAGA
>JAAERE010000142.1 GCA_024230675.1 bacterium | reverse complement strand
GCGCCGATGGACATCGCCGTGATCATCCCGGAAACACCTTCGGCCCCGAAATACACCAACGCCAGACAGCTGACCAGCAGCGTGGCAATAGTCATACCGGATACAGGTGAGGATGAAGACCCGACAATACCCACGATCCGAGCCGCCACCACCACGAACAGGAAGCCGAAAAAGACCGCCAGAGCAACGGCCATAATCCCCATGTTCGTGCCCGGCAGAAGCCAGATGCCCACGATCACGCCAACAACGCCCAGAAGCACCCATTTCATTGGGATGTCCCGATCGGTGCGTGGAGTATCGCCATCGGCTACGCGCTTGCCCAGAAGCTCGCTGAAGCCCTTACCGAACGAAGACCAGATGGCCGGCATAGATTTGAGGAGAGACACAAAGCCTCCGACCGTGACCGCCCCCACGCCGAGGTACTTGATATAGCTGCCGCGCAGTTGGTCGGGGTCCATGTCTGATAGCGGCATGGTGCCGGGGGATATTATCATGCCTGGGATCTGATCCCCGAGGAACGACAGAAGCGGCGCAATAGCCAGATAGCCGAGAACGGCTCCTGACAGCATCAGCGCCGATATTTTGGGTCCGATGATGTAGCCCACACCCAGCAGGGCCGGGGTGGCATCGATGCCGACCGTTCCACCCTTCAGAAATCCTTTAAGATCGTGCTTCGGCGTAATGGGCCAGGCTTCAATTATGTCATAGCCGATTTTGTACAGCGCGCCCAAACCGATGCCGGAAAACACCATTTTGGCTTTGCCGCCGCCTTCGTCGCCCGCGACAATAATCTCCGCACAAGCGGTGCCTTCGGGGAATCTCAAATTGCCGTGCTCGCGATCAACGAGATATTTGCGCAGGGGGATCATCAGGAGAATCCCGAGACAGCCGCCCAGCATCGACAGCCAGAAAATCTGGGTCTTGGAGATTTCGTGGTCATAGCCCATTGCGATGAGCTGGTCGTTAGCCGCCCATATAAAAAAGGCGGGAATCGTGAACGTCAGTCCGGCCGCCAGAGATTCACCGGCCGAGCCGACCGTTTGGACGATGTTGTTTTCCAGCACCGTAGCCCGCTTTTTGTAGAAAATCAGGCGCAGGACGGCCATGGAGATTACGGCGGCCGGAATGGAGGAGGAGACGGTCATGCCGAATTTCAGCGCGAGATATGCGTTGGCGACGCCAAAAAGGACCGAAATTATGATCCCAAGTATTATTGCGCGCCAGGTAACCTCGGAAACGGAAAGATCGGCCGGGATAACCGGAGTGTATTTCTCTGGAGCAGAGTCCGGTTTGCTCGCTGAATTGCCCACGGGACCTCCTGTAGGGTAGATTGTCTCTTTCTGATTATGTCCCGTATATCCGGCTAAACTGCCAATATGTCAAGGATTTAGTGGTCCGGGAGCGGTGCGACCGGCGCAGGATTTGTTGGTTTTTGCCTAAATCGTCCCGAGTCGGGAACACCGCTTGCTGGGTTAGTGTACTAGATTATAGAAGGATGTAGATCGGCTCTCGTGCCAGAATCGGCCTCCGGGTTCGCCCAGTAGCCGAAAAGGCGTTGAACGAAAGTGGTTCTGGGGCGTCAAGTTAATGAACAAAAAAGACTTGACAAAATTCCAGCCCCCGGGTAGATTATTAACAGGTAAAGTAATCCGCCTACCTCACCGCCGATTGCAAAAGCTTAAATGCTGAAGAATGTCAAACATCGGAAGTCGTATTGCACTACGAAGCGGCTGTATGGTGCGCAGGATTGCAACCCTATGCAGCCATTACGTCAACCAGATTCAACCCTGAGGGGGTGAGCATTGTTGAAACGTATTAACACTCTGGCGGTCATTTTAACCGTAATCCTGGTACCGGCTTTGGTATTTTCGGCCGATTCCTTTGCGCCGAAACAGGCCATTGCCAGCGCCAACAACACCGTCACCGTGCCTCTTGAGATCACCAACCAGGAAGGTGTGATGGCGATCGATATCCCGTTGAAGTTTTCGGAAGGCGTGACGCTTAAGGAGGTCACTTTCGAAGGCACACGGGTAGAGGATTTCGATCTAACGGTGGCCAACATCAACAACGAAACCAACGTTGTTATTATTGGTTTGATTAACCAGATTACACCGACCAACAGACCGGCTCTGGAAGCCGGCACCGGTACGGTGGCCAATCTGGTCTTCGAGGTCGATGACCCTTCGGTCTCGGAAATCACGCTCAGCGCCGTCAAGCTCAGTAAACCGGATCACTCGCTGATGTGGGTTTACAACCGGCGGCCGACTCCGGAATCGAACACTTTTGTAACCGCGAGACCTGTTTTTGATCAGGTTTCGGTAGCGCTTTCGGGAGCCGTCTCCGACGGTTTGCCGATGGATTATGCTCTGGAACAGAACTATCCGAACCCGTTCAATCCTTCCACACAGCTGGCCTTTGCACTACCACAGGCCTCCAACGTGGAACTGAACGTGTTTAACGTACTGGGCCAGTTGGTAACCACAGTGGTCAACGGCGAGTACCCCGCCGGCAACCATACGGTTACCTGGGATGGCACTAATTCGAGCGGTGGTTCTGTCTCTAGTGGTGTCTACTTCTATCGCATTCAGGCCGAGGGCTTCTCGCAGACTCGGAAAATGATGCTGTTGAAGTAGTCTGTCAGAGATAGAGTTTTAGTATCGCGTATTCAATAAAGTCCGAAAAGCCCCCGTGCGTCTTAGGCGCCGGGGGCTTTTCTTTTGCGGCTATTCGCAGAATCTGCCGAGGATTTCCTCGATCAAGCGCATTATCTGCGGTTTTTGGGTTGCGCCCTCCTGTGTTTGACTCCGAAAACGCTCACAACCCATGATAATCAAGAGCTTACGTTTTTGGGCCGGGCTTGGCACACCGGTTGATCCTTTATAGACACTATCAGGAAGGGCTGCCGTTCACAATGCCATTCGTCCGTGAACGGACAGCTCGCGGGACCGGGCGGTTTTCCTGGCGGTTATCCCGTTCGGGCAATATCCTGATGATGTGAAGAGTAAGAGGTCCAGATGTGAGGCTGGGCCTCTTTTCTTTTGGGAGAAAAGACGGCTATCGAACGGCCACCAGTTTCAGGTCTTCGTCGCGGGCCGGTGTGACGGTCAACTCGGTGACCCGGTCGTCCGAGACACGAGTCGAGACGACGCAAACTTTTGGTTCGAGACGAGCCGAAGTATAACGGGCGGTTATCATAGCCGCCTTTTCTATGTTGCCCTCGGATGTATTCCCGATCAAGAGCGTCAGCGGCGAGCCTATGTCGGGCGCCTCCAGCAAGCAGTGATGATCCCGTCGGTATCCCATGAGAAGATTGTTTTCTTTCTCGTTGCGCCCCACGACGACTTTTGTGGCCGGATCGAGCCGGAAATGTCGGCCAACCCTCAGGAGATTGAGGTCCTCGAACGACAGTCTATCACTATGGGCCAGCAGATCCTTGAGACGGTTTGAATAACCCTCGTCGGTAAGCAGGCAGCCCCCGCCCGGATTCGGATAATCCTCAAGGCCGTGTTCCGTTGCCAATTCCATTTGACGCTTACGCGATCGACCGTTGATACTTTCGAGCATCTCGCGGTCGACCATTCCTGACAGTTCGGGCTCTGTTGCCCGGAGCAGCTTGGCCGAGAGGGGGCGAAGTAGTTTGCCCTTGAGACCGGTTTCGCGAAGTACCAGGTGCATCTTGTCTTTCTGCTGGGAGAAAGGTCGCTGACCCAGGACCTCGCCGGTGATAATGAAGTCGGCGTTGGTCATCTCCATACAGGCTTTAGCCTCGTTGAGCATAAGGATGCGGCAATCGATGCATACGTTCATGTGGCCGCCTCGCCCGAATTTCGGGCTCTCAACGATATCAACGAATTTTTGTCCGAGATGCATCAACTTAACGTTGAAACCGAACTTTTCGGAGGCCGGATATGGATCGGTGCCACAGGAGGAGCGATCACCCAGGTCACAGCCAAAGTGGGTCATGAAAGTCAGGGCCGTAACCTCGATATCCTGCTTGAGCATCAGCAATATGGCCAACGCTGAGTCCAGGCCGCCCGAGAAGAGGGCGATAGCATGGCCGCGCTTTTTTTTGTTTGCATTTTCGGACATATCTGTCTTTCCCGAAGTTGTCGTGTATAACTCAAAAACCGGCCTCAGAGTTCGCCGTATTACCCGATGATAATACCAAAAATACCCGGATTAGCAAGCGGAGGTTTTGCCTTGACTTGTCCCGTGTCGCGGCCTACAATGGCGGGAGCAACGAAAGGAAGGCTGTATCTTTAGCGCTGTCAACAATCTGCTAAAACACTGGGCTTACGAAAGCCAGAGCCTCTTCTTTTTTTCATTGCGCATGCTCGGTTCACTGGTCAGACGGCCGGTCTATTTCAACGAAACCATGGAACAGATGTATCTTATCGGCGTGGGATCCCTTTTTCTGGTGGTTCTGACCGGGGCGTTCTCCGGACAAGGGTTTGCCCTCGCATTCTCACAGGAGTTGGCCGCTTTTGGCGCCAAGGACTATTTGGGAAGAATTATGTCGATGGCTATCGTGCGCGAGCTGGGTCCAACCCTGACCGGACTGATGGTGGCCGCCAGGGTGGCTTCGGGGATAACCGCCGAGATCGGCGCCATGAAATCCTCGAACCAGATCGACGCTATGGTGGCGTTTGGGATCGACCCGATCAAAAAAATAGCCCGTGCCCGTTTGATTTCTTTGATGGTCATGGTCCCGGCCTTAACGATTGTCTGTGACGTCGTGGCGATCCTCGGCGGCTGGATTATCGGCCTGTTTATTGCCAACGTCACCTCTACTATGTACTGGTCCGCCGTAATCTACAAATTGAATTTCGGCAATATCTTCATGGGGCTGCTGAAGCCGATATGTTTTTCGTTCGTGATCGCTTTTATCTCGTGTTACATGGGCTTCACTTCAAAAGGCGGTACCAAGGGAGTGGGGCGGGCGACAACAAACTCGGTCATGATGACTTCGATTACGATCCTGATAGTCAATTTCCTGATAACCAAGATCGTCGGTAGCATCTTGAAAGGTTACCTGTGATCGAGCTTAAGGGCGTAGATTTCTCATATTGGGACAAGCAGGTCCTCAAGGATGTGTCCTTCAAGGTGAACGACTCCGAACTGGTAGTCGTTATGGGGCCCTCGGGCTCCGGCAAGTCGACCGTCCTGCGCCTGATCCTTGGGCTGGAATGTCCCAGTGCCGGGCAGGTGATAGTAGAGGGCCAGGATATTTGTGTTATGAAGGAGCGCGACAAGCGGGTAATTCGCAAACGTATCGGCATGGTGTTCCAGGACGGCGCCCTTTTTGATTCTCTGACGGTGGGTGAGAACGTCGGCTACTACTTGCTGGAGCACACGCGACTCAAATGGCCGGAGATTTCACAGAAAGCGGGGGAGATGCTCGGTTTCGTGGGGCTGAACCCGGAGGAGGTCGGGGACAAGCTGCCGGAGGAACTTTCGGGCGGTATGCGGCGGCGGGTGGCTATCGGCCGGGCGCTCCTCTCGACAAATCCCAGGGCTATGCTCTACGACGAGCCCACCACAGGGCTTGATCCGACCGCCACGAAGAACGTGCTGAGCCTGATCACAAAGCTGCACCAGGAAAAAGGGATTGCGTCGGTGATTGTTACGCATCAGATTGCGGACGCTCTGGAGATTGCGGACCGGTTTGTTGTTATCTACGCAGGTCACGTAGTTTTCGATGGATCGCTGGAAGAACTGCGGGTCTGTGAGGACGAAAGAGTGGTGGGCTTCCTGGAGCCTTTCAGGAAGTCTTTTGAACGAGTGGCCGCCAAGAATTTCGTGAACGGTCTTTGACGTACAGCCGCTTCGACAACGCTCGGGGAGTTTTGTTTATGAGGCTTGAGAAACAGACAGGGGTTTGAGATATGCAAAGGTCTATCAAAATCAGATGGGGCAAACTGCAGGTGGGCATCCTTATCATGTTGGCTGTTGCTGCTCTGATGTGGGCGTCAATCACCGGCGGCGGTACGTCCATCTTCGAGTCCAAAGCTACGTTTGTCTGCTATTTCAAGAACGTCAACGGACTGGTTAACGGATCGCCGGTGTGGATGTCCGGACTTGAGGTCGGCAATGTCAAATCCCTGAATTTCGATATGTCGGACTCCCTGCGACAAATACGGGTTGAGTGCAAAGTCAAAAGCAGCGTGTGGCCGTTTATCACGAAGGATGCAAGAGTGCAACTGGGAACGATAGGATTCCTCGGCGACAAGTACGTCGAACTAAGGCCGGGCGTGCTCGGCGGCCCGCCGATTGAGGAAAAGGGTGTAGTGCCAACTCTCGACGTCGGCAGCGCTCCGGCCCTGTTCAAGGCCGGGGAAGAGGCTTTTCAGGAGGCCGGGTCCGTGGTCAGCAATCTGGATACTCTGCTCACTCGGATGAACCAGGGGGAAGGAACCCTGGGGCTGCTTGCAACCGACGAAGGTCTCTACAAACATCTTTCGGCGCTGCTTCAAAACCTGACCGCTCTGTCGGGAGACCTGCAGCAAAACCAGGAGCGTCTGACGTCTTCGATCGAGCGCATGTCGAACTCAATCTCTGACTTGACCGAGAAGGTGAACGAGAACAGTGGGACGGTCGGCAAACTGGTTAACGATCCCGCTCTCTACGACAACCTCGCCGCCAGCTCGGCGAGGCTGGATTCAATCATGACCAAGATCGATGTTGCCGAGGGCTCAATGGGGCTTCTCGTTAACGATACGGCGCTTTATGTGGAGATGACGAACCTTCTGGCTCGGGCCAACAATCTGATAGCGGATATTGAGGAAAACCCCGGGCGGTATCTCAAGTTCAGCGTGTTCTAGGCTACTGAGTTGTCTGACGGGTGAAACCTGCATAGCAGCATCTGAGGGAGGGTTCAAGGCAAGATGGAAGCATTCACTAGCTTCGCACGTGACTTTGGGGCTGTAATCAATTTTGTCGCATTAGTCGCAGTATTCCTCTTCTTATATCGCGGCCTCAGGGCCACCGTGGACAGCAAGGATGCCACCATTCAGCTGCTCCTACAGCGAATCGAATTGGCAAAGACGTGTGAGGTGGGGAACGCCAACCAGAAGATTCGCGAGCTGAAGGAGTGGTACGAAAACTCGAATCAGCAGCTTGAGGCAGCCAAAGAACGCGCTCTGGAAAAAAACGCGACCGAATATCTGGATTGGATCAGCGAGGAGATGAAAAGTCGGGCGGAAGTGTGGGCCAGATACTCCCAAGGCTTGGCATCTTCGGGAGCGCCTGGCTACATTCCCAACATGACTGACTCTGTCTGTGGAGAGTATTCGATCTCAGGAAGAAATCATACTTCGCCCAACGATGACCCGAGCGTGACATGGGACTATGGTCACTACTCAGGTTTCCTGACCATCACCGGGTCAGGACAAGTATATGATCTGATCTGGCGCATTGGCATCGAATCGCTCGTGCAGAAATGGGAAGGTACGGGGGTCCTCTCCGGCAGTACACTCTCGGTGTGCTTCAAACAAGCCACAGGTGATCAGAAGGGCCGGTACGGGTTGATCAGCTATGATATAGTCAACCCCGATGTCATGCGAGGGCTGTGGACGTTTTTCCGAGGTCGTACCTGTGGTTCCGAAGAGTGTCGCAAGATGGGGGATATCGACTTGCCGGGCTGGGCGGTCGTAAAGCCGGACTAGTCAGAAGTTCTGTCACTCACACGGGTGCGACCGCCAACATGTAATGCAAAAGCTTTAGTGTTCCCTCCTTGCCGTCGGCGCCAACTTCCATCGGAGGACCGACGCACGAGGGACACCCCGACGGACACGGGCAGGTTTTGACGTGGTGAACGGCGGCCTCAAATAGCTTGTCCGATTCCTTGTACAGTTTCTCCGATAATCCCACACCGCCCGGTATGTTTTCGTAAATGTAGACGGTCGGCCTCTCGGTGAAGGGCGCTCTGACCTGAGATATAGACCTGAGGTCGCGAGAGTCACACATCACCCACAGCGGCGCGATTTTCCCAAGCATGTTGGCCAGTCCGCGCAGAGCGCCGCCAAACTGGGAGCCGTCGATTCCGATCCGAAGCCCCACATCGCCGGGGAATGAATACCAGAACGAATTGGTGTGCATCTCGATTTCGGGCATTTTGAGGTCGCCCGAACCGACGTTTTCATGCGTCTCGAACTTTATTTTCTTGAACAGAACGGTGGTGCAGGTGAGGGAGACCTCGCCCCAATGCGTGCGGGCGTCGTCGACCGTGGAGGTCTCCTCTTCGATCTGAAGGACTTTCAAGTCGGTCTTGGTCTCGGCATCGGTGTAGTAGTCAATGTCCACCTCTTTGACGTACGCCTTTTTGCCTTCCCAGTCCAGCTTTGTTACCTGATACTGCGCGGCGCCGTGCAGGTAGATAGCTTCGGGGTGCAGAAAAATCGGCGCGGAGAAGTAGTCAACCTCGCCGATTACTTCGGCGTTTTTGGACTCGTTCAAGATGACAAAGTTCTCCGAAGTCGCAGAGCGCAAAGATACCTGCTGGGCGGGGTAGATGTCGGAGGACCAATGGTAGCGCTCTCCCGAATGACGAAGCACGTTTTCCTCGGTCAGGTAGTCCAGGATCTTACCGGCGCCGAGATCGTCGATGTATTCCTCCCGGTCAAAAGGGAGCTCAAACGCCGCGCACTTGAGATGGTTCGTTTTGATAATCAGGTTCTCCGGGTCGATGATGCCGGACTCAGGCGTGCGCTCGAAAATGTATTTCGGCTCGGAGCACAGGAACTGATTGATCGCTGAGGAATTCGCTACCATGAGAGTGAGGGAGACACTTGTAGATCGACCGGCCCGCCCGGACTGTTGGAGAAGCGAAGCTATTGACCCGGGATAGCCGACGATAATTGAAACATCAAGACCGCCGACATCGATGCCCAGTTCCAGGGCGTTAGTCGAGACGACGCCGGTGATTTCTCCGGAGCGAAGACCCCGCTCGATACGGCGTCTTTCGTTGGGGAGATACCCGCCGCGATATCCAGCGATGTTAATACCCTTGCCGAAATCTCCTTTTAGCTCGCGTTGGAGGTAGGTCAGGAGCACCTCGACATAAAGCCGAAAATGCGCGAACACGATAGTTTGAACCTTGTGGCGAAGAAACGAGGTCGCCAGGCGGGCGGCTTCCTTGATAGCCGACTTTCGAATTCCCAACTGAGGATTGATCACCGGCGGGTTATATAGTGCAAAGTGCTTTTCCCCCGAAGGAGCCCCGTTGTTGTTTATCAATTCAAGGGGGCGTCCGATGATCCTCCGGGCCAGTTCGTCCGGGTTGGCGATTGTTGCCGAGCAGCAGATGAAAGTCGGGTTGGAACCGTAGAACTTGCAGATGCGACGCAGGCGTTTGATAACGTTGGCGAGATGCGAGCCGAACACGCCCCGGTAGTGATGGACCTCGTCGATTACTATGTATTTGAGATTCTCAAACAGTTTGATCCACTTGGTGTGATGCGGCAGAATCCCGGCGTGGAGCATGTCGGGGTTGCTGACGACAATGTGTCCGGCCGATCTGATGAGCCTTCGTGCGGTTTGCGGCGTATCACCGTCGAAAGTGTACGTCTTGACGTCAACTTCAAGCTCCGTCACCAGCTCGTGCAGCTCAGCCAATTGATCCTGGGAGAGGGCTTTGGTCGGAAAAAGATACAGCGCCCGCGAATTGGGGTTCTTGATGATCTCGTTCAGCACGGGAAGGTTGTAGCAGAGAGTCTTGCCCGAAGCGGTTGGAGTGACCACTACCACATCTTTACCGGCGATGACGGCCTCACAGGCTTCGGATTGGTGGGTGTACAGATTCTCGATGCCGCGTGATTTCATAACGGCGACCAGGTGGCGGTCCAGGGCGTCGGGGAATTCTGCGTATCGAGCCTCTTTGGGCGCGTAGGTCTGCCAGTGGGAGATGTTCTTCTGGAAATTGCGGTCGGATTGGAGAAGGTCGATAATCTGTTCGAGCGTCATGACGTCCTGCCTGTCGGCTGATCTCAGACCATGCTGGTGAGACGGCGGCGACAGATGTCACAGAACTTGTCACCCTTATTGTCAATGTCCAGCATGATACGACTGAAATAGTTGACACATTTCGGGTTGCGACATTCGATCAGATCGAACAGGTGTCCCAGGTGGTGAACAACTTCCTTATACAGGCGCGGGTAAATCTTGGCCTCGTCTTCCGGGAGGCCGTAGAACTCCTGCCTGATATGGAAGAGCGAAACCACCGCGGTACCGGACAGTCCGTCGCCCCAACCCATTACATAAGCCTGATCCGGTACATACAGGTCTTCCTCACAAACTGCAATCACTTTCTCGCGGCTGTTGGCTTTTGTCCTCTCCAGTTTGGAGAGAATCACCTGGGCGTAATGTTGGTTACGGATGACGTTGTAGGCTTCGGTGGGGAGTTTCATCCCCTTGAGGATATCCACCGAGCGGTTGAATACCGGGCCTATGCTCGAGGCGAGCTTGTTGACCAGCATGAAGTCAACCTCACCCATCGGGACGACAACTATTTTGGACTTAAGCAGGGCCACGGTTACAATACCTGTTCATTCAGCGTTAAAAAACCTCGACCTGGAGCCCGAGGAGGACACCCTGACGATCGATTTGGCCATGCACTTGGGGCAGAAGCCCACGAATTCGGTGCCGGCGGCGTTCAAGTACAGGCGCTGGTAGACGTTACAGCATTTGAAATGGACGCCTACAAACGGGCGTTTCTGTCTTCGGTTTTTATCCACCATATTCTTGTGGCCAAAATATAACAGAAATGCTGGAGAATCAAAGTCAAAAGCCCCTCTGGGGATTTCACGGTATCAGGAAAGTCAATGCCCGCCTTCGGTTTTAGTCAACTCGGCCATGATGCTCACCGAAGCCGACGCCCCCAACCGCGTAGCCCCGGCCGAGAGAAGCTCCCGACACTGGGCAAGGGTCTTGATCCCGCCGGAGGCTTTGACCTCAATTTCCCCAGCGGCAGCCTTGTAGAGTGTTCCTACCTGCTCGACCGTGGCCCCACCAAAAAAGCCCGTTCCGGTTTTGACGAACTGGGCGCCACCGTGGGCCACCGCGCGAGTGGCATCGATTTGCTGCTGCGCTGTGAGTTTGCTCGCTTCGATGATAACTTTCAATGCAACGTTGTATGGAAGGGCTCGTCTGATGGTCGATATCTCCTGTTCCACTTTGAGAAACTGGCCGGATACGAGGTGTCCGATGTTGGCCACGATGTCGATCTCATGGGCGCCATCGGCGACGCCGTTGGAGGCCTCCGCCGCCTTGATATTGGTCCGACTTGCGCCCAGCGGGAAGCCGGCCACGCCGAGGACTTCGACCTGAGACCCGGTTAGCAGGTCCGCAACAAGCGAGGTCCAGACAGGATTGACAACCACGGAAAAGAATCCCAGACGGATAGCTTCGTCACAGGCGAGTCGAACAGCGCTTTCATCCGTCTCCGGAGCCAGGGCGGCGTGGTCGAATCGTCGGTTCAGGTCGCATAGAATCTTGTCGTCGGTCATTGCAACCATACCTCAGTGCGATACGTTACGCAGAAACAGAGTTTGGACCTGACAAAAGTAAAGCCGGGCGCGATCTCTGTAAACAAAAGAATCGCACCCGGCTTGTATAGTCTTTCGGCGGCTCTGCAACAGGCTACGGCTTCTCGACCCCCGCTAGCCAGTGGTCAACGTCATATTCTACCTGTATATGAGTGCTGACCGTATCCGACTCCTTGCTGAGATAGGTCCGCTCGCCGTCCAGCAGCCAACGTTCCATCTGAACAACAATCATTCCCTCTTTGTAGGCGAAATATAGATGCCCCTTGGACGTTATGCGGTCGACTCCGGCCAGCAGTTCATAGCTCTTTTCTTTCGAAGGCTCTAACGGAATGGCCATGTTGCCGTCGTACTCAATGACTACGCAGTCGTAGCCACGTTCGCGGGCAAAAGACTTGATCTCGTAGGTAGTGGAGGCCTCGATGGGACCGTCGGGCAGGATAACTTTGGTTGATTGCGTCCAACTGTAGCCCTGGGACAGCTCCCCGGACGGGAAGACCGGTTGGCCCTGCTCGATATAGCTCTTCATATAGGAGAGTTTGCCTTTTCGAGTCTGGGCCGGTTCGAGATCGACGATCTGGCCGTTTGGTTTCATGTACATCGTCATGTCGTCGGTGTGGGCCGAGGTGTCGCTCTTGGAAGAATCCTTTTCCAGAGCCATGTACCGGTAGGTCCTGGTTTCGACTATTTCGGCGGTGCTGTCCTCCATCAGACGGCGGACGTACCATTCGAGCGTCCATTCCAGCTCCGCGAAGCGATCGCTGGTGACCTTATCGTTCTCGGTGACCTTTGCGGACCCCTTACTAATCTCCTTGTAGAAGAGGCGGGTATCCGGTGTGAATTTAAACTGAAGGCTGACACGTTTTTCGCCCTGGTCGCAACCGAACAGGGACCAAATGATACAGCCAACGATTAACGTGGCGGTTATCGTTTTCTTCAAGCTGGTTCTCCGTTCCCGAATCAAATTAAGAGTCGAGCTATTCAATACCGAGCGCTGTGGCCATCTCCGGGAATCGGCCCAGAAGGCCGGGGGGACCCAGAAGCAACATGGCTTCAGAAACACGCTCACGATTTGCCAGAGGGGTCTCCGTGTTGGCATCGGCGTGGGCAGAGGCGACCAGGGCCGAGGTTGACAGGACCTGAGGCTCCATCAACGTCGAGGTCGTGGATACCGCCTTGTCGCCAAACGAACCGAACGAAATGGCGGCGATAAAAATGCCCAGCGATGCGGCGACAGAGATCAGTGACTTGACAAAGGAGGCGCGCTCGCTTGAACGTACCCGGTCAAAAGGGCGATCGGTCGCCTCGAAAGGGGCGGACTCAACCGTCCGGGCCAGGATAAGGCTCGATACCTCTTTCCAGTATTCGGGATGAGGATCGGGAACTGCTCGTCGCGATAGAAGACCTTTGAGTTTGACGGTTGCCTCATAATCCGCCCGGCAGGCGTCGCAGGTGGTCAGGTGCATGGCCACCGCGTCGGCCTCGGCAGAGGACAACTCCTTGTCAACATAGTCTTCCAGAAGCGACCGAGTGTAGGGGCACGTCATTCTTACTCCTTATCGGCAAGTCGCTTTTCGAGGATCTTTTTCAGCTTTTTTCGGGCGATGTGGAGATTCGACCGAACCGTCGCCTCCGGGCAGCCCAGAATATCCGCTATCTCGGACTTGGTATACCCTTCGACATCGTGCAGCAGGGCGGTGATTTTCTGCCGAGGGGGCAGAGTCGCCAGCGCCCGCCTGATCTCCTCCATCAGCACCTTGTTCCTGAACTGAACGTCCGGGGTCCGGACTTTCCGCGAAAGCTCCACCTGAACTTCCCCCGGCAACGAGTCCGAGTCGTCCAGCATCTGACTATGTCCCTTGCGCTTCCGAAGAAGGTCAATGGAATAGTTGGTCGCTACTCGCGTCAAGAACGAAGGGAAATTCGTTACACCGGCAAGATCCTTCCGTCTTTTGTAGATCCTTACAAAAGACTCCTGTACTACTTCATCGGCATCAAGATGATTCCCGAGCATCTGGAACGCCAGGTAATAAACCCGCTTCTGGAATCTCTCTACCAGATCCGCAAAAGCCGAGGCGTCCCCCTCGATGAACCTCTTGAGTAGCTCCGGCGTGGTTTCAGTCATTGTCCGAAGCTCTCATCTATACAATATGACGATTCAGTTTCTCGCTTGTTCAAAGATACCTAAATACCTGTTGACGCCCTGTTGGGGATAGGTTACGTTTAGGGGTGACTATTGTCAATCTTTTTTTGGGCAACGACTTAGAGGCACAGCGACACCCATGGATTTAGCCCGAGTCCAGGCCAACAGATACAAATTGTTCTCGGTTGGGGCGCTCGGGACTTTCATGGCCACGCTCGACGGCTCTATCCTCAACGTGGCCCTGCCTTCCATAGCCAGAGACCTCAACGCTCCGGTTAATCTTGTAGCCTGGGTTGTCCTTGCCTATTCGCTCACCCTTATCTCTCTGCTGGTCGCCTTTGGGGCCTGGACGGAACGCCGCGGGTACAGCTTTGCCTATCGTTTCGGCTACGCTTTTTTTATCGTCGGGTCGATCCTTTGCGCCGTCTCCAACGGCATAGAAATGCTCATTGTCTCCAGAGTCATACAGGCTATGGGTACAGCTATGTTTGCCTCGGTGGGGCCGGGTATGGTCACGACCGTGTTTCCTGCCGAGGAGCGAGGCAAGGGGCTGGGAATCATGGTCATGATGGTTTCCGCCGGGTTCATGGTGGGGCCGCCCCTGGGCGGATATCTGCTCGGAGTTTGGAGCTGGCATGCCATATTCGTTGTGAATATACCGATTGGGATTGTAGGGCTGGTTATGGCTCATCGCTATTTCAGCCTCCTGGACAGGCCGAAAGACCCGCCGCCCATGAGACTTGCCGCAGCCGCGGCTCTGGCCCTGGGACTGGTAAGCGGCGTATTCGGGCTGTCGCTGATCGATGACTACGCGTTGTCCCACCCCGCGATGTGGGGAATAGGACTGTTCTCGCTGCTCGCATTTCTGACGTTCTTCAGGCTCGAGAAGAGCCCAGCCCATACAGTAGTAGGTCTGGACATTTTTCGGAACCGTCGATTTACTACCTCGCTGGCGGCCCAACTGGCCCACTTCGCCGGACTGTCCGGGGTTTTGATCCTCATTCCGTTTTACCTCGAGCAGGTCAAGTTCCTCGGCCCGAAAGAGGTCGGGATGTACCTCGTTATCATGCCGATCATGATGTTTGTTGTGGCGCCCCTCTCTGGGAAGCTCTCCGATAAGATCGGTTTTCGCCTGCTCACGAGCTCCGGGATGATCATCATGGCGGCCGGTCTCTGGCTGATGTCTTCCCTCAACCCCAGTACCGAGAACTGGTACGTCGCCCTCTGTCTGGTCGTGGTGGGCGCCGGAGTGGGCATATTCAGCACGCCCAATGCCTCGGCGCTAATGGGCTCGGTTGGGGAAAAACGTCGCTCAGTGGCCTCTGGAATCCTGGCTACCAACCGGAATATTGGCATGTCGGTGGGGGTAGCTGTGGCCACCGCGCTGTTCGCCTTCCTGCAGCAGAAGAACGCCTTTCTGAGCGATACGGGATTGATTTTCACGGAAAGCTACCGGCCGGTCATCTATGTCGCTATGGGCTTTGCCCTTGTAGGCCTGGTCTTTTGCCTGATTCGGGACAATCGCTCCCCGGCCGAACACGGCTAGGCCGGGGGCCGTTTCCCAGACACGAAATATGTTGACAATCCTGCCGATCATATGTATTGTTGGGGCTCAAATGTATGGGGCCATAGCTCAGCTGGGAGAGCGCTTGACTGGCAGTCAAGAGGTCGGGAGTTCGATCCTCCCTGGCTCCACCAAATTTCCAACCCCCGTTTCAACGGGGGTTGTTTTGTTAACCGCCTTTTCCAGTTGTTCTCCGCGATGTCGCACAATTGAAACAAACCCGTGCCAACCGTCGTATCCCGAACATAACCTGTTATGCAACATATCTTATCGAACTATAGAGAAGGGAATGGGACTATGAGAAAATCGCTGGGCTTGATAGCCGTATTTCTCATTCTGGGAATGGCAGCCGGTGCCGTACAGGCGGAAACCCTGGTAGAGATCGATCGCCTGAGGAACGGCGATTTGGAGACGGTCGGTTTTGAACTCACCAAGGGGGGCGAGGTTGATATCGAGGCCGTGGGAGTCAAGGCCAGATACAACAGCAGCCTTGTGGTATATGCCTGGATTCTGGATTATGAAACCCGCAAGCCGGTCTGGACCATGACCGGGTCCCGCGCCGACAGGGGCAGAGCCAAAAAAGCTCTTCGACGAGCCGAGAAAACCACCTTTCTGGAAAAAGGGAAGTACGAACTGTATATGTTCGCCGGAGACAATCTGAACTTCACGAGCGATTTCCGGGGCGGCAAAGACTTTGTCGATTTGCTGTCGAACCTCTTTGACGACGAAGACGATGAATACGAAGACGATTACTACGATGTCCGGGACTACCTCAGGGATTGCTACGTGAGGGTGTCTTCCGACGAACTGACGACGGCCGATGTCAAGGAGTATGAGAGCGACGGCGGCCTGCTGGCAGCTTTGGCCCGATTCAATCGGCTCGGCGACGATGAGTACATTCGCCAGGCGTTTACGATCGACAAGCCTATGAATGTTCGCATATACACCGTCCACGAACACCCCCGGGGATACGACGACCCGGTGGATCGGTCCTGGATTATGGACGCTACTACACACAAGCGGATTTGGGAGCTTGATCGGCTCAATACGGAGCGGGGTGGTGGCGGCCGCAAGAACCGGATGTGCGACGAGGAAGTCCGCCTGAAAAAAGGAACTTATGTTCTGCACTTCGTGACGGACGACTCCCATTCATACGACAATTTCAACGTCAACCCTCCCTACGATCCGATGAACTGGGGTATCACGCTGCTTCCGGGAACGGATTTTGAAGCGTCAGCCTTTCATCTCGTTGAAGGCGACGAGGGAGAGAAGCCGCTGGTAGACTTGATGCGCGCGCGCGACGACGATTACGAAGAGCAGGCCTTCGAGTTGAAAAAGGACGCCCAGATAAGAGTTCACGCTGTGGGCGAGTACTCCCGGGGCGACCGCGATTTCAGCGATTACGGCTGGATCGAAGATGTCTCCACGGGCCGTCCGGTCTGGGAAATGACACGCCGCAATACGGAACACGCGGGTGGAGCAGATAAGAACCGGATGTTTGACGGTCCGGTCGATCTGAAAGCCGGCAAGTATGTAGCCTACTATTTGACGGATGGCTCCCATTCATATCGGGACTGGAATTCTACAAGACCGTACGACCCCAGCTCCTGGGGGCTGGCGATCTATCCCGGAGCGAACTTCAACAAGTCAGACTTCGCCATTCTGGATGAGGCAGATATTTTGGCGGGAACTGATGTTCTGGTTCGGATGATCCGAGTCGGAGATCGGGAACGCCGGCGTGACAAATTCACTTTGGAAAGCCGGGGCAAGGTCAACATCTACGCTATCGGAGAAGGCAGCCGCGGCGACATGTACGATTATGCCTGGATTGACAACGATGAGACCGGTCGGACTGAATGGGAGATGACCTGGCGGAATACCGATCCGGCGGGCGGCGCCGACAAGAATCGGATGTATCGCGGGAGCATCGTCCTTGATCCGGGGACCTATGAGGTAACTTATATCACCGACGGTTCCCATTCGTTCAACGACTGGAACGCCGGGCATCCGCGCGATCCGAAGAGCTGGGGTGTAACGGTCAGCCTGGCTGAGTAGATTGTGCCGTAAGAGAGACGCCGATGAGAGCATCGGCCGGCAGATATAAAAGGGCCGTCCCACGGGGGACGGCCTTTTTTTACTGCGTTTGAGGGATTGGATCGTTTCAGGCTGATTGGAACTCGCCGGCCAGAATCCCGTAGGTTCTGAGGTCTTCGAACTTTCCTCCTTTGAGCACCTGCTGACGCAGGCAGCCCTCATACTTCATACCGATCTTCTCCATCACCCGACCGGAAGCGGTGTTGCGTCCAAAGTGATTGGCGTGTATGCGGTTCAGATTGCGGTCCTCGAATCCGTAGCGTACTAGCTCCCGGGCCGCCTCGGTGCAGTACCCCTTTCCCCAGAAAGGCCTACCTATCCAGTAGCCCATCTCCGCGCTTCGATTCTTAGGATCAAGAGTCAGGCCGATGGCCCCGGAAAGAGATCCGTCTGCCGACTGAACGACCGCAAATACTGCCTGGAAACCCCTCTCGAACGCCCCGGCGTGGGTGGCAATCCACTGTTGGGCGTGGGTTTCTTCGTAGGGGTGGGGGATATGCAGGGTCGTGGAGGCAATGTCTTTGTCACCGGCCAGCCGACAGACGTCGGCGCTGTCCGAGGCCGTGAACGGCCTGAGGACAAGGCGCTTCGTGATTAGAGTGGGTTGGGCAGTCAAGAGAATCCTCCCGGTTAGGTTCACTGTGGAACAATAGTGTCTGGAGAGATTTGGCAACACAACTTTCTCACGTTCCGCATAAATCTATACACGAAAAAGACCCCGAGGAGAAAACTCCTCGAGGCTTTGCCCGCTGGTCCGGAATCCTCACTTCGAATGTCCGGACAGGGTTGTGCTTAGGCTGACTGGGAACCGGATTCGCTGTTGCGCTGCTCAATTTCCCGAAGCCTTTTCTGGGCTATCGGGTAGTAGAGCAGGAAGCCCATACCGGCGAACAGAAACACGAGGCCGATTGCACCTTCATCGGAAAGGAAATACGGCCAGATTTCCGAAGCCAGTGCGGCCACGCCGATGCCTATTAAGATCATGCCCCATTTAAGGTTAGACAGCGTGGACAGCTCGGCCTGGTTCATCATGAGGCGCTTGGTGCGCTCGTCCAGGTTCCCGGTCTCCAGCATCCGGCGTCTGGTGCTGGAGTCAACAACGATTTTTACGATGGTCACTATCGAGATGAAGACTATGCCAACTATAAGTGGTGCTTCCATGACGAGGCTCCTTTCATTCGTTCATTTGCTGCATTAGACCGGTACCTCGCAAGAATGTTGCAGGCCATAAAAATGCAACTTTTGCCCCGCGAAACCAGTCTATTGACATATAGGTAATCAATGATGAACGATACTCGAAAACTCGTTGCCAGGATCATCTCAGGAGACCCCGGCTCTTTCCAGAAGCTGGTCACAGATCACCAGCGTCTGGTCGGACAGATCGTTTTTCGAATGGTCTCCAACCCGACCGAGCGGGAGGATCTTTGTCAGGATGTGTTCGTCAGAGTTTACCAGAATCTGGACCGTTTTCAGTTCCAAGCTAAGCTATCCACCTGGATAGCTCGAATCGCCTACAATACCTGTCTCAATTTCCTCGAGAAAAAGCGGCTGCCACTTTACGAGGATCACTCACCGGCGGGGGAGACGATCGACGATTGTACGGGTGTGGCCGAGGCTCCCGACCGGTGGGCCGAGAATCGTCAGGCTTCAGTGCGGCTGAGCGAAGAGATAGACAATCTCCCGGTTATGTACGGTACTATTGTTAGTCTATATCATTTGCATGAAATGACTTATGCCGAGATAGGGGAGATTCTGCAACTTCCCGACGGTACTGTGAAAAGCTACCTCTTCCGCGCCCGTAAGATGCTCAAGGAGCGTATGACGGCGAAGTTCGAACGGGAGGAGCTATGCGCATAAGTCACCTGGTCGACAGCGAAATTCAGGCCTATTTGGACCGACGCCAGGTCTCTGGCTCAGATCTGACCGTTGGCGGCGAAGTCCGCGAACATCTGCAGCGGTGTGTCAGCTGTCGTGAAGAAGTACAGGCCTACGAGCAGCTATTTTGCGAACTTGCCGAGGAGCCAGAAGTAAACCTTCCCCGTAATTTCGCAAAGAGGGTCACCCTGTCGTTGCCG
>JAAERE010000141.1 GCA_024230675.1 bacterium | reverse complement strand
GCCTCCCGCCGGATAGAACACGGTGTCTCACTGAAGCCCATCGGAAAACCGACTGTCTTCATGGAGCCAAAGACCGGATGATCAAACTCTGTAATGTAGTCGTTGGCGAGAACCTGGGGATCCTCAGTCAGCTCCAGAATGTTGTTCATCTGGGAGAAGACGAGGCCCTGTTCTTTAAAGGCCGGGAGCCACTCATCGCGATTCTTACTGGCGAATCGTTCATCCATGATGCGTACCAGCTCCTGACTGTTCTCCATGCGGCTAGTCATCGAGTCGAATTTTGGATCGTTTTCCAGTTCCTCCAGCCCCATTGCCTTACAGACCCCAGGCCAGAACTTATCCGGAGAGAGGTGGGCCATGGCGATCCATTTCTCATCGGCACACTTGTAGTGATTCCACAGAGGATTCCCGGCGGTGGCCCTGCCAATTTTGATACCCCAAAGGTTGGCCATGGTGCAGAAAACCACCGGATGACCGAGAACAAAGGACATGCTCCCCAGGATCGATGCATCAACCTTCTGCCCCTTGCCAGTTCGTTCCCTGGCGAAAAGCGCAGACATGACACTGAATGCCGTCATCACGGCGCCGGACTGGTCAGCGATTCCGCCCTGAACGGGGATCGGGTCTGAGCCCGGCTCGCCGGCCAACTGCATGAACCCGGACCGGGCCAGTGCCGTGTAG
>JAAERE010000140.1 GCA_024230675.1 bacterium | reverse complement strand
GGCAAGCTCGAGGCTATCCACATACCGGGTGGACCGGGCGTTCGGGTCGACAAGGCCGTTTACGCCGGCTATTTCATTCCGCCCTACTACGATTCAATGATCGCCAAACTGATTGTCCGGGCTCGCACGCGCGAGCAGGCGGTGGTCAAGATGCGCCACTCGCTGGAGGAGTTTGTCGTTCAGGGGGTACCGACCACTATCCCGTTCCACCTGGAGATTTTCAATCATCCTGATTTCGTGGCCGGGAAATATGATACTTCGTTTATCGAAACCAAGTTTCGCGAAAACCGGAAAACGAAAGAGCCGAAAAACAAGACCGTCACGCTGACGCGATCGAGCGAAGACGGACCTGAAGAGAATAAGAACGCCGCCGGGGACAAGGTCTCGACGGCCACAGATAAAGAGTCTTAGCGACCGGGAGGTTGTTGTGAACGTACCTGCGGATCTGAAATACACCAAAGAACACGAATGGTTGAAAATCGAGGGCAATACGGCGACTATCGGCATTACCGACTGGGCCCAGGGCGAACTGGGTGATGTCGTTTTTGTGGAGCTGCCGGAGGTCGGGTCCGACGTCGAGCTGATGGAGTCGTTTGGCACTATCGAGGCCGTTAAGGCGGTTTCGGAGATTTACTCCCCCGTTAACGGCAAGGTGACCGAAATCAACGCGGCCCTCGATGATGACCCGATGGTTATCAACCGCGATCCTTACGGCGAAGGCTGGATGATCAAAGTTGAACTCAGTGACGCCGCCCAGCTTGAACAATTGCTGGATGTTGACGGTTATAAAGGACTGATAATGTAATCGGGAGCGCTGTCTCCCGTTTGGGCAACAAGTATAGAAGAAAACAGCTATGCCTTATATTTCGAATACCGACGACGATCGTCGGGCGATGCTTGAAAAGATCGGGGCGAGCAGCCTCGAAGAGATTCTGAACGTAATTCCCGACACGCTGCGTCTGAAGAAAGCTCTGGATATTCCGGCACTCTCGGAAATGGAGCTGCTCAGTGAAATTGGGCGCCTGGCGCACGGCAACAGCGGGGAACTGACCTGTTTTGCCGGCGGCGGCGTTTACGACCATTTTATACCCGCCGCGGTCGGTTCGATTGTGAGCCGCCCGGAATTCATGACGGCCTACACGCCCTACCAGGCGGAGGTGGCCCAGGGGACGCTTCAGGTAATCTACGAGTTCCAGACCCATATATGTCGCCTGACCGGAATGGACGTCGCCAACGCCTCTATGTACGACGGCGCCAGCGCCGCCGCCGAGGCCCTGGCTATCTGCGCCGGAGCAACAAAGCGCGACAAAGTAATAATGAGCGAGAGCGTCAACCCGCTCTACCGTGAGGTCGTCCACACGTACCTTCAGGGGCGAGGACTGGAGATAGTCGCGATTCCTATGAAGGACGGTCGCACCGATCTCGGGCAGCTTGAGGACCTGGTTGACGAAAAGACCGCCTGCGTGCTGATCAGCCAGCCGAACTTCTTCGGTCAGCTGGAAGAGGTCGATCAGATCTGTGAAGTGATCCACGAAGTTGGCGGTAAGTTTGTTATGTCTGTCGATCCCATAGCCCAGACGCTTCTCAAGACGCCGGGTGAAATCGGCGCCGACATAGTCGTGGGCGAAGGTCAGCCGCTGGGAATTCCGCTTTCATATGGCGGGCCGCTGCTCGGTTTTTTTGCGGCTCAGAAAAAGCTGATTCGCAACTTGCCGGGCCGTATCGCCGCCCGGACAAAGGATGTTGAGGGGAGGACGGGCTTTGTCCTGACCCTTCAGACTCGCGAGCAGCATATTCGTCGCCAGAAGGCGACCTCGAATATATGTACCAACCAGGCGCTGTGCGCCACTACCGCCGCCGTGTATATGAGCCTCCTGGGCAAGAGCGGTCTCAAAAAGGTCGCGCTCCTGTCGGCTGAAAAAGCCCAGCAGGCGGCCGCAGAGATTTCTGCTATCGACGGCTTCGAACCGTATTTCACCGGGCCTTTTGTTCGGGAGTTTGCCGTCAAAACCCCGCGTCCGGTAAGAGAGATTATCCTGGCCCTGGCCGAGCGCAATATCCTGCCGGGTGTGGACGCCGGACGCTGGTATCAGGGTATGGACGATTGTATGGTGGTGGCGCTGACCGAAAAACGAACCGCTGAAGATCTGGCCGGTCTGACCAACGGCCTCAAGGAGCTGTCTGCCAGTGGCGTATTGTCCGGCCTGTAAAACCGAATGGGACCCTCCTGTCGCCAAGTGCCCGGTCTGTTCCGGGGAACTGACCGCCGGCAAAGAGGAGAGCGATTGGACCCTGCTGGGTACGATCCGGGACAAAGTGTCCGCGGATTTTGCCAGGGAAGTCCTGTCTTCGTATGAAATCCCGGCCGTGGTGATTTCCAAGTCCGGCTTTTTCGGTCAAGTTGGACTGACGTTTAACACGTTCTATAAGGCCGGCTCGCATATGTTCGAGATCTCGGTCCCGACCGAGCACGTTCTGGAAGCCCGAGAGATTATGAACATGGCGGTAGGCGAGAGCTGGGAAAGAAAGGAAGATTGAATTGCCGTTTTGCCCGAAATGCAAATATGAATATACAGCGGGTATAGCTGTCTGTTCGGACTGTAACGAACCCCTGGTTGACCGCCTCGCGACCCCGGCTTCCACGGCCGCGGTGTCGCCCGACGACAGCTGGGTCGGCGTGTGCACGGTCTCCGGTTCCATCAAGACCGGTCTGGCCAAAGGGGCGCTCGATTCGAACAACATACCCTCGATCGTAATGTCTCCCAAGTTCCATACCCAGCATGGTATCGGGGCGCTGGTCTCCGGTATTTCACCGGCTTCCGCGCGGGGCGACATTTTAATGGTCCCGCGTGAATTCGGCGATGAAGCCCTTTTGATTCTGGAGGCTGTCCTGGGCGACGATTTCGACCGCCTGGACGCGAGTCAGCTGTAACCTATTGAGCCGACAATCGGAGGATCCCCATGATACGACTCAAAGCTCTGACCTCACTGATGTTGATTGTACTGCTGTTCGCGGTTCTTCTCGCAGCTTGCGCCGGCACCGACAAGGTGACACGCGTGGAAGGCAAAGCGCCGCACTATACGAGCGTCGAAGACGCCCTGGCGGCCGCGACCGACGGCCAGTTTGTGGTTGTTGATTTTTACACCGATTGGTGAAGCGGCTGCGTACAGTTGGACACGGTCGTGTTCACAGACCCGAAAGCTATTGAGTTTTTCACCAACGATATGCTTCTGGTGAAAATAGACGGCGATGTTGATTCGCTTGCGAAAAAACAATACAAGGTCTCCGGTTATCCGACGACGGTGCTGATGGACAGGAACGGCGATGACATCGACCGCATTCTTGGCTTCAGGCCGACCGAGGAATACATCCAGAAGCTGGTTGACTATTCCAACGGGATCGGTACTCTGGCGGACCTGCTAAAGCAGGCGGAGACAAGCGAAGACCGGGAATTGTATTACGAGATTGCCAATAAATACAAATACAGCGGCGGGACGCCGGAAGCAGAAACCTGGTTTGTCCGCGTGATCGAGGCCGGTGATCCGGTCGATTCCCTATCCGGCATGAGCCGACTGGGCTCGGCCGACATGTTCCATCGGGCCGGTGACTACGAACGTTCACTGGCTGATTTCAAGGCAATGGCCGTCGATTTCAAAGGCACGATGTTTCAAGAGACAGCTGATATTTACACGGCTATCGTCCACAGTCGGATGGCTGATACTTCTGCGGCCGTGGATGCGTTCAAAATGTTCGTCGAAAAGTATCCAGAGTCCGAGGATGTGGAATACGCAAACGAGCGGATCGAAGAGCTTCTGAACCCGCCCGAAGAAGCCGGGCAGTCTTGAGGCCGCAGACAACGCTATTGTAAGGATTTAGAGTCAAGTGAAAGAACAGGTGTTGATATACGAAAAGTCCGTCGCCGGTCGCAAAGGTTACTCTCTTCCGGATACGGATCGGAGCGACAAGGAAATTCTGGCCGCTATTCCTGAGAAATTCAGGCGGACCGAAGACGCCGCGCTTCCGGAGATAGCCGAACCGGAAGTAATGCGTCACTTTGTGGCCTTGTCCTCGAAGAACCACCACATCGAAAAGGGTTTCTACCCGCTCGGTTCCTGTACGATGAAGTACAACCCGAAACTCAATGATGCGGCCGCCAATTCGCCGGAGTTTCAGAGCCGGCACCCGCTGGCGCCGTGCAGCGTGAGTCAGGGCAATTTGGAGTTGATGTGGTCGTTGTCGGAGTGCCTTAAGGAGATCTCCGGTTTTAGGGGGATGTCGCTTCAACCGGTGGCCGGTGCCCAGGGTGAATTCTGCGGACTGCTCATTATGCGGGCCTGCCACCTGAAGAACGGTCAAATGCGGCACAAGATTATCATACCTGATTCCGCACACGGTACCAACCCGGCTTCCGTGACTTCCGTTGGCTATTCGACCGTGCACATCAACTCCAATGAGGACGGTACTATCTCGCCGGAGGCGGTGGCTGAGGTGATGGCCGACGATGTGGCCGGAATGATGATGACTAATCCGAACACGCTGGGCCTGTTCGAGCCGCATATTGCCGAGATTGCGCGGATCGTCCACGACGGCGGCGGTCTGATGTATATGGACGGCGCTAATCTGAACGCCAATATGGGCATTTTCCAACCGGGAGATATCGGCTTCGATATCATGCACTTCAATCTGCACAAGACTTTCTCCACGCCCCACGGCGGCGGCGGCCCGGGAGCCGGAGCGGTCGGCGTGACGGCCGAGTTGGAGAAGTTTCTGCCGTTCCCGGTTCTGGAGCAGGACGCCGATAACAAGTTGTTTTTCAACTACGACCGACCGGACTCAATCGGCCGCCTGCACACGTACTTTGGCAATTTCGCCAACATGGTTCGGGCCTACGCCTACATCAAGACGCTCGGCGGCAAAGGCCTCCTGAGGGTTTCGGAAAATGCGGTGCTCAACGCCAACTATCTGAAGGAACTGGTGCGAGAAGATTACGATTTGCCGCACGGCCAGAGCTGCATGCATGAGTTCGTGATTTCGGGCAACCGCCAGAAGAAGTTGGGAGTCAAGACTTCGGACATTTCCAAGCGTCTGCTTGATTTCGGCGTCCATGCGCCGACGAATTACTTCCCCTTGATCGTGCCCGAGGCTATGATGATCGAGCCGACCGAGACCGAGACGAGGGAGACGTTGGACGCTTTTGCCGAAATCATGAAAAAGATAGCTCGGGAGGCCGAGACCGATCCCGAGAATGTGACCTCGGCGCCGCATTCCACGCCCGTGCGGCGGCTCGATGAGATCCACGCCGCCCGGACTCTGGACGTCAACTACATCGAATAGCGAAAAAGCAGCTTGTCATCTTCGGCCGGTGTCCTTTATTGGGGCATCGGCCCTTTGATTATGGTTAAACTCGAGAACGTAACTTACTGGTATCGCGACGAAGGCGAAATGGTGCTGAGGAACCTCAGCCTGGAGATACGCCCGGGCGAGGCGGTATGTATCATGGGGCGGAACGGTTCCGGCAAGTCGACTCTCGCGCGATTGATCGCCGGCCTGCTCAAGCCCAAACGCGGAAGTATCGCTGTCAACGGCCGGACTTCGGCCGACGAAACCTCTGATCCCGACGTGGGCATCCTGTTCCAGAACCCGGACAATCAGATGATCGCCACTCTCGTTGAAAAAGAGATCGCGTTTGCCCTGGAGAATCAGGCCGTGCCCCAAAAACAGATGGAGAAGGCCGTCTCCAGCATCGCCGAACGTCTGGGCGTCACTCACCTGCTGCCTCGCCTGACGAGCGATCTGTCCGGAGGAGAGAAACAGCGCGTAGCCCTGGCTTCGATTATGATCCAGCGCCCTTCGGTACTGGTGCTCGATGAGCCCGATGCGTTTCTGGACGAGAAAGGCCGCCGCATATTGCAGAAGGAACTGCGGCAGATTCATCGCTTCAACTCCGATCTCGTTGAAATGCGTATTACCCAGGACCCCTCGGTGGCAACGACTTATCCCCGTCTTATAGTGCTGGAAGCCGGAGAGGTGGTCGCCGATGGTGTCCCGAACGATATCATGAACGATCCAGACGTGGTGTATCGGGCCGCCTTGTCGTTTGCGGCGTTTGAAGATCGCACCCTGACCCTGCCGGCCGCGCTGACGGATATCAAGGGTAACGGTGTCAGGCGGGTGGCGCAAACGAAGCTGGAGCGGACCGCTTTTGCCTACCCGCGCACGCCAGACGTGCTGAACCAGATAAGCCTTCAGATTCAATCTGGTCAAATTTTGGGACTGGTAGGGCCGACCGGCGCGGGCAAGAGCAGTTTAGGGCTGCTGATTTGCGGTTTGCTTCAGCCGACCGCCGGGACGATCAGCTATCTGGACGGTTCTGGGGAGTCAATTGAAAAAGAGCATCTGAAAGGACAGGTGGCGGCGCTGCTGCAGCAGCCGGAGAGACAGTTTTTTCTCGACAACTGTTCCAAGGAGATCGCGTTCGGCCCCTCCAATTTGGGACGGCAGATCACGTCCGAAGAGATAGACGGATTTTTCGAGATGGCGGGGCTTGATCCCGCACAGTTCGCCGACCGGGACCCTTTTACGCTGTCGACCGGTGAGAAGCGAAGATTAGCGTTTGCGGCTGTGCTTTCCATGAGGCCCTCGGTGGTAGTGTTCGACGAGCCCACGGCCGGGCTTGACCAGGAAGGTGTCGCGCGCTTTCTGCAGCTGGCCGCGAGTCTTCGCGATAACGGTATCGCCCAACTGGTTATCAGCCACGACGGTGACGTGATTCGTCAGTTGGCCGACCGCGTGCTTTATCTGCGGGCCGGCAACGATCTGTTGGCGCTGGAACCGAGGGAGTTCTTCGAAAATGAGTCTTACGCCGGGGTTGTATCCTCCCCGGCGCCTTTTTCTGCCTGAGGCTACTTGACAGTTTCTCTGTATCCCTTATAATCTGCGGAGCCTGGACGCTGAACGCGGACCAGAGACAGTCACCTTTTAAGGCGATCCGGAGAGGTTGCCAAGGGTCGGACCGACATGAAGCCCGCCGATTTGCACTCACAATCGACCGTAGTCCTTATCAAATCCCGATCAATCAGCTTGCTTTCGAATATGTACTGGAGGTTTTTCGTTGTCTGTTAAGCATGAAAACATCCTGGATGAAAAGCAGATCAATCGCGCCCTGGCGCGGATCGCTCACGAAATCCTGGAGCACAACGCCGGGGCGGAGACGATTGCCATTGTCGGCATTCTGACCCGAGGCGCCTATCTGGCCCGCCGCATCGCGGACATTATCAAAAAGCTTGAAAAGGTCGAGGTCCCGGTGGGGCTGATGGATATCAGCCTGTACCGCGACGACGTCCATTCCAAACTGGACCAGCCGATCGTTCAGCGTACCGACATTCTTTTCGAGGTTAGCGACAAGAACATCGTTCTTATCGACGACGTCCTGTTTTCAGGGCGGACGGTCCGCGCCGCTCTCAATCACATTACCGATTTTGGCCGCCCCCGGACTATCCAGCTGGCGGTACTGGTCGATAGGGGACATCGGGAACTGCCGATTAAGGCCGACTATGTTGGGATCAATATACCCACTCACAAGGCTGACCGGGTCGTGCTTCAGGTCACAGAAAAGGATGACCACGACCGAGTATATGTGATTCGGGGGGATGCCGCTGAATCGAAGACAAAGGCTCAGAAGAAATCTCCGACGGGAACAAAGGCCAGAAAGAAACCGGCCGGAAAAGGAGGTCCGAAATGAGCGGTCTCTCCTCACGTCATTTGCTGGGGCTTGAAAGCGTCCCCCGGGAAGATATCTCGATGATCCTTGATGCCACCGAGACTTTTCGCGAAGTGCTTGATCGGACGATCAAAAAGCTCCCGACCCTTCGCGGTATAACCGTCCTCAATCTCTTTTACGAACCTTCAACGCGCACCCGCATTTCGTTCGAACTGGCCGAGAAGCGGCTTTCGGCAGACACGGTCAATTTCACGACCTCAACTTCCTCGGTCAAGAAGGGTGAGTCCCTGCGAGATACGGTACAAAATATCGAAGCGATGAAAATCGATATGGCGGTGGTGCGGCACTCGTCCTCCGGCGTACCCTACTTTCTTACGCAGTGCATGGACGCCAATATCATTAACGCCGGCGATGGCGCCCACGAGCATCCGACCCAGGCGCTTCTGGACATGTTCACGATTCGCCGCAAGTACAAGAAGCTCGACGGTCTCCGGGTGGTGCTGGTCGGCGATGTTATGCACTCTCGAGTGATTCGCTCCAACATCTGGGGTCTGAAAACGATGGGGGCATCGGTCGCCCTGTGCGGTCCCTCGACCCTGCTGCCGTACGACGTCGAGAAGTTCGACTGCGATGTCTATACCAATATGGACGAGGCTCTTGAAGGCGCCGACGTTGTTAACATCATGCGCATTCAACTGGAACGTCAGCAGGCCGGGCTGTTCCCTTCGCAGCGGGAGTACACCAACCTGTTTGGTATGAACAAGGAGCGTCTGAGACATCTCAATCGCAACTACACCATCATGCATCCCGGGCCGATGAACCGGGGTGTGGAGATCAGCAGCGAGGTAGCCGACAGCGACAACGCGGTTATCCTGGATCAGGTAACCAACGGCCAGGCGGTTCGGATGGCGGTGCTTTACCTGCTCTCCGGACGGAAAGAGGAAGGGCAGTGAGATGGGCAGCAAAAAGTATGACATGGTGATAACAGGGGGGCGGGTAATCGATTCCGCCCTGGGTTTTGGCAAAGACGCCCATCTTTTTATTAAGGACCAGAAAATAGCGGCTATCGAGGCCAACTCTCCGGCTATTCAGCGGGTGCTGAAGACGTTCGACGACTCTCAAATTGTCAACGCCGAAGGCAAGCTGGTGGTGCCGGGGCTGATCGATGTCCACGTGCATCTGAGGGAGCCGGGCAACGAGGGCGCCGAGACGATCGAGTCCGGCTGCCGCGCCGCCGCTGCCGGCGGCTTTACGGCCGTCTGCTGCATGCCCAACACCCATCCCAGGATCGACTCTCAGGAGACGGTGAAGTTTGTCCAGGACCGGGCCAAAAACAAGGACGCTCGCGTCTACGTGGCCGGGGCGATTACGAAGAACCTCGAAGGTGAGGAACTGGCTGAGATCGGCGATCTGGTCAAGATGGGCGCAGTGGCGATTACCGATGACGGCTATTACGTCCAGAATCCGGCGATCATGCGACGGGCTCTCGAATATGCCAAGATGTTTGACATCCCGGTTATGCAGCACGCCGAGGACTCCCTTCTCAGCAAGGGCGGCATCATGAACGAGTCGTATCAGTCCACGCGGCTGGGCATCAAGGGTCTTCCGGCGGTGGCCGAAGAGATTGCGGTGCTGCGAGACATAGCGCTCTGCCGGGTGACCGGTTCCAGGCTGCACATTCAGCACATTTCCACCAAGCGGGCGGTAGAGGCTGTTCGTCAGGCCAAGAAGGAAGGTATCAACGTTACCACCGAGGCCTGTCCGCACCATTTTGTCCTGACCGACGATGAGATTGGTAAGGAGTTTAACACCAATCTTCGGGTCCACCCGCCCATCCGGGGCGCCGAGGATCGCGATGCCGTGATTGAGGGCCTGGTTGACGGGACAATCGAATGCATTGCCTCGGATCATGCGCCGCATTCGACCGAGGACAAAGACGCCGAGTTTGATCGCGCTCCGGCCGGTATGATCGGGCTGGAGACGACGCTGGCTCTGGTAAAAACGTACCTTATCGACAAAGCGTACCTGAGCTGGGCGGATGCCATCCGTAAGATGACCATCAATCCGGCCAGCATATTCGGTTTCCAGGGCGGGACGCTCGAGGTCGGATCGGTGGCCGATATCACGATTATCGATCCGGATAAGCGCTGGACCGTGAAGGCTGACAAGTTTCGCTCTCTATCCCGCAACTCACCGTACATTGGCTATCGACTGTCCGGAAAGGCCGCGACAACGATTCTCGACGGTCGCGTAGTGTTTTCCGGAAAGTAGGCCGGGTTGTTGCCGATGAAAGCGCATCTTGTACAAAAGGAAACTGGCAACGAGGACCTCGGCCCGTTTCTCGACCGGGCTCAGGAAGCGGGGGCGGGTCTGGTCTGTTTCGGCGAATTGGCTACAAGCGGATGTCTATATGAGCCGCGTGAGGTAGCGACGCTGGAATCCCATCTGGAGCGCTTCAGGATGTACGATCTTCGCATTATGGTCGGTCTGCCTCTAAAAACGGACGAAGGTCTTCGCAATACCTACCTGTACTACCATAAGGGCGCACATCAGCTCTATCACAAGATCAATTTGTTCCCTCCCATGAACGAACCGGGCATATATGCGCCCGGCCAACATCCGGGGATCTGGGAGACTGATTTTGGCCGCATTGGGGCAGCTATCTGTTATGATCTTCGTTTCCCAGAGATATTCAAGAACCTTGTTGCGAGGAAAGTTGACTTGATATTCGTACCGGCCGCCTTCCCGAAAGCACGCATAAACGACTGGCGGGAGCTGCTTATCGAGCGGGCGCGGGAGTCACGCTGCCGGATCGTGGGCATCAACGCCGTGGGCGATGACGGGACCAACGTTTTTGGAGGGACTACGATGGTAGTTGATCCGGAAGGGAACGTTCTGGCCCAGGCCGACGAGCAGACTGAGACGGTTCTGGAAGTAGAGCTATAAAAAAACGCCGGAAAAGGCTCCCGGCGTTTTTCTGTTGGCGTGCTCTCTCAGCGTGAAGCGCAGGCATCCATCTTCTTGCACCCGCCACACCAAGACATATCCTTACCGCCGTCCACGGCAAAAGTCTGGACGTCGATTACGTTGGCGTTGGCAAAGTAAACTCCCGTGACCGTCACCGGCTTGTTATGGCCGTTTTCGCCGGTCAGCAGAGTCTTGGACTCCTTGTTCTGGAGCAAGTTTATGTAGCTACCGTCTTTTGTCATGATAGCGTGGGAGCACCCATCCACCTTGCAGCTTGACTTTGCCCCGGCGGTTTTGGCCAGAGTACAGCCCAGACAGACCAGTTTCCCGCTCATCGTTACCTGTTCGCCATCGGCCTTGACGCTGGCCTTGGTGGTGTTGTCGCAGGCGGAAGCTGTCAGCGCCCCCATAAAAAGCACGGCTACCGCCGTGATCATGATTTTCTTCATCATTCTCGGCTCCTTGTTGCTTGGATGCGTCGTTTTTCAGGTTCGATAAATACAACAAAGATGAGACAAGAAAAGTTCTCTTTCTCTTGAGCCTGATGTTGTATAAGTCTGAGAGAGCATGGGAAAAAGTAATTGAGTTTTGCCGCCCGGACTATATCCTTAGACAATGTCTGAACAACACCCCGAAAACCGACAGCCCCCTTCGACATCCAGGAAGTTGCTGGGTCACGGCATCAAACTGGTCCTGACCCTGTTGGTGCTGTATTTCGTCGGACGCCAGGTCTGGCTCAACTGGGACCAGGTGAAACTCACCGATTGGCAGGTCAACCTTTGGTATTTGATACCTTCGTTGATTATGACCCAGGTGGCGGTGTTCGTATTTGCGGGCTGCTGGAAGAGGATAATCAGTGGATTCGGCCATACGATCTCGGTGCCCATGTCGTTCAAGGTCTTCAATCTGTCCAATCTGGGTCGATATATCCCGGGTAAGATCTGGCAGGTGTTCGGCATGCTCTACCTGGCGCGAAAGGAAGGCGTCCCGGGCGAACAGGCGGCGGCTTCGTTTGTGATCGTTCAGCTGTTCACCATCCCCGCTTCATTTCTTGTCTACGTTCTGGCGGCGCAGGTGGAGCCGGTGCTTCTGACGGATCAGTTTGCGATCATGGGGCAGGGGAGCGCATACCTTGTCGGGGCTCTGTTTTTGCTCGCCTGTTCGGCTCTGATATTCGCGCCGCAGCCGATTCTTCGCCTCGCCAATTTCTTTCTTCAGAAACTGGGGCGCCAGCCGGCTAACTTCGCTCTGGACAAAAGAGTTGCTCTGCAAATCTTTGTTGGTTATTTTTGCGGCTGGATTCTTTTCGGCCTGGCCTACTGGCTGATGCTGCGCTCGGTTCTGGGCGAAAACGCGCCCTCGATGGTTGCATCCATCGGTTTGTACAACGTTGCGTATCAGATCGGCTATCTGGCGCTCTTTGCGCCGGGCGGCCTTGGCCCGCGCGAATGGATCATGGGCGAGCTGCTCAAGCCCCTGGTCGGGCCGATCGGCCCGGCGCTGGCGGTTCTGGCGCGTATCTGGTCGGTCCTGGTAGACTCCCTGGCCGCCGTGATCGCGTTGACTATTAGAAAGAAAACCGTTTCATCCCCGGAGTAATTTTGGCCAAGAAAAAACGTCCGGCCCCGCCCCGCAAGAGTACCAGGAGTTTTGATCCGGAGAACACCCGCTGGTTCGTACCGATAGTCTTCCTGCTGATGTTCCTGGCGCTGGTTGTGCTCTTTAGCGATTTCATCTTTTCTGACCAGATGCTGCACGGCTCGGACACCCTGGCACAGGGCTATACTTTCCGTAACTTTTACGTCGAGCACTTCAAAGAGCACGGCGAAGTACCCCAGTGGATTCCGCACTATTTCGGGGGAATGCCCTATATCGAAGCCTTCCACGGCGACATCTTTTATCCCTTCACGGCGTTCAAGTTTTTCATGCCGTTGGAACGAGCGCTCGGCTGGGCTCTGTTTCTCCACATCTTTGCTGCCGGCATATTCATGTATTTTGCCGCCCGGCAGTTCAAACTGTCGAAAGTAGCTTCGCTGTTCTCGGCCGGTATCTACATGTTTGCGGCGTATCTGGTGTCGATGGTCGCTCCCGGCCACGACGGTAAGATGTACGTAACATCTCTCTTCCCTCTGGTGATCCTCTTTCTCGATAGAGGTTTCGAAAAAAAACCGCTGCTGAATTTCTCTATTCTGGGGCTGGTGATAGGGCTGATACTTCTGACTCCCCACCCGCAGATGTCGTACTTCACGCTGTGGGCTCTGAGTCTATACGCCGCATTCAGATTGATCGTACTCTGGCGTGACTCCAAATCTATCAAACCGTTGATCCGGCCGGCCGTCTTGACTACCTACGCCGTTGTTCTCGGGCTGTTGCTATCTGCCGTGCAGTTTTATCCCGGCTATTTTTACACGACCAATTTCTCACCCCGTTCGGAGACCAAGCGCGGCTGGGACTGGGCGACTTCGTGGTCGATGCACGAAGAGGAAGCTGTGTCGGTGCTTCTGCCCGAGTTTGCCGGGACCATGAGTCGAACCGAGAAGACTTACTATTGGGGAAAGAACTGGTTCAAGGACAATTGTGAGACGGCCGGTACCGTAGCGTTTTTTGTAGCCCTCCTGGGCGTCGTCTTTTGGCGCCGCAAGGAGAAGTGGTTTTTCATGGGGTTGGCTCTGTTCGCGCTGTCGTACGCCCTGGCCGGTACAACACCGATTTTCAAACTGTATTTCTGGCTGATTCCGAAAGTGAGTTCTCTAAGGGCACCTTCGATGATCATGTTCCTGTTTGTCTTCTCCGCCGCGCTGCTGGCCGGGATGGGCGTTCAGGCGGTCATAAACGCTCAAAAGGACCGACCTCGAAAGGTATCCAGGAAATTTGGCCAATGGCTCTGGGGCTTCCCGGCTTTCATGCTGTTGCTGGCGCTTCTGTTTACGATCGCCGGTCGGGGAATGATAGACGCCTGGACCACCCTTTTCTTTTCCGAGGCGGCTTCAACAGCCGTTCAGCAGAGCGTGAGCAAGCTGGATGTCGCCTACATGAATCTTCCGTCGATCCAGTCCGGAGCCTGGCTGGCGTTTCTATTCACCGGTCTTACCGCGCTCTGCTTGTGGCTCTATCGTACCGGTCGTATGGGCGCCGGCATACTCGTGGCCATGCTGGCGATTCCAGTGGTGGACGGTGTCCGGTTCAACCAGAGATTCATATCGCTGGTGGAGCCAAATGAGTTCCGGGCCCGTTTCAGCCCCAACGCGCTTTCAAGCCAGCTGGGACGAATCGATGAGAAATTCCGTGTCCTGGATCTGACGAAACAGGAGGACAATTCCCTGGTGCTGCACGGAATCGACGTCATGGTCGGCTATCACGGCAATCAGCTTCGATGGTACGATCAACTTCTGGGAGGACCGGGACTGACAAACGTACGTCGACCTCCCCAGATGCGTTTTACCAATGTTCCGTACTTGCCCAACGATCGCCTCGCTAATCTGGTCGGATTGCGCTACATGACCATGCCGTCGAATGAAAACCTCCCGCCGGGCTTGTACGGCAGCCAGCCGCTCGTTACGGTGGTTGACTACGGTCGCAAAAAGCTGATTCGCAACGATAATGCCTTCCCAAGGGTGTTTCTGGTCGACCAATACCGAGTCTTCGCGGATACATTGGTCAACGACAGCACCGTCACGGCTCGGACCTCCATTGTGGAGGAAGTTCTCAGGGGCGACGTAGACCTCCGTCGAACCGTGCTTTTAGAGGAAGCGCCGTCCCTGGAATTTGCCCCAGATACTCCGGGCGCAGACTCGGCCTGGATTGTTGATTATCTGACCGACAGCATCTCTATCGGCTTGGAAGTTACCGGCAACAAAATCCTGGTATTGACCGACAATTACTATGACGCCTGGCGCGCGTCGATAGATGGCGCCCCGGCGAAAATCATCCGAGCCTACGGTTCATTCCGGGCGGTGGAGATTCCAGCCGGGAGCAAGGAGCTGTCGTTTAAGTTCGAATCGCCGCGTTATCAAAACGCCCGGCTGGTGAGTTTGTTGACGGCCGGATATCTGCTGGTTATAATCGGTCTGTTGCTTTGGCGGGATCGCCGTCGGAGCGAGCCGGTACCGATTGAGGAGGAAGAAGAACAATCGTGAGCCAATCCCAACGCGCCCTTATAGTCTTCCCGACCTACAACGAGCGGGATAACATCGAGAAAATTGTGCACGCCGTTCTGCCGCTCGACGCCCGGATAAACGTGCTTATTGTCGATGACAACTCGCCCGATGGAACCGGTGATATCGCCGATCGACTGGTCAAAGATCAGGAGAAGGTGCATGTACTGCATCGTAAGAACAAGGAAGGCCTCGGCAAGGCCTACCTGGCCGGGTTCACCTGGGCGATCGAGCAGAAGTACGACTTCATTTTCGAAATGGACGCCGACTTTTCTCACGGACCGGAATACATCAAAGACTTCCTGCGCGAAATACAAAACAATGATCTGGTTATCGGCTCCCGCTATATCAGCGGTGTAAACGTAATCAACTGGCCCATGACCCGGCTGCTTCTGTCGTATTTTGCCAACGTCTATACGCGCATAATTACCGGGCTGCCGTTGCGCGATGCCACCGGTGGGTTCAAGTGCTTCCGCCGCCAGGTGCTGGAGTCAATCGACTTCAACGACGTCAAGTCCTCCGGATATTCGTTCCAGATCGAGATGTCGATGCGGGCCTGGAAAAGTGGATTCAGAATTAAAGAGATTCCGATCATCTTCGTCGACCGCGTGGCCGGGACCTCCAAGATGTCCAAGAAAATCATGCGGGAGGCTATTTGGATGGTTTGGGCTCTGCGTTTGAAATCGATGTTCGGGAAACTTAAGTAAACCCAACCCGGTGTCGGAATACCGCCCAAAAGTTTCGATTGTCATTGTCACCTGCAATTCACTGCCGGCGTTATCGGACTGTCTGGAAGCCCTCAAGGAGGTGCCGGAGGCCGGTTTATTCGAGCTAATCCTCGTTGATAACGCTTCAGCAGATGGTTCCCCTGAAAAGGTCCGCGAGACATTTCCCGACTGTCGAATCGTAACTCACGAGAATAACCTTGGATTTGCCGCCGCCTGCAACCGGGGCGCGCAGGAGGCAGCCGGTGAGTACTTGTTGTTTCTTAATCCCGACGTCATAGTCGACCCCGGCGCCATAGACGCTCTGCTGCGAGCAACCGAACAAACTCCGGACGCCGGGCTAGTTTCCGGCCGCCTGAGGTTTCCCGATGGCTCCTTCCAGGCGACCTGTCGGAAGTTTCCGACCATTACGAACCTTGTATTCTCACGCGGCTCGCTTTTCTCGCGCCTGCTCGGCGGGGGAGCCGACCGGGAAAGCCGCTACACGCTGCCTGACTATGAAGTCACGACCGAGGTTCCTTCGGTGGCGGCGACTCTTCTGATGATCCGAAAAGACCTCTTTGACCGGCTGGAGGGCTTTGATTCCAGGTTCTTCATGTTTATGGAGGATACGGATCTTTCGCTCAGGGCTTCCCAAACCGGCGCCAGGAACTTTGTTGTCCCCTCGGCTGGGGGCGTGCACGCCTGGGGTCGGGGCAGTCGGGCTGGGCGCTTCCGACGGCTTCGGCATCATCATTTCTCGCTATGGCAGTATTTTCTAAAGCACCTTCCTAACGGTTTTTCGGTAATCGTACTGCCGGTTCTGTTGACGGTACATATGGCGCTGTCGATTTTGCTGCCGGCTCGAGGGAAGAGGCCCTGATATGTCTTGGACGACCCTTCTCTCAGCCATAGCCGCGGCGGCAATTGTTACCGCCGTTCTTATGCCTCCCGCGTTGCGCCTGGCCCACCGTTTCAGATTCCTGGACCCGCCCGGACTTCATAAGCGCCACAAGACGCCTGTACCGCTGGTAGGGGGGATTGTCCTGTTTGTTGCCCTTTGGGGATCTGTGGCCCTCACCTATCTGCTGTTTCCCGACACCTTCGAGGGGCAGGCAGGGTCACTGCCGTATCTCCTGTGCGGCGCCCTTATCGTGTTTCTGGTGGGCCTGTCCGACGACCTGACGCCCCTGTCGGCCTGGACCAAGCTGTTCGCCCAGGTGGCTGCGGGCCTGATTCTCTACATGGGTGGGCTGAGTATCGATCCGATCAGCGCCCCATTTCTGGGCAGTTTCGAAATCGGCCAATTCTCCATTCTCATTACGGTTCTGTGGGTTGTCCTGTTGACCAACGCTGTGAATCTGATCGACGGTCTCGACGGTCTTGCGGCCGGTGTTTCGCTTATAGCGGCCGTCACCATGGCCGTTATCGGCCTATTGTATCAAGCTGGCTCCGTAGCGGTTTTTGCCTGTGCTCTGGCCGGTTTTCTGGCGGTGTTTCTGTTCTACAACCGGTATCCGGCGAAGACTTTTCTCGGTGATTCCGGATCGCTGCAAATAGGGTTCTATTTCGCAGTTGTTTCGTTGCTGGTGCCGGTGAAGACCTTCACGGCGGCGGCTCTGTATCTGCCGCTGCTGGCTCTGGGCGTGCCTATCCTGGAGACGACGATTTCGATTTCGCGGCGGCTGATGGCCGGTCGCAATGTAATGAAAGCTGACCGCCGCCACCTATTCCATTACCTGGCTCTGGCCGGGCTTTCTCCTCGGGCGATTGTGTGGATTTTCTACCTGTTGTCGGCGGTTTTCAGCCTCTTTGCGCTGGCTATGTATTTCTGGGACAGGTTGATAGTCTTCGCAATTCTGGTCCTTTTTATGGTTGTAATTTTCACCTTATTCTTTATCTTTATGACTTCCCTAAATCGGCCCGGCGGCGGGTCGCGAAGCGCGAAGCGCAAATAGGTTACTCATAGTGGATTGTCTCTAATATGGCCGATGGACAGCAGCACTTGGAGTTTGAGCGGCCCATAGTCGAACTGGAGAAAAAGATCTCCGATATGAAGGATTTCTCCGTCGGCGGTAACATCGAATTCGACTCCGAAATCGACTCTCTCCAGAAGAAGCTCAAGAAGCTGCGCGAAGAAGTCTATTCGGGTCTTAGCCGATGGCAACGAGTACAACTATCCCGGCACCCCAAGCGCCCCCACACGCTCGATTATATCAAACTGATGACGACCGACTTCATCGAGCTGCACGGTGACCGAAGTTTCGCCGATGACCGGGCGATGATCGGCGGGTTTGCTCGCATCGGGGATCAGCCGGTTATGGTGGTCGGGCAGCAGAAAGGGCGCGATACCAAGCAAAAACTGATTCGCAATTTCGGTATGGCGCATCCCGAGGGTTATCGCAAGGCAAGACGACTTTTCCACATGGCTGAGAAATTCGGCGTTCCGATCGTGATTTTCATCGACACGCCCGGCGCCTATCCGGGATTGGGAGCCGAAGAGCGCGGTCAGGCCGAGGCTATCGCCAAGAACATACAGGTGATGTTCCAGATCAAAACGCCGATCGTGGTGGTGATCCTGGGCGAAGGTGCCTCAGGCGGTGCGCTCGGTATTGGTATCGGCGACCGGGTGTTTATTCTGGAATATGCCTGGTACTCGGTTATATCGCCGGAGGCCTGTGCAGCTATCTTGTGGCGGGATGCGGGCAAAGGTCCCGAGGCGGCCGAGGCCCTGAAACCGACTTCGGATACGCTGCTGGAGTTAGGAGTGGTGGACGACATTATTGCCGAACCGCCCAGCGGCGCACACACGGATCCGCCCGAGGCGGCCCGCCTGGTTAAGGAAAAACTGGTGACCACGCTCAAAGAACTTACTGCCAGGGACACGGGGGAGCTTCTCAAAGAAAGACTCAACAAGTACCGTAACATGGGTGTAGTTAGGGAGTAAGATCATGGGCCTTCCTCAAAAACTTCTGGACAAACTTGCCTGCCCCAAATGCCACGGGGACTTGGATTACGATAAACACAAAAGCCGCTTCGAATGCTCCCACTGCCGTGAGTTCTATCGGGTAGAGGATGACATTCCGGTAATGCCGCTGGACGAAGCGCAAAAGATAGACTGAAGGTACAAGTGATGAAATTGTCCAAATTCTGCGAAGAAAATCTTGTCGTTTTTGATATGAAGGCGTCCACCAAGGACGAGGCTATTGAGGAACTGGTAGCTCTGGCCGCTTCCTCCAACATGATCAAGGACGGAGATATGCTGCTCCAGGACGTCAAGGAGCGCGAGGAACTGGTGACTACGGGCGTCGGCTACGGCGTGGCTTTTCCGCACGCCAAAACCCGCTCGGCCAAGGGCATCGTGATCGCATTCGGGCGGTCCAGCAAGGGCGTGGAGTTCGATGCTATGGATCATAAGGCGGTCAACCTGTTTTTCCTGATTGCCGCTCCTGAGGACGCCATCGGGGCGCACCTTAACGTAATGGCCCGGCTGTCGTATTTGATGAAATCCGAAGATAACCGCAACAAGCTCCTGGAGGCGACTTCCCCCGGCGACGTCTTGCTGTTGATCGACAAAGTAGACTAAAAATACTCCGGGCAGGGGACTGCTTGACGCATGAGATGGATTTCCAACCTGTTCTCCAGGTACTGGCGCAATGTCCACTTTATCTCCGTACTACTGCTGTCGCTTATATTGATTCTGGGGGGCGGGCAGGTTACGGGTTTTACCAGCGGAGTGGTTTCAGCCGTCTTTTACGCTCCTTTTTCCCTGATCAAAAACACCGTCGTTGCCCTTGCCACTGTCAATACCGATAACGAGCGGCTACAGCAGGCCCTGGTGGAAGCTTCCGCCAAGGTTGTGCAACTCGAAGAAATGGAGCGCGAGAACGCTCGCTTACGAGCGATTCTCGGCTTTACCCCCCCCGAAAACTACACGCTCATTCCGGCAGAAGTGGTCTCGGTCAGCGGCGACCACGTCAGCCTGGCAGCTCTGATCAATCGGGGGACCCGCGACTCAGTTGAGATCGATCAGCCGCTCATCAACGAACAGGGCTTGATCGGGCGCGTCGTTTCCGTGTCGCCTCTTTCGGCTACAGTTCAACTGTTGACCGACCCGACCGCCAGGGTGGCCGTCCGGATTGCCGACAGTCGGGAAATGGGAATCGTCAAGTACCAAGTCGGCACCGGCATGATCCTGGACAATTTCCCTATCCAGGGGAGTATAAAAGAGGGTGATCTCATCCTCTCCTCCGGACTCGGGGGCATATATCCTCCCGGTCTGGTCGTGGGAACGGTCATCGCGGTGGAACGCCCGGAGGAAGAGCCTTTTTGCCGGGTTCGGCTACAACCGGCCGCGAATTTTAACTCGCTGGAAGAATTGTTTGTTCTGAGGGTGCACGGGCCGTGAACATTATCGCGTATATCCTGTATCTGCTGTTGATCGGCATGCACGCTGTCATCTGGAAGGATGTCACCAGCATTTTCGATGTGGTGATCAATCTTCCGGCCTGCCTGGTTCTACTGGTGGCCCTGTACAAGGACGAGGTTCCGGTCACCTGGTTTGGCTTTCTGGCCGGTCTGGTAGCGGCCGCCGGTGCGCCCGACCGCATGGGCTGGTACGCCCTGCTCATGGCCGTTCTGGCTCTCGCCGGTTGTTTCGTAAGGGAACGGCTGAACCTGGACTCTCTCAAGGCCAAGCTGCTGCTAGTACTGGGCGGCGTTTTTGTCCACAACGTGGGTTCGCTGATAATAAGCGGCACCGACGGCCTGTTTATACTCCTGGGGACCTCGGCCCTGACCGGGGCCGTCTACACGACCCTGATTGCCTGGCTCTTTTTCCTGTTCAAGGAGGGGAAGCTGACGGTTGAGAAGTTGAAGTCGATTTTCTGAGAACAGCATGGAACGCTATACTCTTTCACTGGCCGGCCGGGAACGTATCAGCCTGATTCTGGTATTCTTGACCTTTCTCTCTCTGGGCGGCGGTCTGGTCAAGTTGCAGTTGGTCGACCATTCCGAGCTGGCGGCCCAGTCGGAAGAAAACCGTATTCGGGTGGTGCCTATCACCCCCCGCCGCGGACGCGTCTATGACCGTGAGAGCAGAGTCATAATCGACAACCGACCCTCGTACACCGTATCGGTAATCGCTTCCGAGGAAATCAAGAATCAGACCCTGCCGCACCTGAGCGAATTGATCGGGTTGGACACGCTGCAGATTCGCAAACGCATCAGGAAGAACATGGTCAGTCGCTATCAGCCGGCTCCGGTCAAACGGGATATTCCCTTCGAAGTGGTGGCTGTGCTCGAGGAGCAGAACGAAAAGTTCCCCGGCGTTTCCTACCGTATGGAGAGGGTCCGCCAGTACGCCGACAGCCTTGGCGCCGAAGCTGTAACCGGGCATGTCGGCGATGCCTCTCCTGAAGAGTTGGGACAGCGCGGTCAGGAGAATCTTCGCCTCGGCAGCATCATCGGCAAAAAAGGTCTGGAGCGAAGGTACGACCAATTGCTCCGGGGGGTAGAAGGAACCGCCTATATAGAAGTTTTCGCATCAGGTCAGATACGCGGACCCTATGAGGGGCGCGAGGGTATCGAGGCCATCTCCGGCGCCGATCTCACCCTGACGATTGACATCGACGTGCAGAAAGCCTGCATTCAGGCGTTGGATACGTTCTGTTGCGGCGCTATTGTCGCGATGGACCCGCGCACTGGAGGCGTGCTGGCCATGACCTCCTACCCTTCGTACGACGCCAATATTTTTTCGTCGGTTATTCCCGAGAGTCTCTGGACCGCTATTTCCACGGACACTACTCATCCGCTCTTGAACCGACCGCTGTCCGGTCAATATCCGCCCGGTTCGACTGTCAAATTCATCACCGTAGGAGCGGCGCTTGAAGAGCATTTGATATCACCCGGCACACTTCTTAAACCCTGTTTGGGAGGATATCGGTTCGGCAATCGGATTTTTCATTGCTGGGAGCTGGGGGGGCATGGCTCCGTTACCGCGGCCCATTCTCTGGAAGTGTCGTGCGACATCTACATGTATCAACTCGGTCAGAAACTGGGCGTTGATCTACTGAGCGAGTACTTCGACAAGTGTGGCTTCGGTTACAGGACGGGGATCGACGTACCCGGCGAGGTGGCCGGATTGAATCCGAACAGTGCCTATTACGACGAACGCTACGGCAAGAAGAAGTGGAGCACCGGCCTGGTGCTGAATAATTCCATCGGCCAGGGGGAGATTCTCAGCACGCCGCTGCAACTGGCCCAGTTCTTCTGCGGTCTTGTCAACAACGGCATCGTGTATCGACCCCACGTGGTGAAGAAGATAACCAGGGCAGACGGCGAGGTGACCAAGACCGTGCCCGAAGAAGTTTTTCGGCTGCCGTTTTCTCCGAGTACCATGCAGATTTTGCTCGAAGGTCTTCGCCTGGTGGTCGAGGGCGAGCACGGCACGGCCCGGAGCCTCCGCAATCTTGATTATTCCATCGGAGGCAAAACTGGAACCGCCCAGAACCCGCATGGTTTGGAGCATTCGCTCTTCTGTGGAGTGGCGCCGCTGGAGAATCCCGAGATCGTGGTCGTGGCCGTGGTTGAAAACGCCGGGCACGGCTCCGAAGTCGCGGCACCTGTTGTGGGACAAGTAATACGGGCGTACATGTCAAAAAAAATGGCCCGCGACGAGGTAGCTTCGGTCAACACCGGGGGGCAGCCGTAATGTTAAACTACGCGGACCTCGATTGGAAGTTGATCGGCGCCGTGCTGTTGCTGTCGCTGATAGGCGTGTTGTTGATCATGTCCGCCCAGTACTACGCCGATTCCGAATATCGCCAGACGTTTTACGCCCGCCAGTTGCTGTGGCTGTTGTTTGCGCTTATAGCTTTCGCCGTCGTAATCCATCTCCCCCTGAGGCTGTTTGACGTCGGGGCATATCTTCTGTACGGTGTGTCGCTTACGCTTCTTGTCCTGGTGCTGGTTTTGGGATCTTCCCGGCTGGGCGACGCCAACCGCTTTTTCACATTCGGCCCCATCAGCCTGGCGCCTTCGGATATTGCCAAAATCGCCTTTGTGCTGGCCATAAGTCGCTTTTTCGCGTACAGCAAACTGGCCGTAACATCAAAGCGAAGGCTGGCTATCTCGGCGATGATGTGTCTGCTGCCGGTGGCCCTGATCCTCAGGCAGCCCGACCTGGGGACGGCACTGGTCTTTTTTGTGGTGCTGTTTGCACTCTGGTTCTGGTCCGGTTTGTCGCCGGGCTATCTCTTCCTGATCCTGTCGCCGCTGGTGTCGCTGGTCGCGGCCTCGCACTGGTTGTCGTGGGCCATATATTTCGCCGTCCTGCTGATAATTATCGGACTTGTCCGGCCGGGGGCGGTGATGGGGATATTCACGGTTGTACTGAATCTGGCTTTTGGCGTAATCACGCCTTTCATGTGGGGGCGGATGGCCGACTATCAGAAACTTCGCATCCTGACTTTTCTCGATCCGGGACGTGACCCGCGAGGTGCCGGCTACCAGATTATCCAGTCCAAGATTTCGATCGGCTCGGGGGGAGTGTTTGGTAAGGGCTTTCTTGGCGGCTCCCAGACCAGGCTGGAGTTTCTCCCCGAACGCCATACCGATTTTGTTTTCTCAGTACTGGGCGAGGAATTCGGCCTGTGGGGATCGCTGATTGTCCTGTTCCTATTTTCGTATGTTTTCTATCGCGCCGTTCGAATAGCCGTAAGATGCAGATCAAGATTTGCATCAAATATCGTAGTCGGCGCTATGTCTATACTCCTGTTTCAGTTTGTTATCAACGTGGGAATGACCCTGGGCTTTATGCCGGTGACGGGCCTGGCTCTGCCGCTGCTAAGCTATGGCGGCACCGCTCTGGTGCTGGCCTGGACGCTGGTAGGGTTTATCGTTTCTGCCGATTACCGCTGGCAGGAGTATTAGGGGGAGTGGATCTATGACCTTTGGGCAGCTAGTCAGAAAGATCGTTCTGATCGTCCTGGTAGGCGGAGCGATTTCGTTGGCCGCGTCGGCGAAGGCTTTTGACCTTGATTCTCTGCTCACCCGGTCGGTCGGGGGAGAGACGGCGGTCGAGCGTCTCGAAAATGTCTCCTCAATCGAAGTCACCGGGCGCTTGCTTTTGAACGGCCAGCCCGGCACCTGTGAGGTCTACGTGGTCTTGCCGGACAAGATGTATTTCAGCATAGACTTCGGCGCCTTCTCGCTGGTGCAGGCCTACGATGGACACACCGCCTGGCAACGCGACCACAACGGCGCGATCAACATCCTGAGCGGTTACGAGAGACAGGAACTGATCAGCCAGACATACTTGGCCGCCTACGCGTATCTTCTGTCGGACGGCATGCCCGGGACGGCGGAAGCCTCCGGGCTGGAGCAGTTCGACAGCGCGATGTACTACAAGGTCACGCTCATGCCGTTGGATAAGGATACGCTGTACGGCTTTTTCGACGTCGAGACGGGTCGACTGGCGCGCACGGTCAGTTTCATAGACAATCTCGAGACGGTCACTCTGACCGATGACTACCGCCTGGTCGAAGGTGTTTATGTGTCGGGGCACAGCTTTTCCTCCGGGACGGGGGCGCCAATAACTTCGGAGCTGTTTGCGGACAACATAGCTTTTGACACCGACGTTGACCCTCGCATATTCAGCCCGCCCGTCGACATGGTGAAGGACTGGCGGTTTCCGGAAGGCGTGGACTCGGTCGTAATCCCCTTTGATTTCGAGCGGGGTCATATCTATGTGACGGTGGTAGTCGACGGTCAAAAGAAGCTGCGCCTGATCCTCGATTCGGGCGCCTCGGCCAACATCTTTCATCCCCCGGCGATCGAGGATCTGGGACTGGAAGTGGTAGGTTCGCTTGCGGCCAAGGGTATTGGCGGCTACGACGAAGTCAACCTGGTCAAGACCGACTCGATTGTCATTGGTGACCTCGCGCTCTATCAACAGGTGGCCGGAGCGATGAACGTTCACGGCATCGGGCGAGGTTCCGGCGGCGTGCCTTTTGGCGGTGTCCTGGGATATGACTTTCTCTCGCGCTTCCCGTTGCTTGTCAACTACGAGACGAAAACTATCACGGTGTACAGTCCCGTTGACTTCGTTCCAGAGAAGGGTGGCGCCGAGGTACCTTTCAGGATGACGATGCAGATACCTACGGTAGAAGCAGACTTGAACGGGATCAAGGGAGATTATATCGTCGATCTTGGCAATGCTTTCGGACTAATTATTCATCGGGACTTCTTTGATTCGAACAGGTTGGACAGAATTCTGGACAATTTCGAAGACCTGCCCCACAACCTCCGGGGCGTGGGCGGCGGAGTGGGCGGCCGAACCGCATATGCGGCTTCGTTTGCCTTCGGCGATATCAGAGTGAACTCGTTGAGGGTGATGATCCCCGAAACGAGCGAGGGTTTGAGCGGGTCTTCGGAGCTGGCCGGGAACATAGGAAATATGCTTCTGCAGCAGTTCTCTGTCCTTTTCGACTATCCCTCTCAACGTCTCATTTTCTATGATAGCGAAGTCGCCGAAAAGCTGGGGGACAGGCAGGATGAAGAGGAGAAAAACTAGCCGGCACCGCGCAATTGCTCGTCTTTGTACCAGTTTCATGGAGGAGCGGCACATTTTCTTCATAATCGAGTTAATACTACCATCAAACGACCGAACCTGTTGAATGGATGGTTACTATGTTAAATCAGTTTATCCGCCGTAAAAACCAGACAAAGGCGGGGGCTTTTGGCGCTGCTGCGACGCTTTTCTACGCGCTTGCGCTATTAGTTTTGCTAAGTCTTCAGGCAGTAGCCGGGGACAGGACTGTGGACAAATACACCTCTTTCCACAAGTCACATCAGGTGGGGATCCGCCTTGGTGCCTGGGCCAGCCAGGGAGAAAAGCCGGCCGACAGCGTGCCCACGGCGTACGAAGGCCTATACTACCTGACCGATTTCACCAGCGGCAACGCTTACATGGAAGGTTTTTTCGCATATCGCCTGAGCCCGCATTTTGCCGGCGCCTTATCAGTTGGTATCGTGAGTCGGGGTGACGTCACTCTTCAAGAGACCGGTCTTATCAATCGAACCAGTTTTGGCAGCATGGTCGTTTACCCGATTCTGCTGAAAGCCCGCTTCTATCCGCTGGGCGCCGCGTATACCCGTTTTCATCCTTATGTCTCTCTTGGCGGAGGACTTTATTACGGGAAGCATGATGTGCAGATCGTCACCAATAACATCCCTCTTACGGCCGATCTCGATCAGTCTTCGGAAACAAAATTAGGCTATGTGGTTGGTGGCGGGTTCGACTGGCCGGTGGCAGAGGTGATTGCCCTGGAGCTGAACGCTCAGTATATGCCGATCAAGTTCTCCAAGAATCTGGTCGGTGCGAAGGATTATAGTTCCCTTACGATTACTATCGGTGTAAAATACCTCTTCAGGTCGAAGGGGGAGAAAAGGTAGCGGGCCGCTCAGGATGAGCAACGCATGAGTTTTCACGAAAATGGATTTGAATTCACTGTCGTACGCGCGAAAGTACGCTCGGCCGAAAAACTGTTTTTTTAGTAGTGGATGAGGTGCGGAGGGAAGTAATATCATGGATATTACTGTAATCGTTGTGGTTATGGCGGTCATGACCATAGCGGAATCTATCCGCGGAACTTGGGCAAATAAGGCAGCAGGCTCTTAAGGAGGAGACCATGAAGGTCGGTATTAACGGATTCGGGAGAATCGGGCGACTCGTCATGAGGGCGGCCCGGGGGACGGATATTGAAGTGGTCGGCGTCAACGATATCACCGACGCCAAAACGCTGGCGCACCTGTTCAAGTACGACTCGGTGCACGGCAAGTACGTCGGAGAGAGCGGTCTCGACGGCGACAATCTCGTGGTTGACGGCAAGAAGATTCCGGTGTTCAGCGAACGTGACCCCGGCAATTTGCCGTGGAAGAGCGTCGGCGCCGACGTTGTGCTGGAATGTACCGGGCTGTTCCGTACCAAAGATACGGCCGGAAAACATATTCAAGCCGGTGCCAAAAAAGTCCTGATCTCGGCTCCTGCCAAAGAGCCCGACGGCACGTTCATTCTGGGCGTAAACTCCGATCAATACGACAAAGCCAAACACGATATAATCTCGATCGGCTCCTGTACGACCAACTGTCTGGCGCCGGTGGTGAGAGTACTCCTGGACAATTTCGGGATTGAAAAAGGCTTCATGACCACCATCCACGCTTACACCGCCGATCAACGTCTTCAGGACTCCCCGCACAAGGATCTTCGCAGGGCCCGTGCGGCGGCGCTTTCGATGGTGCCGACTACGACCGGTGCGGCCCGGGCTATCGCCGAGGTCATCCCGGAGATGAAGGGGAAGCTCGACGGCGGAGCGATCAGGGTGCCAACGCCGGACGGTTCTCTAGTTGACTTGACCGTGATCCTTGGGAAAGCGACTACCGCCGAAGAAATCAACGCCGCCGTCAAGAAGGCGGCTGAGTCCGGACCGTTGTCGCGTACGCTGGAATACAGCGAGGAGCCGCTGGTGTCGATCGACATCGTCGGCAATCCGCACGGTTCGATTTTTGACTCCGCCCAGACCAGCGCCCAGGGTTCGTTCGCTAAGGTCTTTTCCTGGTACGACAATGAATGGGGCTTCTCCAGCCGCATGGTAGACATGATGCAAATGATGCTCTAGAACAACTTATAAGGACTGAGCCATGAACAAGGTAACGGTTGCGGATATCAACTTCCGGGGGCGCAAGGTTCTCTTGAGAGTAGACTTCAACGTCCCTCTCGACGAGCGTCGCCACATCCGGGCGGACCACCGCATTCAGACCGCACTGCCGACAATCCGTAAGATACTCGCCGATGGCGGTATGGTGATTGCCTGCTCTCATCTGGGGAGGCCCAAGGGCAAACACGTACCTGATTTGTCGCTCAGACCTGTAGCCGACCGTCTGTCCGAACTTCTCGGTCAGACGGTGACCTTCGCCGAGGATTGCATCGGACCGGAAGCGGCCAACCTGATCGGCCGTATGCAAAACGGCGACTGCCTCTTGCTGGAGAATCTTCGATTCCACCAGGGGGAAACTGAAAACGATCCTGAGTTCGCGCGCAAGCTGTCCGAGCTGGGTGATATTTATGTCAACGACGCCTTCGGCACCGCTCATCGTGAACACGCTTCCACCTCCGGGGCAACGAAGTATTTCGGTCAGGCGGTGGCCGGATTCCTGATGGAAAAGGAGCTTCGGTACCTCGCCCAGATTATGGGCCGTCCGGCGCGTCCTTTTGCCGCTATTCTGGGCGGCGCCAAAATCTCCGGCAAGATCGGAGTGGTATCGCTGCTCATGGATCAGGTTGACACGTTGGTCATAAGCGGCGCCATGGCTTTTACCTTCGCTCGCGCTATGGGGCATTCGACCGGTGATTCACTGGTCGAAGAAGATAGGGTTGAGCTGGCCCGCGAGATTCTGGCCAGAGCCGGAAACTCGAAAGTCAATCTGGTATTCCCGACGGATATCGTGGCAACCAAAGACATTGCCGTGGATGCCTCTTCCAGGGTAGTTCCGTTTGACGCTATTCCCGACGGTTTCAAAGGCGTTGATATCGGCCCCGACAGCGTGCGGCATTTTGGCGAGGCTCTCAAAGGCTTCCGAACCGTGATCTGGAACGGCCCCATGGGCGTCTGCGAAATACCGCAGTTTGCTTCGGGGACGGTTGAGATTGCAAGGCTCATGGGCCGGCTGACCGATACCGGTGCAACTACTGTTGTCGGCGGGGGCGACTCGGCGGCTGCGGTCGACCGGGCCGGGTTGCACGACGTAATGACACACGTCTCGACCGGCGGCGGAGCTACTCTGAAGTTCCTCGAAGGCAAGTCGCTTCCGGGCGTGGCCGCTCTCACCGATCAGGTAACCGTGGGGACCGTTTGATATGCGTCGAATGATAATCGCAGGTAACTGGAAATTGTTTGGCACGATTGCCGAAACCGAGAACCTCTGCAAAGGTCTTCTAAACGGAAAATCTCGCAGTGAGCGCGCTGAAGTTCTTGTCTGTCCGCCGTATACGGCACTGGCCGCGGCCTCCAGCCTGTTGGCCGACAGCCACATAGCGGTCGGAGGACAGGATATGTCGGAGTACGAAGGCGGGGCTTATACCGGAGAGATCTCGGCTGAGATGCTCTTGACAGTCGGGGCCACCTTTGTTATCTTGGGCCACTCTGAAAGGCGGCAGTATCACGCTGAAACCGATCAGCTGGTGAACGCCAAAGCCGTCAGGGCTCTTGCCTCCGGACTCACCCCAATCATTTGTGTTGGAGAGACTTTGGAAGAGCGGGAGAGCGGTCGGACCGAAGACGTCGTCGGCGCGCAGATTGCCGGGACGTTGAAAGATCTTTCCGCTGAGGACCTGAAGAAAACCGTTGTTGCATATGAGCCCGTTTGGGCCATAGGCACCGGCAAAACCGCTACGCCGGAAATGGCCGAGGCGGTCCACCGGTTTATACGGGAAAGGCTCGTCGCTCTCGACAACGAGGCCGCGGAAATGTTGCCGATACTTTACGGCGGGTCGGTCAAGCCGAACAATGCGGCCGGACTGTTGTCGCAGCCGAACATCGACGGCGCCCTTGTTGGGGGAGCCTCGTTGAAGGCCGACGATTTTATCGCGATTATTAATGCGGCGTAGACGGAGGTTACAATAAGTTGCTTTTCACGATTTGGGTAGTGTTTCATGTGCTCACCTGTATCGCCCTGGTACTGGTAGTGCTCATGCAGTCGGCTAAAGGCGAGGGCCTTGCCGGCGGAACCGCTTTTGGTGGCGGTGTCTCCAACGCCGTATTCGGAGGTCGGGGCGCGGCGTCGTTCCTTTCGAGAGCGACTACCGTACTGGCGGTCCTGTTTATGGTCAACTGCGGCGCGCTGGCGTTTATGTCGTCCGGAAACCGTCCGACCCTCGGGACGAGCGGCGATATTGAAAATGTCGAATCGGCCGTAACGCGTCAGGCTCAGGCCGAACGCGAAGCTGCCCTCGAGCGTCAGGCCGCCCAGGCCGAAGCCGAGGATACGCAGGGTGCCGGCGGCAACCAGGCTCCCGTCCGGATTGTGCCGGTGGATGAGTCGGGCCAGCCTGCGACAGAGCAGCCGGCTGCGGAAACTCCTGATGGATCGGGCAACTGACGACGATTTGATCGTCGACAGATGGGAGTGCCAAAATTATGCGGAAGTGGTGGAACCGGTAGACACGCTATCTTGAGGGGGTAGTGGAGCAATCCGTGCGAGTTCAAGTCTCGCCTTCCGCACCAAATTTGAAAGCCCCCCGGGCCCGACGGCTCGGGGGGCTTTTCTTATCGCGTCGAAATGGGTGCAGCAGCTGTAGGTCGAAACCCCTGCGGTTTCGACATCGGCAGGATCTCTGCGATCCTGTCGGTGCCGAGTCCCTGTAACCCACCCAGAGTGAAACGTCGGGTGGGACTGCCGTGGCCGCAGACGCCCCCGCCTGCCCCAAGAAGACAGGCATTCGACGTTTCAGCCAATCCCACCTTGGGAAAGGTGGGCCACCCGGGAGATCATCGCCTTCATAATCCACATCTCACCCTTTGCGTCATCCCCCTCCCTGAGTCATCCCCGTGCAAACGGGGACCCAGAGATTTCTTTCAGACGGGCGACGCCCATCTTTCCGGCGGCGGATGGAATCCAGTCTT